>CAUREJ010000001.1:0-110714 GCA_963523735.1 uncultured Capnocytophaga sp.
GTACTTATTTAAATGTAAAATTACAATTATTTTTTCAAAGTGCAAACGTACGACCTCTAAATTTTGCTACTTTCAAAAAAAGTTGTACTTTTGCCCTCAAGAAAAGATAAACAATTTTTTATTAATGAAAAAGATACTTATAGGTATTTTTACCTTATTATTTGCTCATATAGGGCTGGCGCAAAAAGGAATTTATCAGGATACCCATTTTTCTTTTGGAAGTAATTTCCTCAGTAATGAAAAGGCAATGACCCAAATCCATTTAGACTTAGGGATAGGCTATAGCTTCTCGGAGAAGTTTCGCTTGGGATTTATTTTGGAATATGGGTATACCTCTTTCCGTGATGAGCAGAATCAGAAAGCACGCTCTATGTCTTCAGGAATGGGTCTTAGTGGTAATTTCAGGTTCTACAGCAATGAGGCTATTTCCTTGCGTTCAGAAACTCATTTTGTGCTAAGTTCTCCTAATAGAGAGAGTCTTTCAAGCTGGTTTTTTATGCGCTTAGGCACAGAGGTACAAGTTTGCTTTTTATCTCTATCAAGAAGCAATATACAGCCCTATATTGCCTTAGGAAGCCAAGTAATGGGAGGTTTCTATGAGAAAAATAATATAGTAATAGAACGAACTCACCTAGTCCCCTACCTATCCTTAGGATTTATCAAGCAGTTTTAAAGCAATATATACACATACTTCAGCATCGGCTGATGTAATGTTTGCCTTTAATAAGCATATCAGCAAAAAACAAAAAAAGTTTGCTAAGATTGTTTTACGAGGTGCCAAGCGCCAAGAAAAACAAATCAAAAAGAAATTGAAAAAACTCAACAAACGCATTGAGAAAATTAGCAAATTAGAGAAGTAACAAATTAGAAAACTCCCCGCTTATAGATATCCATAAGCGGGGAAATATTATTTTTGTTGGTTAGATAACCTAAGGGCTTCTGTCCAAAAAGCGTCTTCTTCCTCTATACGCTCAGAAAATAACCAAACCTCTTGTATTTTGTCGTTCTCTACCCGATAGAGATCAATACCTCTCATTCGTATACTTTTGTCAAAAGCAAAGACCTCAAAAGCAACGGCAGCAACTACCAAAGGGTCGTTTTCGGTGATATAATCAATTTGGTCAATAGCAAAAGTGCCTCCACTGAGCTGTGCCATTCTTCCCAAATGAGAGAATACAGCCTCTTTACCTTTGTAACTACCTGAAAGAGCCCCTTTCCCTGGTTGGTGCCATACTAAGTCATCGGCTAATAAACTGCCTACTTTCTCAAAATCTCCTTTAGCTAAGGAGACATAAAACTGATGTACAATTTCTGTTTTTGTCATTTTTATATGAATTTTTCTTTGTTATTTCACCGCAAAATTATACCTTTGTATCCAAGCACACAAGTACTTACGAGAAAGTAAGCACCTTACAAAAAAGTTAGAATTACTCAGTATCAAATAGAAAAAATATTGCGATGAACGAAAAAAATATTAACAAAGACTGTCCTGTATGGCGAACAATGCAAATAATGGGAAGCAAATGGGCAATGCTTATACTGTTTCATCTCAGTCAGCGCACACATCGTTATGGGGAACTAAAGCGTGCCATTCCACAAGTGAGTGAAAAAGTACTTAATGAAGAACTAAAAACGCTCTGCACTCATCAATTAGTAGCAAAAGTAAGTTATCCAGAAGTACCCCCACGAGTGGAATATTCCCTTACTGATTTAGGTAAAGAAGCCTTACCTATCATAGAAGCAATTATTCGTTTTGGAAATGACCTCTTGAAAAATACTTAATAAAAGGAATCCCCGCTGGTAGGCAAGCCTACTTACGCCTATTTAAGTCTCGCACCGAATTGCACAGATAACACAGAATGTGAGAGAATGGGCACTCAATTATAATTATTAATTGCTAATTGTTAATTGTTTTGTATTTTTGCCGTCTGAAATTTGCATCTTAATGAAAAAATATCTTTTTGAGCTTCTGTTATTGCTTTTCTCGGTAGCTATGCCTTTTGCACTCGGTATGAACTTAGCGGTGTATGGTATGCTCGCTACCTTTATGGGCTTTTGGGCGTTAAGACGGCTGAACTTCTGGCTTTTTGCCGTTCCCTTTGCCTTCGTGCTGATTACTTGTGTGCTTTTCTTGCCGCAAATAATATGGTTTGGTCATCCGCCTGCTACAATGATTGGGGCTTTTTTCGAGACTGATTTTCAGGAATCGAAGGAATTTATGCAGCAACTGCCAGTTTACTCGTACGCTATCTCGATAATTACGCTGGTGGCTGGTGGCTATGTGTTGTTTCTGGCAAAAAAGAAGCACTATGTAAAAAGTACAAAGCAGCTTTTTATTACGGCTGCTATGGCTGTAATTGCGGTGGGACTTACGGTGTACAGACCTATCGCTAAAATAAAGGAATTTGGCAGCTTTCAGTGGCAATACTCACGTACAGCTCCTGTGGCATTCTACGCTTCTATCTACAACAATGTAGAACAATACAAAAGACTGCGCGCTGAACTGAACAAGGGGATAGAGGGCAAACCTACTTGGGTGGTGGAGAAGGCTGTGCCTGCCTACCAAAATTACGTGATGGTGATAGGCGAGAGCGCAAGGCGTGATTATATGTCGGTGTACGGGTTTCCGATAGAAAATTCGGCTTTCTTAAAGGAGGTAAAGGGTACTATTATTGATGGGTATACGGCTACGGCTCCGAATACCACTACCGCTCTGCTTCGTATGTTTGTTCAGTTACAGGGTGATGCTTTTGTATATGAAAACAATCTTATTTCATTGGCTAAAGAGGCAGGGTTTGAGACCTATTGGCTATCGAACCAAGGGACTGTGGGTGACTGGGATATGCCTATTGCTAAAATTGCGGTTTTAGCTGACCATAAGGTATTTACAAAAAAAAGTAATTCCGCTTCAATGAATATTTACGATACGGCTTTGCTGCCGGTGTTGGGTCGTTTTTTGAAAGAAAAGAGTGCCAAACCGCGCTTATTTGTATTGCACATTATGGGGTCGCACCCTTATTTTCCTGAGCGATTAGAAGAGGCTATTCATTACGATTATGTGAACCGCAACCTCTCGGCTTACTTGCAAACCTTAGAGCAAACAGATGCTTTTTTAAAACAAGTGTACGAGCTGTTACAGGCTGAGGGTGAGTCCTTTTCATTACTCTATTTTTCCGACCACGCCCTAATGGCACAAGACCGCCAGTCGGCATTTTTTGCAACACTAAATCACGGAGATACGCATCCTAACAAAGGGGCTTACCGAGTACCTTTTGCGCTGATAAACAGCGATGATGCCGAACATAAGGAGGTAAAGGTAGCCAAATCAGCTTTTAACTTTTTAAGGGGCTATGCGCATTGGCTGGGGATAGAGGTAGCGCAGTTAAAGAAGTATGACTTTTTATCGACCCAGCCCGACACGCTAAAAGTGTTTGACCAATACAAGAATGTGCTGTACGACAGCTTAGAAGAAGATGAAATCATAACCTTTGGCAATTAGATTATTCTTTGCCAATTCCGAATTAATTTGTACTTTTGCGGCGTAAAAAAACTGCGTTTAGTTACCTCCGACAATGATTTTGATACTATTGACAAAGGTATTACTATTATAAAAATATAAACTCAAGCAGCTAATTATTAGTGATTTATAGAAACTGCTGAAAAATAAAAGTACAAAATTTGTAACATATTCATTTTTTTTTACTACTTTTGTATTTTCAAAACTGAAATTATAGTTATAACTTACTTTATAATTCAAAAAATATAAAATGAGAACGATACAATTTAGAGAAGCCATTTGTGAGGCTATGAGCGAGGAAATGCGCCGAGACGAGTCTATTTACCTAATGGGTGAAGAGGTAGCCGAATACAACGGTGCTTATAAAGCATCAAAAGGTATGCTTGATGAATTTGGTCCTGATCGCATACTTGATACTCCTATCGCCGAAAGCGGTTTTGCGGGTATATCGGTAGGGGCTGCAATGAACGGTAACCGTCCTATTGTTGAATTTATGACTTTCAACTTTTCATTGGTAGCCATAGACCAAATTATTAATAACGCAGCTAAAATGCGTCAAATGTCGGGCGGACAAATTAATATTCCGATTGTGTTCCGCGGACCATCGGCTTCGGCTGGACAGCTGGCTGCTACTCACTCTCAAGCCTTTGAAAACTGGTACGCTAACTGCCCTGGGCTTAAAGTGATAGTGCCTTCAAACCCTTACGATGCTAAAGGATTGCTAAAATCGGCTATCCGTGATAACGACCCTGTTATCTTTATGGAATCGGAACAAATGTACGGCGATAAAGGTGAAGTGCCTGAAGAAGAATACACTATTCCTATTGGTGTAGCCGATATTAAACGCGCGGGTAAAGATGTTACGGTTGTTTCGTGGGGTAAAATTATTAAAGAGGCTTACAAAGCTGCTGATATGCTAGCTCAAGAAGGTATTGAATGTGAGATTATCGACCTTCGTACTATCCGCCCTATGGACTTTGAAACTATCTTTACTTCGGTGAAGAAAACTAACAGATTGGTAGTGCTTGAAGAGGCTTGGCCTTTTAGTAGTGTGTCATCGGAAATTACTTACCAAGTACAAGAGCATATTTTTGACTACTTAGATGCTCCTGTACAACGTATTACTACTGCCGATGTTCCTGCTCCTTTCTCACCCGATCTTTTGAAAGAGTGGTTACCTAACGCCGACGATGTAGTAAAAGCAGTGAAAAAAGTGCTTTACAAATAATTATATCTCACCATATTATTTTTTTAAGTCTTCACAAAGTGTACTTTGTGAAGACTTTTTTTGCTTCCTTGTTAATTAGTTGTTAAATATTCATTTTTTGGGTGTTAATCTTTAAAACAACAAATTTAATATGTTTTAACAGGGATAAAAAGTATATTTCTTAATATAAGCCTCATTTATTACCATAATCCCTTTTTTTATTAACAAAGACATTATGTTAATAAGATAATAGGATAATGGTCTCTGTTGTTTATAATGAAAAAAGGTTGTATCTTTGCACTAGATGAAAGAATATATTATAATTTATTATGCCTTTAATTGAAACATTTGATACGGATACTAAAACCAAACTCTATGTTTGGGATGTAGTAGAGCCCTTGGTATTTTTATCTGATGAGGTGGAGCTAACATCCCAACAGCAGGAGTTGTTAGAGGGTATCCATAATGAAAGAGGAAAGAAGAATTTTCTGGCTACCCGTTTGTTACTGAAACAACTGGGGTACCGCCCTACGGCTCTGTTCTACGACCCTAATGGTAAGCCTTTTTTATCGGACGGGAAACATATTTCGATAAGTCATTCATTTGATAAAGTAGCCGTAATTATTAGCAACCGAGAAGTGGGAGTTGATATTGAAAAGAAACGCGACAAAATTGTGAGAATAGCGTACAAATTTACACAATGGGATTTTTTAAACACTACTTTTTCATACGAAAATATTGTGCAAAAACTGATTATGATTTGGTGTGCTAAGGAGGTAGGCTTTAAAGTACACGGAAACCCATTTATTACCCTGAATGATATTAAAGTACGTGACTTCTTCCCTACCGATACTCGTACTATGATAAAAATTGAAGATACTACTTATACTGTACATTTTAAATGTATTGACGATTTTGTACTGGCTTATTGCCTTCATAAGTAAATATAAAGAAGAGAATTTAAAAATAAAAAGAGCTATCGCCTTAGGCGATAGCTCTTTTTGTGTTTATAAGGGTGGAAAATGAGAGAATCAGTAAATGAGAAAATTTGGAAATTAGCAAATGGGAAGGGAAAAATGGAGAAAAGTTGTTTTTCTGCGTTTATGACAAAAAACAGAAAAATATACTGTTTTTGGGTAGTTTGGTAGATGGGGAGGGGTTGGTATTTGGAGTCTTATCCTTCGCTCATAGTTCGCTTATAGTTCGCTCTGACATACTCAGCTGCGCCAGCTCGCTGACTATGCTCAAGGCTCAAACAGAAAATTTTTCTGTTGGGGTATGGGTAAATATTTGGTGCGTTTGCCGTGCGTTTTGACTAATATATTTGGCGGTGTCAGTAAAATGTTATACTTTTGCCTCATATTTGTTATTCACAATTAACCTTAGTTATGAAAAGAATCATTACGTGTGTGGGGGTGGCTTTGCTTACCCTTAGTGCGCTGGCTCAAGAGCGCCGACTTACTATTGACGAGGCGGTTTATTACGCTGCCGAAGATGCTTCACAACCCAGAGGCTATAAACTGCTGTACCCTGAGGGACTCCGAAACCTGCAATGGGTGAAAGGAACTGACCGCTACCTTTACAAAACAGATGGTATTTATGAACTTTATAACCTTAAAGGCGAAAAAGTAGCTGCTATTGGCGGTGAGGTGGGTGAGGCTTTCCCTGTATTAGGAGAACTTTTTGCTCATAACAAACAATTGCCTTCTATCGCTTATATTGATAATAATGAGGTGGTTTTTGAGCATAACCAGCGTTACTTCCGCTATAATTACAATACTAAAAAGGCTATAAGCTCTTTTAGCACTGCCCAAGGGGCTGAGTGTGCTGAATATGACCCTGTAAGCCATAGCGTGGCTTATGTTATTGACCATAATCTTTATCTTGCTACTGCCGAAGCCGACAAAACGGCTGTTACTGCTATTGCCGATGAGAATATAGTATCGGGAAGGGCTATAAACCGCAATGAGTTTGGTGTTAATAAAGGGACTTTCTTTTCGCCTAAAGGTAACTTCTTGGCTTTCTACCAAAAAGATGAAACTCAGGTAGCCGACTACCCTTTGGTGGATATTACTACTACTCCTGCTAGCTTGATGAATATTAAATACCCTATGGCTGGACAAAACAGTGAACGAGCAGCTGTGGGTATCTACAACCTAAAAACTAAACAACTAAGCTATTTGGATATTGATACTACTGATGAGCATTTCCTTACTAATTTGGCTTGGAGTCCTGACGAAAAGTATATCCTTTTGGCTGAAGTAAATAGGGGACAAAACCACTTTGCCCTAAACCGCTATGAGGTGGCTACTGGCAAAAAGGTGAATACTATATTTGAGGAAAGTAATCCTAAATGGGTGGAACCTGAAAGTCCTGCAGTATTTTTGCCTAACAAAGCTGATGAGTTTTTGTGGCTTAGTGAACGCGATGGTTTTATGAATGTTTACCACTATAATGTAAGTGGAAAACTTATCAAACAGATTACTAACTTTAAATGGGTAGTACAAGAGATTATTGGCTTTGACAGCAAAGGACAACAGGTTTTTATAGTAGGTACGAGTCCTGACCCGCGTGAAAAGCACTGTTATAAGATTGACCTTAAGAATCCTAAGAAAGTTACCAAACTTACTGCCGAAGCGGGTACTCATAAAGTACAACTTAGCAGCGATGGCAAATACTTGCTGAGTGATTATTCGAGTATTTCGGTTCCTAAAAACATTGAGCTTATAGATACTGAAAAAGGTAGTGCCAAGCGTTTGCTTACGGCTAAAAATCCTTTGGAAGGTTTTGTTGTAGGTACTACCGAATTTGTTACTCTTAAGGCTAATGATGGCACCCCTCTGTATGCCAAGATGCACAAACCTAAGACTTTTGACCCTAATAAAAAATATCCGGTGCTGATATATGTGTACGGGGGACCTCACGCGCAAGAGGTTACTAATAACTGGGGTACGAGTTCGTATTTGTGGGAAAAAGTATTTGCTGAAAATGAACAATACATTGTTTTTACAGTAGATAACCGAGGAAGTGCTAACCGAGGGTTTGCTTTTGAAAGTGTGATACACCGCCACTTAGGCGATAACGAAATTACCGACCAACTGAAAGGTGTGGAATACTTAAAGAGTCTGCCTTATGTTGATGCAAACCGCATAGCGGTACACGGCTGGAGTTTTGGGGGCTTTATGACCTCGAGCTTGGTTACACGTCACCCAGAAGTATTCCGCACAGGGGTAGCAGGGGGTGCTGTAACCGACTGGAAATACTATGAGGTAATGTACGGCGAACGCTATATGGATACGCCTGAAGAAAACCCTGAGGGTTACGAAAATAGCCGTGTAGGGAAGCATATTAAAGGTCTTAAACGCCCTTTGCTGTTCATTCACGGCAGTGTAGACGATGTAGTAGTGCCTCAGCACCTGATGAGTATCACTAAAGAATCTATTACCAATAGAGATTTTATTGAGATTTTTATTTATCCTATGCACGCTCACGGTGTAAGTGGTATTGATAACCTAAATCTGACCCATCGTATTTTGGAATATATTAAGAAAAACAATCAGTAAAGATGATGAGAAAAATATTATACCCCTTTTTGGCTATACAGTTCTTGGGTTTTACGGCTTGTAACAACCCTCAAACTAATGAGAGCCATACTGCAAGTAGTACTACTGTAACAGCCCCTCCTGCAAAGTATGAATTTGGGTTCAACCTAAATGACTATACTATTGCTAAAGATACTGTGAAAACAGGTGATACCTTTGGCAAACTGCTTGAAGCGCAACAAATAGGGGCTACTGATATTCATCATATAGCTGAAATTACTAAGGAGCTTATCAGTCCGCGTAACTTTCACGTAGGGAAGCCTTATGCTTTCCTCTTCAGTAAAGAAAAACCGAATGCTCCTCATAGCTTTGTGTATCAGCCTAACTTGATAGATTATGTAGTGGTACAGCTTACCGACTCGGTACACGCCTACAAAGGGCAACGCAAAGTAACCGTTAAAGAGAAAGCTATAGGGGGTAGCATCAGTAACAACCTTAGTGTTGATGCCCAAGAGGCAGGTATCAGCCAACAAGCTACCTATCAATTAGGACAGATATTTGATTATACTATTGACTTTTTCCGCTTGCAAAAAGGTGATAAGTTCAAAATTATATATGAAGAAAGTTTTGTGGAAGACACTATTAATGCAGGCGTAAAGGATGTGAAAGCGGCTTATTTTGAGTGGGAAGGGAAGCCTTACTACGCTTTTAACTACACTACCGATAGCCTTAAAGGTAACAATGGTTTTTACGATGAAAACGGCAATATGATGAAGCGTATGTTTTTGAAATCGCCTTTGGACATTTTCCGTATTACCTCTAAGTTTGGTATGCGTTTTCACCCTATATTGCACCGTATGAAAGGACACTTTGGCACAGACTACGCCGCTCCGGCAGGTACGCCTATACGCACTACTGCTGCGGGTACTGTAATAGAAGCGGGATATGGTTCGGGCAATGGGAACTATGTAAAAGTACGCCATAACAACACTTATACCACCCAATACCTGCATATGCAGAAAATATTGGTGAAAAAGGGACAAAGTGTATCACAGGGGCAGGTAATAGGCTTGGTGGGTAGTACCGGCTTGGCTACAGGACCTCACGTATGTTATAGGTTCTGGAAAAACGGGGTACAGGTAGACCCCTTAAAGGAAAAAATGCCCGACTCGGTACCTATTGAAGAAAACCTGAAAGCCCAATACTTAGAATATATCAAACCTTTAAAAGAACAACTTGATAAGTTATAATTTATCACTCACTTTGCCAAAGTATCTTCTTACTTTGGCAAAGTTTTTTTTATGGTTATATCTTCTTTTGTATGAAACTTGAAAATAATTTTGCCAATTCAATAAAAAACAGTAATTTTGCTTGTCTAAAAAATATATTACTAAAATAGTAAATTGTTATGACACTATCATTAGCATCATTAAAAATGGGTGAAACGGCTGTAATTGTGGGCTTTACCCCCGATTGCCCGCAAGAAGTACGGCAGCGTTTGCTGGACTTAGGTTTTGTACGAGGCAGCAGAATTGAGGTGGAAAACGTGAGTCCGTTAGCCGACCCTGTAGCTTATAGCATTCACAATACACAGATTGCTTTGAGAAGGAGTGATGCTGCTTACGTAATTATAAACTATTAATATGAATTATTGATTGTGAAGAATATCTGTGATACTTGTGCGGCAAACCCTTCATCATCACTCAAACCTTTGGGCGAAGAAACGGTTAATTATAACTATACTATTGCGTTGGCAGGCAATCCTAACACGGGGAAAAGTACTGTTTTCAACGCTCTGACTGGTTTGCGCCAACATACTGGTAACTGGCCTGGCAAAACGGTTAGTCGTGCTGAAGGTAGTTTTTCTTTTGAGCGAGAAAGGTATAAAATAATCGACCTACCTGGTACCTATTCTCTTCTTTCTACTTCGGAAGACGAGGAAGTAGCACGTGATTTTATCCTCTTTGGCAAACCCGATGTAACTGTAATAGTGGTAGATGCAAGTAGGTTGGAACGCAACCTAAGCTTAGCCCTTCAGATACTGGAAATTACGGATAAAGCAGTGCTGTGCTTAAACTTAATGGACGAGGCGCGCCGGCATCATATCAGTATTGATGTGCGCACCCTCTCACGTGATTTAGGTATCCCGGTGGTAGCTACCTCTGCGCGTACTAAGGAGGGTATTGCCGACCTACTGCTGGCTATACAAGAAGTAGTAAGCGGTAAATTTCACACTAAAAAGCATACGTTTATCGAACTTCCTAAAGCTAATGCCGAAGCTGTAGCCCAATTACAACTACTGCTTACCGACCTAAACCCCTCTCTGCCTAACACCCGTTGGCTGGCTATGCGCCTTATTGAAGGTGATGAGAGCGTGAGGCGCGGAATAAGCGAAGGACTCTTCTCGGAAGAAAACAATCCTGAAAAACAATCTCACTTGCTACAGATAGCCGATAAACACCACCAGCTGTTAGGCGACAGCTATCGCACTGATTTGGTAGAAGCTGTTTACACACAAGCTACAGCCCTGATAAACGCTTCGGTAAGCACGGACTATAAGGCTCGGTCGTTCCGCATAGATAGGGCTATTGATAGGATAGTAACGCACCGCTTATGGGGGTTCCCTATTATGTTTCTACTATTAGCAGGGGTATTGTGGATTACAATTGTAGGAGCTAATTACCCCTCACAATGGCTATCCGACTTGTTTGTAGGCTGGTTATACCCTCTGCTGAAAGACGGAGCGGCTGCCTTGCACCTCCCTTGGTGGATAAGCGGCTTCCTTATCGATGGGGTGTATTTGGCTACTACTTGGGTTGTTTCGGTAATGCTACCCCCAATGGCAATATTCTTCCCTTTATTCACCTTGTTAGAAGATTTTGGCTATCTACCCCGTGTAGCTTTTAACCTCGATAAGCTATTTAGAAAGGCAGGAGCCCACGGCAAACAAGCTCTTACTATGAGTATGGGCTTTGGCTGTAATGCCGCAGGGGTAGTGGCTACACGTATTATTAATAGTCCGCGTGAAAAACTGATAGCTATAATCACTAATAACTTCTCATTGTGCAACGGGCGCTGGCCTACCCAAATACTCATAGCTACATTATTTATAGGCGCCTTAGTACCCAAACAGTGGAGTGGTACCGTTGCAATGTTAGCCGTAATAGGGATAGCTGTATTAGGGATAGTATTTTCCTTCTTTACTTCGTGGCTGCTTAGCAAAACACTGCTAAAAGGAGAATCTTCATTCTTTGTGCTGGAATTGCCGCCCTACCGCCCTCCGCGCTTCTTCCAGACCTTGTACACTTCATTAATTGATAGAACCCTGATAGTATTATGGCGCGCTATTGTCTTTGCGGCACCTGCCGGAGCTGTAATATGGCTGATATGTAACATCGAAATTGGCAGCCAGCCCATAGCTTTGTGGCTTATAGAAGGCTTAGACCCTGTAGGTATTGCCATCGGTCTTAACGGAGTAATATTATTAGCCTACATAGTAGCTATTCCAGCCAATGAAATTGTAATCCCTACGGTGCTGATGCTTACCACTATGGTATTAGGACAAGCAGCCATAGGCGAAGGGGCTGGCGTACTGATGGAAGCCTCTACAGCCCAAGTAGGAGCCTTATTGCAAGCCGGAGGGTGGACACTGCTCACTGCCGTGAACCTGATGCTCTTCAGCCTACTACACAACCCTTGTAGCACTACTATATACACTATTTACAAGGAAACAGGTAGCAAAAAATGGACATTGGTAGCCACATTACTCCCTGTAATATACGGGGTAGTAGTGTGTTTTATTGTAACATTAGTACTTGGTAGTTAAGCTAACTATCAACCACTAAAATAACCTTTCTTTATTACTTCATAGATTAATTCAATAAAAAAAGACTTGCAGGTATGGCAGAACATTGTAATTTTGCCCCCGTAAAAAGAAACAGCTAAAGAAGCTATACACGCCAACTGCGAAGGTATAGCCGAATGTTTAGCCACTCACTAAAATACGGATAACTTAATCATTGTAATTAATTAGCGATACTAATTAAAAGACTCAACACTACAACAAGTAAAATTATTATTATTTCTTTCACTAACTAAAAACGGAAAAGCCGCAAGTACTCCTTGCGGCTTTTTCTATTTTGCAAAACTCGCTTACAACCTATAACCCCTCTTCTCCCCCACTAACCTGTCACTGCTTTTCCTTATTTTATAAAGGTTTATAGCCATTTTATAGCGAGCAGTGACAAATTGGGCAAAATGTAAAAATGGCAGTCTGTGACCAAAAAATGGCAGTCTGAGACAAGTAACCTACCAAAAAAACGCCCTAACTTTGCAGCGGAATTAGGAGGTATCAAATATCAGGCTTTTGCAGAAAACAGAAATATCTGCCTCCTGCCTAAAAACTACCCCTATCTCTTAAACCCTGAATTAATATTTAAAAAGTATTTTATTATGAAAAAAGCATTTAACACTCGTATTGTGCATTTGCTATTATCTGCATTTGCTGTATTGCTCATCGTCTTTGCTTGTTCCAAGAGCAAGAATGACGAAGAAACTGCCAAACCCATAAAAACGCCTACACACCTCAAGGAATGGAACCCCCAGCCAGTGGTCGATACCACCCTAACCTATATGTCTTTCCTTACCGAAGGTATTAATACGGCAACAGTAAGCCTTACCCCTGCTACTGCCGATAGCCCCGTATGGGTCGATACCAATAACAACGGCGTGTTCGACGAGGGTACCGATGTACGCATAACCGACCCTACTAAGCCCATTACCTTCACCCCTTCAAGCAAGGTCTTCACTATCTATGGTGAAGTAACAGCCCTTACCGCTACCAGCAACGCCCTTATTGCTGCCGATGTGCGCAGCAATACACACCTTACCAAGCTGAATGTAGCCAATAACAAGCTCAGTGCCGAAGCCCTTACAAAACTTGTTGCCTCACTACCTACCGCTACAGGGGCAGCCATTGTGCTCCGTAATGCAGAAGGCGATGGGAATGACGTTACCAATGCCGTACGTGAAGCAGTAGCCGCTAAAGGCTGGAAAAGCCTACGCCTTAACAAAGAAGGAGCCGAAGAAGAAGATAAAGAAGCCCCTAAACCCGAACCTGAACCAAAGCCTGAACCAAAGCCTGAGCCAAAACCCGAGCCAAAACCCGAGCCAAAACCCGAACCAGATAGAGAAAAACCTACTATTGGTGCCATTTCTATAACAAACATCTCTTACGATAAGGCTACCGTAACTTGGGAAAAAGCTAGCGATAACAAAACCCCTGCCGAAAAGCTTACTTATCAGCTATTCTGGCAAATAGACGGTAGTGCCGAAGCCCCAAGCAGCACCTCTGCCCAAACAAACTTTCTAAGCCACGAAATTACAGCCCTTACCGAAGAAAAAAACTATAAAGTATGGGTAATAGTACGTGATGAAGCCGATAACACCGCCCAATCATCATTCTATCCTTTTACTACAAAAACCAAACCTCAGAAACCTAAAAACCCCGATGCTCTCGATAAAACTCACTACGTAAGCCTTTCCACTGCAAAAAAAGTAGGTGAAAGCATAAGTGTTGAAATAGAAATACGCGCCGAAAACGAGCCCGAAAACCTATGGTTCGACCTTAATGACAATGGCGTTTGGGACGAAAATATTGACTTCTACCCCAAACTCAAGCCCATTGATCATTACGGAAAAATCTATAAATACGAATCTAAATGTGAATTTACCCTTAAAAATCAATCGTTTAAAATATATGGTAATTTGCTAGAGCTTGAGTGTCATTTACAAGAAATCACATCATTAAAACCCCATAAGTGTGAGCATCTTGAAGTCCTCAAAGCCAACGGAAACAATCTTACCTCCCTTCTTCTTAACCAGAATCCTAAGCTACGGTTACTATCCGTAGATAATAACAAAATAACAAGCCTAAAAGTAGATTCCCAAAAACTGCATCATCTCAGCGCTATTTCCAATCAGCTTGAATGGGTCGATATTACCAATGCCCCAGCATTAAATCACCTTAGTTTTAACGAAAATAGTAATCTAAAAACTTTAGACCTATCAAAAAACACAAAATTAACCCATATTTCACTCAGCTTATGCCACAATATTAGCTCCTTAAAACTCGATACACTCACCGAGTTAGATGCCTTATTCTTAGAAGGAGTAGGACTCACTACCCCCTTAGATGTTTCTAAGAATAAAAAGCTAAAATATATCGTTTTAAAAACCTACAAGGGCAAAGGCATTTCAAACGAAACGCTAACGCTCTCCATAAAAAGTCTTCCCAACACACGCGGAAGTATAGTATTGTCTCCATATCAAAAAACAGCCGATATAGTATATGATATAGAGCAAAAAAAATGGGAAGTAGAATAAAAATCAACTCTCATCTTTTTATACACATCTAAACTAAAGCCGCTTAGCACCCCACTAAGCGGCTTTTCCTTTACCTCGAACTATGAGCGAAATTCCAACATACCCAAACAGAAAAATTTTCTGTTTGAGCCTTGAGCGAACTATGAGCGAACTATAAGCGAACTATGAGCGAAGGATAAGCATACTATTTCCACCCCCCCTGTTTCTGTCAAACCACCCAAAAATAGTATATTTTTCTGTTTTTTGCCATAAACGCAGAAAAACCATTTTTCCCCTTCACCCTCTCTCAATGTGCCAATTTCCGAATTGCTAATTTCCAAATTGGCTAATTGATAATTGTTTTGTACTTTTGCCCCACAAAATCTATCAGGTAATAAAGAACGTATGAAAGGTTATATTTTTGATTTAGACGGCGTATTAGTCGATACTGCCAAGTACCACTATCTCGCTTGGAAAACCATTGCCAACGAGTTCAATTTTGAACTAACCCCCGCCCATAATGAACAGTTAAAAGGCATAGGTCGTGAAGTATCACTACACAAAATATTAGAGTGGGCAGGCAAAACCCTCACTGAGGAAGCGTTTCAAGACACCGCTTTGCGCAAAAACCAACTCTATTTGCAGTACATCAGCCATATTAACAGCAGCGAACTCCTACCAGGGGTATCCTCTTTTTTGAACCAATTAAAAACCGAAAACAAAAAAATAGCCTTAGGTTCAGCCAGTCGTAATGCCCGTTTAGTATTAGAGCGCACCGGCATACTCCCCCTTTTCGATGCCATTGTCGATGGCACTATGGTAACCAAAGCCAAACCCGACCCCGAAGTATTCCTCCAAGCCGCCCAACTACTGCACCTCTCACCCACCGACTGTTGTGTGTATGAAGATGCCCCTGCCGGCGTAAAAGCCGCCAAGTCCGCAGGTATGTATGTAGTAGGAGTAGGCAACCCCGAAGTACTTAATGAAGCCGATGAAGTAATAAAATCCTTTTAGATAACCTACAAGTTTAGCCGTTATAGCAACGGAAAAAATACATTTTTAGCCTATTCTTGTCGAAAAAGACTACAAAAGCCACTTTTACAACTCATTGATTATCAGAGTGTAATAAAAAGGGACACGTTAAACTTTTGTTAAACTCCTCATTTTCTTTGCTATTTCAAAAAAACGCCGTACCTTTGCCAACGCAATGAGGGTGGTAGCTCATTGTAAAACTTCAAATAATAGTTTTCATAATTTAAAGTTTTGGTTGGTTAATGGAAAAGTCCGATAGCAATATCGGACTTTTTTTATTACACAAAAGCAAAATAACAAGCACAAAAAAGGCTGTCACAAATCTCACTTTGCGACAGCCTTTTTTATTTGTTAATTAACAAATTGCTAATTTGCTAATCGAATATTCAGTTCTTTAAGTTGCGCCTCATCAATAGGGGATGGAGCATCAATCATCACATCTCTACCACTGTTATTTTTAGGGAAAGCAATAAAGTCGCGTATAGTTTCTTGTCCACCGAGCAGTGCCACCAATCGGTCAAAGCCAAAAGCCAAACCACCGTGCGGAGGAGCGCCGTATTTAAAGGCGTTCATCAGGAAGCCAAACTGCGCTTGCGCCTGCTCCGGAGTAAAACCTAAAAGCTCAAACATCTTAGCTTGTAACTCCTGATTAAAAATACGAATAGACCCCCCACCTACTTCGTTGCCGTTAAGTACGAGGTCGTATGCATTAGCACGTACCGCCCCTGGGTTACTATCAAGTAGCGGAATATCCTCAGGTTTAGGCGAGGTAAAAGGGTGATGCATAGCAAAGAAACGCTCTTCCTCTTCACTCCATTCTAACAGAGGAAAATCCACCACCCATAACGGAGCGTACTCATCAGGTTTACGCAAGCCCAAACGCTCAGCCAATTCCATACGGAGGGCGCTAAGCTGACCGCGAACCTTATTAGCTTTGCCCGAAAGAATACAGATAAGGTCACCTGCTTTGGCGCCTGTGCGCGCTGCCCAAGCTTTAAGGTCGTCCTCATTATAGAATTTATCTACTGATGATTTGAAACTACCATCTTCATTGCACTTCACATACACCATTCCCGAAGCACCTACTTGCGGACGTTTTACCCATTCTACCAAAGCATCAATCTCTTTGCGAGTATAGCTATTTGCTCCAGGTACTGCAATACCTACTACCAATTCCGCCTCGTTGAACACCTTGAAATCACGATGCTGAGCAAGGTCATTCAGTTCGCCAAACTTCATACCAAAACGAATATCAGGTTTATCGTTGCCATAAGTCTTCATCGCCTCAGCATAAGTCATACGAGGGAAATCACCAAACTCTAAGCCTTTAAGCTCTTTAAGGAGGTGTTTTGCTAATCCTTCAAAAGTGCTGATAACATCCTCTTGTTCTACAAACGACATCTCGCAGTCTATTTGGGTAAACTCCGGCTGACGGTCAGCACGAAGGTCTTCATCGCGGAAACACTTTACAATTTGGAAGTATTTGTCCAATCCACCTACCATAAGCAACTGCTTAAAGGTTTGTGGCGATTGAGGGAGGGCATAGAACTCACCTTGGTTCATACGGCTGGGAACCACAAAGTCACGAGCCCCTTCTGGTGTCGATTTAATAAGTACAGGCGTTTCTACCTCTATAAAACCTTGTTCCGAAAGGTAGTTGCGCACCATTATTCCTACTTTATGACGGAAAATAAGATTCTCACGTACAGGGGTACGGCGTATATCAAGATAGCGATACTTCATACGGAGGTCTTCACCGCCATCAGTATTGTCTTCAATAGTAAAAGGAGGTATTTCAGAGTGGTTAAGCAGGGTGAGAGCAGTAACAAGGATTTCCACTTCTCCTGTTAAGATATGAGCGTTTGCCGCCTCACGTTTAATAACAGTCCCTTGAATTTGTATTACATCCTCACGTGAAAGATTTTTAGCTTGCTCAAAAACCGCTTTATCAGTGCGTTCTTCGTCAAAGATAAGCTGAGTAATACCATAGCGGTCGCGCAAGTCTACCCAAATCATAAATCCCTTATTTCGGACGCGTTGCACCCATCCGCTAAGAGTTACTTGTTGTTTTTCGTGTGAGAGACGCAGCTCTCCACAAGTATGCGTTCTATACATTTTCTTTAATTATGAATGTTTGAATTACTTTTGATATTCTTCAAGTTCCTCAATAAGAATATCTACATAAGGTTGGTGTTTTTGTTTATAGATAAAAGAGAGATAATGGTTCCCTATCTGAATATTAGGAATAACACTATTACTTATAAGCAAGTCTTCAGGATTTTCTTTTGTAAATAGAGTATGAAAAAGATAACTTCTAAAATGTTGTGGCGAAATAAAACAATGTGTATCGCTATTCCTATAATAAATAGGGGCATTATCAGCATAGTAATACAATATAACATCTCTCACAGATAGGTATTCTACAATTTTCTCAATGATGAAAGAAAACACTTTAAAAGGATTTGTTTTTCTTTTTTGTTCTTTAAGAACTAAAGAAATTTCAACCACAGGAAATGCAATATTAGAATTGGGCTTGTACTCAGAAAAATTTAAGGAATACAAATTGCCTCCTTCAGTTTTAAAAAGAATATCTACCTCTAGGTTCACTGTTAAATCGTTATATAATCTTCTTCTTTATATATTTTTTTCATTATTTCTTCTTTCCGCTTTCTTGCTCTCTCAGCAAGTTTATCCATAAAAGCCAACAATTTCTCACTCGGGTTTCTAATCTCTATAGTCTCTGAGTTATGAGTTTTATGCACAACAACTCTCTCGTTTACTTTTTCTTTTTCCATTATGCTCTCTATTTTAATGCTATTTAAATTTTGCTAATTGAGCAAAAACTCGTCCTCTTCATTGCTTTCAATGCCTAAGGCTTCGTATATGTATTTGAAGGTGGAAAGCAATCGGGGTTTGCCGTCAATAAGGGCTACATCGTGTTCAAAGTGGGCTGAGGGCTTCCCATCGGCAGTGAGGATAGTCCAACCATCTTTTAGCTGACGTATGCTCTTAGTTCCCATATTAATCATAGGTTCTATAGCCACTACCATACCATCTTTAAACTTCTTACCGCTACCACGCTTGCCGTAGTTAGGCATTTCGGGGTCTTCGTGCATCTTGCGTCCTACGCCATGTCCTACAAGTTCGCGCACCACTCCGTAACCGTGAGCCTCACAATGCTGCTGTATAGCATAGCCCACATCGCCCACACGGTTACCCGCACGAAACTGACGAATACCTATATACAACGATTCTTTAGTGACGCGCAAAAGCTCTTTCACCTCAGGAGCCACTTCTCCTACCTCAAAAGTATAAGCGTGGTCACCGTAGTACCCGTTCTTAATCGCTCCACAATCTATTGATATAATATCGCCCTCTTGCAGCGGACGGTCGTTAGGAATGCCGTGCACCACTTGCGCATTAGGACTCATACAAAGCGTATTAGGGAAGCCGTACAAGCCCAAAAAGCCTGGTATAGCCCCCTGACTACGAATGTACTCCTCTGCTATTTTATCTAAGTAGAGGGTGGTTACCCCTGGTTTTACTTCTTTTGCCATTATACCCAAAGTGCGTGATACCACTTGGGCTGCCTGATGTAGTAGTTCTATTTCTTCGGTTGTTCTAATATGAATCATTTTTAGCGATTAGCTGTTAGTCGTTAGTCGTTAGTCATTAGAATACTACGATTTCTAACGACTAACGACTGATAACTAACGCCTTTATTTATTTTTTAAATTGTTCTAGTAAATTGGTAGTGGAACTGTCGTGAGCAGAAAGTTCAGTAGCAGCAATATCTTTAAGGATTTTACTTGCCAATTGTTTACCGAGTTCTACCCCCCATTGGTCATAGCTATAGATGTTCCAAATCACACCTTCTACAAATATCTTGTGTTCGTACATAGCGATAAGGCTACCTAAGCTCTCGGGGGTAAGCTTATCGATAAGGAAAGAAGTCGTAGGACGGTTACCTGTAAATACTTTGAAAGGCACTAACGCTTCGTTTACCTTATCGCCCATTTCTTTACGCACCTCAGCTTCAGTCTTACCTTTTAGAAGGGCTTCGGTTTGAGCAAAGAAGTTAGCCATTAGCTTGTTATGGTGGTCAGTATTGCCGTGCAAAGAGTGCTTAAAGCCAATGAAATCAGTAGGTATTAACTTAGTACCTTGGTGGATAAGCTGGAAGAATGCGTGTTGAGAGTTTGTACCAGGTTCACCCCAGATAATCACCCCTGTTTGGTAAGGAATAGGATTACCATCGCGGTCAGTTTGCTTACCGTTACTCTCCATAATACCTTGTTGCAGGTACGCCGCCAAACGGTGCAAATACTGAGTATAAGGAATTATCGCCTGACTTTCAGCCCCGTAGAAATTGTTATACCATACGCTAAGCAAGGCTAATACTACTGGAATGTTCTCACCAAAAGCAGCCGTACGGAAATGCTCGTCCATAGTGTGTGCCCCTTTAAGCAGTTTGTCGAAGTTATCATAACCTACCGATAGCGCGATGCTCAAGCCAACGGCACTCCACAATGAGAAGCGTCCGCCTACCCAATCCCACATAGGGAATACGTTATCGGGGTCAATACCGAATTTGTCAATCTCTTGTAGGTTAGTGGATACCGCTACAAAGTGTTTAGCAATATCTTTTTCAGAACCTGATTTTAGGAACCATTCTTTTACAGTAAGAGCGTTAGAAAGCGTTTCAAGTGTTGTAAAAGTCTTAGAAACGATTACAATAAGTGTAGTTTCAGGGTTAAGGTGCTTAATAGTTTCCAGCACGTGGTCACCATCTACATTGCTGATGAAATGTATATTGAGGTGATTTTTATAGAACTTAAGTGCTTCAGTTACCATAGCCGGACCAAGGTCTGAACCACCAATACCAATATTCACCACATCGGTAAAAGCTTTTCCGGTATAACCTTTGCGTTTACCAGTAATTACTTCTTCTGAAAACTGTTTAATTTTGTGTTTTACAGCAGCTACTTCGGGCATTACATTCTTGCCATCTACATTTACTACGCTGTTTTCAGGAGCGCGAAGAGCTGTGTGTAGTACAGCGCGTTTTTCGGTGTTGTTAATAAGGTCACCACCGAAGTATTTGCCAATAGCGTCCTTTAAACCACATTCGTCAGCAAGTTGGACAAGGAGTTTAAGCGTTTCCTCATCTATGCGATTTTTAGAATAATCTACATAGAAATCCTGCCACTGAATTGTAAATTTCTCAGCGCGCTTAGGGTCGTTATTGAATAACGACAAAGTATGGCGGTCTTTTACTTGTTCAAAGTGTTTTTCTAATGCCTTCCAAGCATTTGTTTCTGTTGGATTACTATTTTTTAACATTTCTATTATAATTATTTTATCGGGTTTCTTCTTTTTTATTGTCTTTAAATATCGATTTCAAAATCATAGCATCTTTACGAACACTCTCGCGAGTAATGCCTTTTTCAGCTAAACTTTGTTTAAAGCCTGCCATTTTCTTATAGAACTCTATTACATCTTGTCCCTCTAATACAGGGGTTGGTTTTATCTCTCTTGCCATAGTTTTTAGATTTTAATTATTTTCTAAATAAAACTCGTCAAATCAAGAAACATCAGTCGGGTGGCATCGTCTTTATCTCCTTCTATCAAAAACTTAAATCCCATCTTTTGATAAAAAGGTATCGCCTGCTTATAAGCATCAACAGTGATAAGCCTACACGCTTGTTCTTCATTCATCTTGATACATTTACTAATGATGTTTGCCATAATCACCGAACCTAATCCTTTCCCTTTGAAAGTTTTATCAATTGCTAAACGCCCTATCTTAAGAGCAGGTATCGTTTTTAAATGTCGTTTAGGATAAGGCATTAACTCTTTTAAGAATTTTCTAAACTGACTCTTGCTGGAAAACATTTCTTCCTTTAATTGTAGGCTATCATTCAGCAAGCTGTAATAACCTAAGGTCTGTTTATCATTCTCCATTACAAAAGTGGTAGCCAGCAATTCTTTCCTATAAGGAACTGCCTCATTAAACAGAAAATCGTTCAAATCTTCATCTTCACAATCAAAAGGTTTTATCGGATAGTCTTCTGTGAGCAATAAAATAGATATTTCATCTGAATTATTTTTCATCGCCTACAACTTTTACTTTAAACATAGTTCTAAATTTAGCAGCATCTCTCTCTATACTCTCGCGAGTAATACCTAATTTTTTCAAATCATCTTTGAAAGAAGCCATTTTCTTATAGAACTCTATTACATCTTGTCCCTCTAATACAGGGGTTGGTTTTATCTCTCTTGCCATAGTTTTTAGATTTTAATTATTTTCTAAATAAAACTCGTCAAATCAAGAAACATCAGTCGGGTGATATCGTTTTTATCACCTTCTATTAAAAACTTAAATCCCATCTTTCGATAAAAAGGTACACCTAACAGTGATAAGCCTACACGCTTGTTCCTCTCTTCATCTTCACAATCAAAAGGTTTTATCGGATAGTCTTCTGTGAGCAATAAAATAGATATTTCATCTGAATTATTTTTCATCGCCTACAACTTTTACTTTAAACATAGTTCTAAATTTAGCAGCATCTCTCTCTATACTCTCGCGAGTAATACCTAATTTTTTCAAATCATCTTTGAAAGAAGCCATTTTCTTATAGAACTCTATTACATCTTGTCCCTCTAATACGGGCGGTCTTTTACTTGTTCAAAGTGTTTTTCTAATGCCTTCCAAGCATTTGTTTCTGTTGGATTACTATTTTTTAACATATTTCTTAATTATTTAATGTTGTTTTTTCTACATTACAGCTGCTTTTTGCATAGTTCCTCTTACAAAAGAGTTTAAAATATTCTTATTTTTTGGTAGCGTAATAACTTCCTTAAAATCAGTAATATAATCTTCTACAGCACTGATAAAATCTTCTTCTAAATCAGCTAAAGTATCACCCTGATAAGTAATAAGCGTACTTTTATCTAAGCCTAATACTTTCCCGTAGAAAGTATTATCTTCTTCTACTTCTATGCTTCCTGTGAAGCCTTTATGCTTGAGGGTTTTCATCATTTTCTATATCATTAATGTTTAAAAACTCATTTTCTTCCAAAAAATCTACAATATCCTTTAATGCTTTTTCTTTGATAATAGAAGAAGGGTGAGGTTTATGAGCTAAATACTGTTTTTGCTTTTCATTATGGTAAAATTTAACTCTCGAACCAGAGGTTTTCCCTTTATTACTCTTCTCAAAACCAAGATATGACAAAAGTGTCTCCAATTCATTAAAAGTAAAATCTTTAGGGAGTCCTTTAATACGTTCTACTAATTTTTCTTTCCTACTCACTTCATTAGTTGTTTTAGTTAGTATATTAAGTTTTTACTTTTCAAAATGCAAATGTACGAACTTTTCTTCAAATAACAATTAACAATGAATAATTCCTCTACCGAGCCTAAAACAGAAAAACACAACTTTTTTAGCTCTTTATAAGTCGCTCCATAGCCATACCTCGTGAGCCTTTTATCAAAATCAAGGTATCGGTAAAGTTCAAACCTTTAAATACAGGCAAAAAGTCCTCAAGAGTCTCATATTTAGGGTAATGACTCGTTGTTTTAGCAAACTGTTTTCCTATCAAATACACCCCTGCCCAAGTGTGTTTAGCCACCTCATCTACTATATGCTGATGTTCCTCGGCAGCGTACGCCCCCAGCTCAAACATATCGCCTAATACCAGCACCTTATGCACATACTTAGGCATAGTAAGCATATTTTCAATGGCAGCTGCCATACTGCTAGGGTTAGCGTTATAAGCATCTAAAAGAATGGTATTATTACCCCACGGTATCAGCTCACTTCGGTTATTATGAGGCACATAGCTCTCTATTCCTCTTTTAATAGCCTCCACAGGCAACTTAAAATAACGCCCAAAAGCCACTGCTGCCGCTATATTGCTAAAGTTATAACTCCCCACCAAGTGTGAAGTAGCTATTGTAGTAGTGTCAAACTCCTCAAAAAGATTATTGATAAACGGAAGCGACTCATCTCTTGCCCCTTCGGTAGTACGGACAGCACTATCGGCAAACTGCACTTGTACAGGCTGGGTCGCCATACATTTCACAGGCACATTCACCTTCTTATTAGTGCCGAAACGATATACCTTATCATAGCCCTCTAACAGCTGTTCCGTAATAGGGTTATCGGCATTAGCAATAATCATTTTCTGATGTGCTTTTAGGTAATCATACAGTTCACCTTTTGTTTTGATAACCCCTTCTAAGGAGCCAAACCCCTCTAAGTGCGCCTTGCCAATGCTTGTAATATAGCCGTAATCAGGTTCGGCTATATCGCACAGAAACGCTATTTCGCCAGGGTGATTAGCCCCCATCTCTACTATAGCAATATCTGTTTCAGGCTGTATGCGTAACAAGGTAAGAGGCACCCCTATGTTGTTATTCAAATTCCCTTCGGTAGCCACTACTTTTAGCTGAGTGCTCAACACCGACTTCACAAGCTCTTTTGAAGTAGTTTTACCATTGCTACCTGTAATAGCTATCACAAGGGTTTTCAAGGCACGCCTGTGGTAAGTAGCCAACTGCTGCAAGGTAGTAAGCACATCGGTTACTAATAGCATCTTGTCGGAAGTGCAGTAAGTTTCCTCATCTACCACCGCATAAGCAGCCCCTTTAGCCAGAGCCTCAGCCGCAAAAGTATTACCGTTAAAGTTTGCCCCTTTAAGAGCAAAGTAAATACCCCCCTCTTTAATAGCACGTGTATCGGTACACACACCGCTACTATGCAAATATTTATGGTATAATTCTTCCATTTTCATATAATTCATTAACAATTAGTTCCCTAATCTCTAAAAAAAACGCCACAACCTGAGTTGCAGCGTTTTTGTGTAAAATTATCAACTTTAATAAATAAATAACAATTTATCCTTTAGGTGTGCGGTAGTTACCTTTAGATTTTGAACCCACACGACTCATAGCGTTACGGAATCCTATATAGTCGGTAGCTATATACTGAGGCAAGTAACGGCGTTGAGCAGGGTCGATCCAGAAAGCACGGTCACGCCAAGAACCTCCTTTAAACACACGTACCTCGTCGTCTATCAATGAAGTACGGTCGTTAGAAGTGTCATAATCTTTACCGTTCATCTCAGTACCAAATTTTTTAGGCTTAGGAGCGTTGTACATTGAGTTTCTATACTCAGCTTCAGGAGTCATCAAATCATTTTGGTTACGGAAGTTACGAGTTGAAGCCTTATCACCATCTCTATAACTACGGTTATCGGAGTGCGTAAAGTTATAACGAAGGTAAGTTTCGTTAGAATCTACTGGTACTGTAGCCAAGTTACCAGGTAAGTTACGAGCTATAATCTTACCGTTAGCCAAAGTATCATATTTAATAGATTCAGGAGTTACCACCACTTGCTTACCATCTTCACCTATAGCGTGTTTCATATACACGTTACCACGATAGATGTTGAAGTCTGATACTTCATCGTCTATGATAGGACGATACACGTCGGCTACCCATTCAGCCACGTTACCAGCCATATCGTACAAACCAAAATCGTTAGGAGCATACGTTTTCACCGCTACAGTAATATCACCGCGGTCATCCGACCAGCCTGCCAATCCACCATAGTCACCTTTACCTTGTTTAAAGTTAGCCATTTGTTCACCACGACGTTTGCGCTCGGTGTAACGAGTGTATTGGCTATTCCAAGGGTATTTTTTACGACCTTGCAAAGAGTTGTACTGACGGATACCTCCTAATGATTTAGCAGCATATTCCCATTCAGCCTCAGTAGGCAGACGGTAGTCGGGAAGTAAGATACCGCTGGTTTGTTTAGCGTATTGCATTTCACCATCTTTACCACTTTTTTTACCGCCCATCTCACCTTGAATTTTACCACCATAAGTTTGTGATGGTGTATTCAAATAAGTGTCGGTACTGAAGGTACTTGTAGCATCTACTTGGTATCTTGCGTCTTTAGCCAGATAGCCATCGCGTGAAAGAATAGCCTCGTTCACACGGTCGGTACGCCAAGCGCTAAACTGAACAGCTTGCACCCAGTTCACCCCAACCACAGGGTATTCGGCAAAAGCAGGGTGACGCAAGTAGTTAGCCACCATCGCTTCGTTAGCACTTAGAGGGCTTCTCCATACCAAAGTATCGGGCAAAGCACCTTTATAGATGTTTTTGTATTGTTCATCATCTGGTGGAAACACACGTTTTAACCAATCAAGGTATTCCATATACATCTTATTGGTTACTTCAGTCTCGTCCATATAAAACGATTGTACGTGTTGCTGCGTTGGCATATTATTCCAATCGTGCATCACGTTATCCTGTACTTGTCCCATAGTAAAAGTACCCCCTTCTATAAGCACAAGTCCTGGTCCTGTTTCTTGGTCTTTAAAGTCAGTATTATACTGGAACCCTCCCTCTTTCGAGTTAATTTTCCAGCCCGTAGCGCTTGATATATTCTTGTCCGACTTGCTACCTCCACCACAACTAGTGAGCAACAAGCCTGCAAAAGCCAAGAAAAAAGGAACTTTTAATAAACTTCTCTTCATAGTAAAAACACTTGTTAGCATAAAATTTCGGGCGCAAGATACTACTTTTTCTGAACATAGCACCCTTTTTTTAGCATTTTAACGCTATATTAATATTAAAAATTTTTATTACTCTATATATATTACTGAAAATGAGATGATTATAAAACACCTCACCCCTATTCTTTTCCCTTATTTTTCCGGTATTGGCACAACTAATTTTAACACTCTTTTAAGGGTTTTGTTGCAACATTCCAAACCTATCAGCCAAAAAAATCAGCAGTAATGACAGCAAAAACGATATAATAGGTGCAATCATCCACATAGCGAAGAAGCGCTTCACCTGCGTTTTCTTAAAAATGTTTTTGCTACCCATTTTAGCCACTCCTATACCCAAAATAGCTGCCACATTCACCTGTACTAACGAAGTAGGGATACCCTTCACCACCGATGCCAGCAGCAGCAAACTACCCGATATAAAAGCAATAATCACCGCCTCAAATTTCCCAAAAAGAATAATTTCCTTGCCCGTATTGCGCAGTATTTTATAGCCAAAAAGCGAAGCACCAATCCCAAAGCAAGGCGCTACAATCAGTGTTGCAAGCATTAAGATAACGGTATGGTCACTTTCGCGAATATGCAATTCGTTAATTGTCATCGTATACAAGGGGCCTGCCGCGTTAGCCACGTTATTGGAACCTATGGCAAAGGATACGTACAGAGCCATCACTATGAGCAAAACGTCCCAAATATGCTTTTGGTTCTCATTCTGAGCCCTTTGTATTGTAAGCCCACGCCGGCGCATAGGCTGATAAATATATTTTCCACAAAAATAACTCAGAAAATAAGCAATTACAGGCAGTATAAACCACGCTGGTATCACCTGAAAAAACAGCACTTCGGTATCCAACTCATTAAAATACAAAGCAGGGGCTGCCAAAGCCAACACCGCCGCCTGACTAGTGGATTGTGGGATACCCGAAATGTTAGAAATAAGCATTGTAACAGCTATTGAGAACAAGGCAATTGATACCACGGTAAAGGTCATATATTCAGGTTGGAGAATACCCCCTCCCATAGTGCCAGCCGTTTTGCGTCCAGCCACAAAAGCCCCCACAAAAACCATAATGCCAAACAATCCTGGTATAATCGTTTTTCTTATAACATTAGCCCCATAAGCTGCCGAAAAAGCCGGAGCTGTACCACTACCACCCATAGTAATAGCCAGTACCATAGCTATTAAAAAAGGTATTAATAATTGATCGTATATCGGACTCATTCGCGGACTATGCTATTTATTTTTGTGGGTGCAAATGTACAAAAAATTTGTCATTAAACAATCAATAATTAACATTTTTATTAAGAAATCCAATCCGTCATTATCCAATTAAAAAAATATCCGTGAAAAAATCCGTGTTATCTGTGTAATCAGTGTGAGACTTTAACTGGCTGCAACTCCTAACCCAAAAAAAATAACAAAAAATCATCTTTTTCCTATTTTTGTTGCGAATAATGCAAAGTAGGGGTATGGAGATGAAACGCTTGATATTCAGTAAACTAACGATTATCCTTCGCTCTGCTTTCGCCCTGCCTTCGTTCACCCTTCGTTCACCCTTCGAGAGGGCTATAAGGTGCTTCCGGTATCGTTAGTGGTATAATAAGCTGATTTTTAGCAGGTTGTGGTTTTCGTAAGAAAAAGGGGTTGGGGTTGGTAGTTTTTGCATTATTCGCAATGAAAATGAGAAAATTAGCAAATTTTGGAAATGAGGAAATTTGGAAATGAGGAAATTGTGGATAGTGGATAGGGGTTACGGGTTAGGCAGGTGTGATTTGTTTGACCTCCATTTGCTAATTCTCAAATTCCCGAATTTGCTAATTTCCTAAAAAATGGCATTGTTTTTGCGCTATCGTTTGTTAATTAAAAAAATCTAATATGAGAAAAAACGTATTTATAGCCATAGCAGTGCTATTATTCCTAACCACCACCCACACTTTCGCACAAGCACTACAACGCCATACCCCTGTGCCCGAAATAAACCTACCACAGCCCAATGGCGAAAATTTAGCCCTCTCATCACTTAAAGGAAAATACGTCCTTATCGATTTTTGGGCATCTTGGTGCGGTCCTTGCCGAAAAGAAAACAAACACCTCAAAAAAGCCTACCAAGCCCTTAAGGACAAAGGTTTTACCATCTACTCCATCTCTATTGATAAACCACGCGACAAAAAGCTTTGGGAAGACGCTATCAAAATAGATGGTATGGTATGGAATAACGTTTGGGACAATGAAGGCAAAGCAGCACAAGCCTATAATGTAAATAGTATCCCCTCACCTTTTCTTATCGACCCCGAAGGCAATCTTCTCTCACAAGGTGAAGACCTTCGTCACCCCAACCTGATGAAAGTCCTTACAAAATACATCAAGTAAAAAGTTTCACAGTCACAATAAAAACAAAAAAAGCCGCTGGGCTCTCGCCCAGCGGCTTTTTTTATATCTCTTATTTCTTCGGTTTAAGCATCCTCACCGCAAACACAAAAATAAGAGCCACAATAAGCCCCATCAGCCCCCATAACAAATCAGAGTAATTATCCTTGTCGCTGGCTGTCACAGCAGGCTTTACTACCGGTGCCGGAGCAGACTTGCGTATCTCACTACACCTGCCAAACTCCACTGCCGTAAGCTCATTAGGAATCTCCTTTGCAAAATGCGTAATATCATAAGTAGGCATATAGTCATTATCCTTGCTATAAGCCAAAAAATAAGCGTATTCACTGCCCCCAAAGCGCACTTTCAGCGTATAAGGCATAACATACACCCCTACTTCGGCAATAGGCAAAGGCTCATTGTCGTTATTGACGATGATAACCTGCAAATCGTCTATCAGCTGAGTAGGAAAGCTAAAAACATTCTTTTTCTTAGAACTCAGCACATCTAATAAGAGATTCACATCACCGTCCTTCACAAGGTTAAGTGTGCGGTAGTAATCATAAGTAACATTAGTACTAACACTCACCTTGCTAAGGCGCAACGGGTACGGCAAGCGCACCTTGATATTCGTCTGTTTTTCCTGCCTAAAATTAACGACCGAAATAGGGAATACCCTCTTCTGGGCTATCGTATCCGTTTTATCTACCAGATAAGGCATCTCAATAGTATCATTAGCCGATACCCCATAAATACGCAAATCAGCATAGCCACTTTGCAGTTTGCCCATCACACTATCAGGCACTGTAAGCTTGTGCCACGCATTAGCGGTCACCCCTTGTAGCTCTTGCTTGTAGCGATAAGTGTGCAACTGAGCATAACCACAAGTACTTATAAAAACAATAATAAAGAGGATTTTTTTCATATAACTTCATTTAAAAAAGATTGAGTAGCACCTTGTTTTTCAACTATATATTGCTTGTTAATACCCCCAATAGTCCTTCTTTTCTCTGCCGAACCGATAAGGTTATCCATCACATCAGCAAAAGCTCCCTTATCTCCTACCGATAGCACCCCGCCTAAAGCTACCAACTCCTTCGCCTCATTAAATTTCTCATAGTGCTTACCAATAATCACCGGTATGCCAAACACCGCCGGCTCCAGCACATTGTGCAAGCCCGTATTACCCATACCACCCCCCACGTAAGCCACATCGGCATAGCTGTACACCTTAGTAAGAATACCTATCGTATCTATCACAAGCGCCTGATAATCATACAGGTTTAGTCCGTCCCTTTCACTGAAAAAAGCCGTTTTTTTAACAAGCCTTTGTCGGAAAGAAGCAACAACATCCGTATGAATGTTATGAGGTGCAATGATGAACTTTACAGGGGCAGTGCAATTGTTTATATAAGGCAAATACACCTCCTCATCAGCCCCCCACGAACTGCCAAACACCACACATAAACTATCACCCTTAAACTGCTTAACAAAGTCCAAACGGTTATCCCTTTCCAATATCTCAGTCACACGGTCAAAACGCGTATCGCCACTTACCGTAACATTGGTAAAGCCCAATGAGTTCAGCAACGTTTCCGAAAGCTTATTTTGAACGAAGAAGTGAGTAAAGCACCCTAATGCCGAACGCATCAGCCCCCCATAAGGTTTAAAGAATATCTGATTTTCCCGAAAAATGCCCGAAAGAAGATAAGTAGGCACTTGCGCTTTTTTCAGTTCAGTAAGGTAATGCACCCAGAACTCATATTTTACAAAAATAGCCATAGCAGGCTGTACCATCTGCACCAACCTACGCGCGTTTGCTGGCGTATCAAGCGGAAGATATACCACTATATCAGCATCAGCAGTATGCTTGCGCACCTCATAGCCCGAAGGCGAGAAAAAAGTAATAAGCACCTTGTAGCCCTCTTTTCTAAGAGCTTTAACCACAGGCAATCCCTGTTCAAACTCACCCAGTGAAGCCGCGTGTAACCACACATAACGCCCCTGTTTGTCCAACTTTTCGGCAAGCGTAGCCCACACCGTTTTGCGCCCATTTACAAACAGACTAATTTTCTTGCTGAATAACGCCACCAAAGGCAGTACCGCCTTAATGATATAAACAGAAAAAGTATAAAGTAATTTCATCTAACTCACAAATTATGTACGTCCAATCTGCATTTATTTAGTGCAAAGGTAATGAAAAAAAACAAAATACAATGTTATTTGCCTAATATTTACCCCCGTTAGTACATCGCACAAAAAAAGCCGCTGAGCGATTCGCTCAGTGGCTTTTCTCATTCTATCCAAAAACCTAACAGCTACAAAGAGTTTTCTTTAGTAAATTTCACTATTTCCGAAATACGACCAAAAGCCACGCCTACCACAGTATCAGCAGCACCGTAGTACACCGCCACTTTATCTTCTTCAATCGAGTGTAAGGCAGCGCAAGGGAATACCACATTAGGCACATCGCCAGTAGTTTCATAAAGAGTAGCCGGAGCCAAGAGGTAAGGCTGAGTGCGAGCAATCACCTTACTAGGGTCGTTTAGGTCAAGCAAGGCAGCCCCCATCGAGTAGCGGAAGCCGTTGCAAGTATTAATCACCCCGTGGTAGAACAGCAGCCAGCCATCTTTCGTTTTGATAGGCACCGCACCAGCACCTATTTTGGTACATTGCCAAGCGCTATCCACAAAAGGAGTTACTTTCATCACACAGCGGTGTTCACCCCAGTATTTCATATCAGGGCTATAGCTGATAAAGATATCGCCAAAAGGCGTATGTCCGTTATCACTCGGGCGACTAAGCATCGCGTATTTCCCATTGATTTTCTCAGGGAAGAGTACCCCATTGCGGTTAAAAGGCAAAAAAGCATTCTCACATTGGAAGAACTCTTTAAAATCAAAAGTATAAGCAATCCCTATGGTAGGTCCACAGTAGCCATTACACCAAGTCACCCAATAGCGGTCTTCTATAAAAGTTACGCGAGGGTCATACTTATATTCAGAGTGTAAGAAGTCCGTATTACCCCCTTTCATCACGATAGGTTCGTGGTTAATTTCCCAGTGAATAGCATCTTTGCTAAAGCCAGCAAAAATATTCATTTGTACAGCTTTGTTATCACAGCGGAACACCCCTGCAAAGCCATCTTCAAAAGGCACTACAGCACTATTAAAAATACTGTTAGAAGTAGGAATATCATATCTCCCTATAATAGGGTTTTCAGAATAACGCCACATCACATCGGTACAACCCGCAGGGCGTTCTTGCCAAGGAATTTTTTGACTCATTATTTTTATTTTAGTTTTATGTTATTGTTTACTTGTTCTTTCATTGTATTTCATCAAAAATAGCACTATAAACAGCATCAATATCTGTAAGCAATCCCCACTCTAACCCCTTTTTAGCTATGAGTAATTCATCATCGCTGAGAGTTCTACCTAATCGTTCCAAAGCAACAGATTGTATATCTTCTACAGCAATCGTAAAAAGAGGTTTAGCCTTTTCTTCTATGACGGAAGTCTCTACCTCAAACTTTTCAAATAGAGATTCAAAAACAGGTAAATCTTCCTCCTCAATAGCTATTTGTAATACCGTTTTTGCCATAAGATTGTTATTTAAAAAATATCGTCAGTATGTAGCCTAAGGGCAGGAAATTTAGCCGAAGGAATATAATCGTCTACCACATTGATGGGGTTTTGGTAGTTATCGCCTTTCAGTACATATACCAATACATTTTGATGATCGGGGTCTATAATCCAATATTCTGGCACTTTAGCTTCTTGATACAGAGAATATTTGTATTTCATCTCTTTTTTAGAATTGCCAGGTGAAAGAATTTCTACTACCAAATCAGGAGCTCCTTCACAACCGCGCTTGTCTATCTTTTCAGAATCACATACCACACAAATATCTGGCTGAACTACTGTATAGATATTCTTATCTTCGTCAGCTTCTTTTAGCAAGCGCACATCAAAAGGAGCGCAAAATACCTTACAGTCTTTCTCTTTTAAAAACTGATAAAGTTCTCCCGACAATTTCATCGATACCTCTTGGTGTACTGCCGAAGGAGCCGACATCTTAAAAAGTTTACCCTTAAAAAGTTCTACCCGCTCTTTAAACTTCCACAACAGATAATCGGCATACGAATACACCCCATATAAAGGGTCTAACTGGTTGATATTAGTAATTTCCATTATTCTATTCTAAAGCTTCAAATTGCTATTTTTCAAAATAGTCAGTATCAATTTTTTTCACCTGATAATTTTCTACAACTGTTGTTCCTATTTCATATTCAATCATAAGTTTAGCAAGCGTTTTTCCATCAATAAGAACAACTTTTAGATCAATTGTTTTCACATATTCATAGGCACTTTCGGAAAATTTACTCGTTGTAATAAAAACTCCTTTTTTTGCTCTTTGTCCGTGTAAAGCTCCTACAAACTTTTGAACTTCAGGTCTTCCTATTGTAGCTTCTGTATCCCATTTTTTAGCTTGCAGATAAATAAGTTCCAACCCTAACTTATCTTCATTAATTATACCATCTATTCCTTCATCATTTGTTCTTTTTACAGAATTTCCTTTTCTACTTTTTGCTCCTCCATATCCCATTTTTACCATTAGGTCTATAACTAAATCTTCAAAGAATTGCCAAGAATTTTCACAAACCTTTATCAATAACTCATGAGCCAATTCATCTTGTAATAGCTGATGAATATCTTCTAATCTTTCAAAAGGAGTTTTATCTTCTGTTAGATTTTCTTCTACACTGGATTGATTTAAGGAATCTCCATACTTAAAGCTATAGAATTCAGGAATATTCTCTAAATCCTTAATTGTGATTTTTTTGTTGTTTCCTAACTTATTAAAGAACTCAACACCTTTTTTAGTAATCTTAAAATGAGATCGTTCAGTAGATTCTATAAGATTTGCTTTTGTAAAATAACTTTTTGTCCAATAAATTCGATTGTTGAATTTTGTCTGAGTACCACTTGGTACCTTCTCAGATCTATCTTCATCAGTTAGTTTAAAATACTCTACTAAGAAATTTCTAAGTTCATTTATAGAATACTCCTTCCCATCTTTTATCATTAAAAAAGTAGGATAAAAAAAGGATTGAAAATCAGGTAATGCCATATTTAATTCAAATTTTAATTGTCAATATCAAGCAAAGATAAAAATTATCCACGCCTATTAAGTGTTATTTGTCTAATAGTTATGAAAATGTCTGGCGCAAAAACAACTTCCTATAGCACTACCACTACACCACCTTCTTCACCAATTCCGTAATAAACCCTATTTGTTCATCGTCAAGTTCAGTGTGCATAGGCAAGGAGATAACCTCTTGTACTAATTTATTAGTAACCCCAAAGTCAGCTTCCTTATAAGAACTACGCGTATAAGCCTTTTGGGCGTGCAAAGGTATCGGGTAGTAAATGCCAAAAGGCACACCGTTGTCAGCCAATACTTTAGCAAGCTCATCGCGTTTGCCATTAGTAATGCGGAGGGTATACTGGTGGAATACGTGGTCATAACCTTCACCTATTACAGGAGTGATGATATGAGGGTGTCCTTTAAGAGCTTCGGTGTATTTTTGGGCAGCTTCACGTCGGCGGGCATTATAGTCGTTAAGGTGAGGCAGTTTAGCACGCAATACCGCCGCTTGCAAAGAGTCAAGCCGTGAGTTCACCCCCACCACATCGTGGTGGTAACGCACATACATACCGTGGTTTACAATACCCCGAAGCGTATAAGCCAACTCATCGTCATTAGTAAAGATAGCCCCCCCATCGCCATAGCAACCGAGGTTCTTAGAAGGGAAGAATGAAGTAGCCCCCACGTGACCTATGGTACCCACTTTTTGGGTATGTCCATCGGCAAAAGTATAGTCAGCACCAATAGCCTGCGCGTTATCTTCAATCACGAAGAGGTTATGCTTTTTAGCCAAAGCCATTATCGCCTCCATATTAGCAGGCTGACCAAACAGATGCACCGGCACTATCGCTTTAGTACGCGGCGTAATAGCACGTTCTATCGCCTCGATATCGATGTTAAAAGTATCGTCATACACATCTACCAGCACAGGAGTAAGTTTCAGCAGGGCAATCACCTCAACGGTAGCCGCAAAAGTAAAGTCGGCAGTAATAACCTCATCGCCTTCTTTCAGTCCCAGCCCCATCATCGCTATTTGGAGGGCATCGGTACCGTTAGCGCAAGGTATTACGTGTTTTACCCCCATATATTGTTCCAATTCTTTTTGGAAAGCTTGTACCTGAGGCCCGTTAATAAAAGCCGTTGTGTTAAGCACCTCGTCAAAAGAAACTCGTATTTCATCTTTAATGCGTTCGTATTGACCTTGAAGGTCTACCATTTGTATTTTTTTCATATATCGAATATTTTTCTCTGTTAGATTTTTCCGACGGCAAAGATACAAAATAATTGGCAATTAACAAGAATTTGTCCTTAGTCTTTAGTCATTAGTCGTTAGTAAAAGCTGTCCAAAAGTCTTCAAAAGTACGCCTACACCACACATTTTAACAAAGTCTAAGACTTTTGTAAAATGATTAGACTAATAATCAAAAAATCATCTTTTTCTTACTTTTGATGAAAAAAATGCAAAAACTACCAACTCCAACCCCCTTTCCACAGCAAAACCACAACCCTTTAACAATCAGCCTATTACCTCACCAACGCTACCAAAAGCCTCTCGAAGCTACCTCGAAGCCATCTCGAAGGCAGGGCGAAAGCAGAGCGAAGGGTGAGCGAAGGATAAGCGTTATATGACTGAATAACAAGCCTTTAACAACCATTCTCTCACTTTGCATAATTCGCAACAAAAACCCAAAAACATTGCATTTTCTGCAACACTCCGCCCTCCCCCTAATTTGCTAATTTCCAAATTTGCTAATTTCCACATTTCCCCATTTCCCAATTTGCTAATTTGCTAATTTCCTCATTTTCTCATCAGAGCTTCAGATTTCTTAGACAATCTTGACCCGTTTTTCTCCTAACGACTAGCGACTAAAATTTGCTAATTTCCAAATTTGCTAATTTCCAAATTATTAATTGCCAATTAAAAATTATTTCATATCTTTGCCACGTCAAATAAAAAACAACTTATGAGCTTAAATACCGCACAAGAAAATTTAGAAATCGTAAAAAAAGTACTTACCAAATATTTGGAAGACAATGGGCATCGAAAAACCCCCGAACGCTATGCCATTGTAAAAGAAATTTATGAATATAACGACCATTTCGACATCGAAACCTTGTACGAAAATATGAAAGATAAGTACCGCGTAAGCCGCGCTACCCTGTACAACACCATCGAATTGCTAATGGAATGCGGCTTAGTGCGAAAACATCAGTTCGGACAAAACCAAGCCTATTATGAAAAATCATATTTCGACAAGCAGCACGACCACCTCATCCTTACCGATACAGGTGAAATTATCGAGTTTTGCGACCCGCGCATCTTAGCTATACAACAAACCATTGAAGAAGTCTTTGGCGTCGAAATCAACAACCATTCACTCTATTTTTACGGCACTAAAAAGAAAAAAGAAGAATAAAAAAAATATAATCAACATTATGGCAGTAGATTTATTATTGGGTCTTCAGTGGGGAGACGAAGGTAAAGGAAAAATAGTCGATGTACTCACACAAGGGTACGACATCATCGCACGCTTCCAAGGAGGCCCCAACGCAGGGCATACTTTGGAGTTTAACGGTATGAAGCACGTGCTGCACACCATCCCCTCAGGTATTTTTCACCCCTCAGCTACCAATATTATCGGAAACGGAGTAGTTATCGACCCCGTTATCTTTAAAAAAGAAATTGATGATTTAGCCCCCTATAGCGTGAATCTGAAAGAACATTTGCTCATTTCACGCAAAGCGCACCTCATCTTGCCTACCCACCGCCTGTTAGATGCTGCTTCCGAAACCGCCAAAGGAAAAGCCAAAATAGGCTCAACCCTAAAAGGTATAGGCCCCACCTATATGGATAAAACAGGGCGTAACGGACTGCGTGTAGGCGATATCGAACTCGACGACTTTGCCGAACGATACCGAAACCTTTGCAATAAGCACCAAGAAATGCTTACTAATTACAACGTAAATATACAATACAACCTCGCCGAACTCGAAAAAGAATTCTTTGAAGCTATTGAAACCCTAAAACAATTCCAACTCATCGATAGTGAAGAATATCTGTACCAAGCCCTAAAACAAGGTAAAAAAATATTAGCCGAAGGCGCACAAGGCTCCTTGTTAGATATCGATTTCGGCACCTATCCATTCGTAACCTCCTCCAATACCACTGCCGCGGGGGCTTGTACAGGCTTAGGCGTTGCCCCAAATACCATAGCCGAAGTAATAGGCATTTTTAAAGCCTATACCACCCGCGTAGGTAGCGGCCCCTTCCCTACCGAACTCTTTGACGAAGTAGGCGAAACCCTTACACAAGTAGGACACGAGTTCGGTGCCACCACCGGCAGACGCAGGCGCACCGGCTGGCTCGATTTAGTAGCCCTAAAATACGCCGTACAAGTAAGCGGCGTTACACAGCTAATAATGATGAAAGCCGATGTCCTAAGCGGATTCGATACCCTAAAAGTATGCACCTCATACCGCTATCAAGGCAAAGAAATAAAACACCTGCCTTATAATATCGAACCCCAAAACGTAACCCCTATTTACACCGAACTCAAAGGCTGGCATCAGGATATTACCCAAGTAAAAACCTACAACCAGCTCCCCAAAGAACTTCAGGATTACGTCAATTTCTTAGAAAAAGAATTAGAAGTCCCTATACATATCGTATCAGTAGGACCCGACAGAACCCAAACTATTAAAAGATAACACACTAATTTTACAAAAAAAGGCTGTTAGGAATACCCTAACAGCCTTTGTTGTTTTTAAAAACTAAATTACACTCTTACTTGATAAAGTTAAAACCTTCAAACATTTTACCAAGAAGAGGAAGCGGCTTTTGTTCTTCTTTAGCAGCATATACCACGCCGATAATAGAAATCACCAAAATAAATAGGAATACAAATCCCATAAGGAGTGCCAAAGGTATAGAGATTCTCAACAAAATCTCATACACCAAATAGGCAATTGCCCAAGTAATCATCAGTCCAAAACCCTGTTTTAGGTGATAGACCGATTTCTCATCTTTAGTTCCTGCAAAAAAAGCAACGAACCATAAGACACCAAAATAACTCAGAATTGAGGTTGCTTTACTGTTCATAATTCAATCATTTATTATAATTTCTGAGGCAAAGGTAACGAATATTTTTCAAACTAAAAATAAAAACCAAAAAAAAGTATCACAATTTTTGCATTTTAAAAGAAAAGTTGTACATTTGGCACAAAAATCATATTACAGAATAGCTATGGAAAACACCGTAAAACATTTCTTAGATCTTATTCTTGAAGAAGCTACCCCTTTAATGACTACCCTGAACAAAGGAGCCGATGAGGCACAAATAGCCAACTTTGAACACTCCGCAGGAGTAACCCTCCCCAAAGAAGTACGCGTACTTTACCAAACTTTTAACGGACAAAAACAAGGTGATAAAATCCTTTTTATCGACGACCTTAGGTTTATCCCCTTAGAGGAAATAAAAACAGTGCAACAACAGTGGTTAGAGCAACTGCAAAAAGTACCCAATTGGCAAGACCTCCGCTTCAGCGAGGAAGAAGCTATGGATATGTACTGGGACGGCGTCATTAAAAACCAGTTTTACAACCCCCGCTGGCTACCATTCCTAAGCAATGGCAACCGATTCTTCTTCATCGACTTAGACCCCGATAAAAATGGCACCATAGGGCAAATAGGTGAAATAGACCTTTCTGTCGATTCCATAGAGGATTCCTTTATGGACATCATTGCCGATTCAATGGAAGAATGGTTAGATACAGTAATTGAAGACTTAGAAAACAACGTACTGTACTACGATAATGACGAACACACCCTTATCGATAGCTTTGTTTTTAACGAAGGAGCTGCCATACCCAATATCTTTGCCCCTACCCCCGACTATATATCCGAAGGCGGTTCAAACGTCTATAACTATTCCGATAAAGACCGAAGCGACTTCGTTATCCCCGACCGCAGCTGCGTGTATATGGACGAAATATGTGACCATTTTGAAAAGTATATCGGAAAAGTAGATAGTGTTTTCCACGAAATTGTATCCGAATACGTACATATCGATGTACATTGGATAAAACCGACCCCCGAAAAGCCCTACCACGTACTCTTCACCACCGGTATGAGTGATTATCCTATGTATTTGCCCGAAAGTCTTGAAAACCCTAATAACTACAGCCACGCCGAACTGATGGTATACCTCCCTGCCGACTGGCCTATAGGCGATGAAGAGTTCAAGAACGACGATAATTACTGGCCTGTGTACTTCTTAAAGATGATAGCGCGTTTCCCACACCAGTACAAAACTTGGATGGCCGAAGGGCATACCATCCCCAATGGTGAGTACGCCGAGCCTATAGCCAATACCGAGTTTGGTTGTATCCTCCTACTGCCCCCTTATCTTTCGGCGCCTCCCGAGTTTTTACAGTTACACACCCACGATGATACCATTATTAATTTCTACAGTATTATTCCTATTTATGCCGAAGAGATGGATTTAAAGCTCAATGAAGGAGTCGAAGCCTTATTAGAACTTTTTGACACCTACAAAATCTCGGAAGTCATAGATGTATACCGCAAAAACGTCGCCTTAGAAGATTAGTATCACTCTCCTCTGTAAATAAAAAAAGCCAATGGGCATTTTGCTCATTGGCTGCTTCTGTTTAAAGTAGTAATATTTTTTTTCTTTTTCTTTTTCTTTTCACCTACTAAATAACTAACAGTAGTACCTAATATTTCAGCTATGGATAGTAGACAAGGTAAATCTAATTGTGTCAAACCATTCTCAGCCCGTGTATACGATGAGGCACTCGAATAACCTAATGAAGTAGCCATAACCTCGTGACTCCAACCTTTCTTTTGACGCAACTTTTTAATACGCAATAAGATACTTTTTACCTTTTCTTGAGTGAATGTTGAGTTTCTCATAATGATGATGATTTATTGTTTTTCATAGGCGCAAAGATAGTAAAAAATGTGATAGTTCCAAATTATTTTACACTTTTTATCAGAGAGTCTATTTGGTGCCTATTTTGCATAAATTATTGCTGTATACGCACTATTTAGTGCAAAAGAAGCACAACAACTTTGCAAAAAACACTATATCTTTGTCCCCGAAAATATTAAACTTGTATCATTATGAAAAACAAATTAAAAACCCTATTGTTGGTAGCAGTAACTATTACCTTTACCCATTGCCAACGTGAGGAAGCTAATGAATCTTTAGCACCACAAGCTACTTTAACTAATGAGCCAGTAAGTTTCAATGAAGCTAAAAATCTCTTTGAAGCTACTCAAGCCAAAAGTCACAAAGGTAGTTCCTCTGCCAGACCAACGCTTCCCCCAGTAGAATTACAACCCCATTGGGATTATTTTAGACAAACACAAACCCCTCAGAGAGAGTTTTATTCCAAAGTCCCTATTACTGTTGTAGGAGCTGACTTAGATGTTCAAGCGTTATTTGTGAAACAAAATGGAGACACTGAACATTACCTTTTTATTACAGAGGTTGATAGCCTTACCTCAGATAATAGAATCGTGAATGCCGATTTTTATTTACTTAGTCCTACAGGTATCTTCATTAGTGCCTACCGTATGACAGATGGACATATCACTCACAAGTTAGTACCTAAAGAAAAGGGAACTTACCAGTTAGCAGTAGAAAACACAAAGAATCGCCTTTTCTATAGGGCTAAAAGAGGCATCCATTTCCTTAAAGTATATGAAGAAAATGACTCAGAACCAGAAAATTTTGATGAAGAGGAAAGTGCTGGTGACAGCAGACATTTAGGTAAAGGAAATGTTTCTGGTAGTAAAGGAGGTAGTAGTAATAATAATAATAACAATGACTATGGAGACTTTCATAATGACATTGAATTAGAAGAGGTTGTAGTGGTAGGAAAAAGAAAGTACAAAACAGAATATCCTTACTATGAAGACCCTTATAAAAGTTTTAGAAAATATGAAAACCCTGAATATAAAGAACCTAAGATGAAGAAAAGTGATATAGGGCTTTCTATAATAAAAAGCAAAAAAGATGGAGGAGGAAGTAGTGGTAATGATGCCAGACCTGAAGAAAAAATCACAGACTCTCTTACCTCTCCTTGTGCAAAAGCTGTTTTAAATGAAATTCCTAAGTTGAAAGATGATATTGCTAATATAATTAGAGAGACATTTGAGACAAGTGATAATATTAATATTACACTTCATGATGAATTTTTCGTAAACCCTGAATTAAAAAACACTGATGGATATCACAAAGCTTCTATAGTAGAAGGTTCTGATGGTAAGTACTATATAGATTGTCATATTTATTTGAATAATGATATGTTAGCAACTGCTACAAAAGAATATATTTTAACTACTATTTATCATGAGGTATTACATGCTTATTTAAGAGTTCAAAAGAAAGTTTTAGGAGAAGTAACTTTTAACCAAAAATATCCTTCTTTACAAGAGGAGGAACTCTTAGTAGGTAATAAGAATAGAGTAAAAAAATATAAATTGATACAATCTCAAGGACATGATAGATTCGCTTCTTTCATAGAAAAATTAGCTCAAAGTATTAATGCTTATAATCCCGATATTTCATTAGCAAAGGCAAGAGCGATGGCAAAAGTAGGTATAGTAGAAGAAACCTCTTTATCTGAATTTGAGAAAACAATGAACGAACAGATGAGAAAAGGCAAAGATCCTAAAGGGAAAACTTGTAAATTTTAGAAAAATGAAAAAACTTATTTATATCATTCTTTTTTGTACTTATGCCCTACAAGCGCAACAGCAGAAGTATATTCTTTTAGATAGTATTGCTTCACATTACAAGGTTAAGCAATACACTTTGGATACTTCACCCTATGGTTTTAAAAGTACCATTGAAATGTACAACGTATTTCACGATAATTTCTTAATACTTATATCTGTATTACCCGATTTTCAAAACTTGACTAAATGGGAAGAGATTGATATACAGCAAGTGCAAAACAATCTGCTTCCTACTAAGGATTTATTTAGTAAAATCAAGTTGAGAATGCTTACTTCCAATCCTAAAGATGTAATTAAGGTTAGGTTAGTAAAAAAAGAAAAAAGCAAGTATTATGCAGCTACAAGATGCCTAACCGAGGCGTATTACTGCCGAGATTTTCCGCGTGAAATGCAAATAGCTACTTCCGATTTTATTATCAATACAAATCAGTCTATTACTTCGGTCGCACAGTTAAAATTAGCTTATGAGCAGGTGAATGGAGAGGCTTTTCCCCTTGAGAGAGAAAATGCAGATTGTAGCGTTCAGGAGTATCTCAAGCACATTTACCTGTTAAATGTAGAAGAAAAAAAAGGTGACATAGCTTATTACTTTTACAAATTTGCTGATTATTTTGAAAAAGGAGTAGGTTCTTTTGTTTATATTAAAGGGAAAGGTATTGTAGCAGGAGCGTATTACAATTGTTTTGTACGCAGAGGGAAATATTCTCCTCCTTCAGGAAGTCGAGAGAAACTAACCCTAAAAAACATACCTGAAAGTGAAGAGCTACTATTAGCTGAAGAACTCAAATAAGAATAAGAACAAAAAAGGTACTAAATGCATTCCATAGTTATGAGAATAATTACATTGTTATTGCTTATGGTATGCCCTTTTAGGGGTATAGCACAAGCACCGGATAAGTACATTCTTATTGATAGCTTGACCCAAAAATACCTTTCTCAAAAATACACTATTAATACATTAGTTTACGGGTATGAGCAAGGCATTGATTTGTACAATGTATGGATAAGCCCTACTAATCTTTTACTGCTGTCGGTATTACCCGATTCCAAAAGTGGTGATAAGTGGGAAGTTGTAAAAGACCAAAACTCTCATCAGTATACAAGTACTAAGCAGTTCCTTTCGGCTAAAAATCATATTTGGTATTTATTAAAAAGAGAAGGGAATACTCTTTATAAAAGCAAAGTGCATTGTCATATTCAATTGTTTAAAGTAGGAAACTACCCTCCTCCGCTTCATTTTCAGGGGAAAAACATTATCAACTTAGGATTGCCTTTTATGTCGTACAATGAGGTAAAAACAGCTTACCAAAAAATATATCCCAACACTCCTTTCTTTTTAGAAACAGATGAGTTAGGCATACTTCACAAAATACCCGATGAGTTAGAAACTATTTATCTGTCACATATTGAAGAAAAAAACGGCTATAAAGTATATCGGTTTTGGACGTTTGCCAATGATATAGGGATTTCTCGTTTTGCTTTTATTGAAGGTAAAGGTATTGTAGGAGCATCGTATGACAATTACTTTATTCCTTATGGTAAATACATAGGTAATCCGCCGCTTACGGCTCTGAGCAATAAAGAAATTATGTGGGCTAAAGAATTTTAGTAACAAACATAAAACACAACAACCTTATGAAACAGTTATTTTATACACTAATTCTTGTTTTCCCTTTATTAGGGATGATGCCCAGTAAAGAGAAAGCGCAGCGAAAAGTTGTTGAAAACTATGTAGCTACCCTTTTAAAAACTGAAGACGAAAATATTCAAGAGGTGTTCTCTCTTCTGAAAATTACAAAAGAATACACCGAAGAAGATATAAAAGATGGTATTAAGTTTCTCCTTTTTCTAAAGCATTACATACAAGGTGATGATTACAAAATCCTGAACTACCGTCAGGCTAACCGAGAGTTAAAAAAAAAGGATTCTGATGCTATGCGCTCTGATAGAGGAGATGTGTACTATATTCATGACCTAACAAAAGACGAAGTTATTATTCTTGCATCTATTGTAGTAAATGATGACCTTGAAATTATTAGCATTGCTGTTGGAATGTGTGACCACCCTCAGCGGTTGTGTTTCATATATCTTTAAAAATTGGTCAATGTGATAAAAAAAGCCAATGGGCAATGCCCATTGGCTTTTTTTATTTAGTATGATTGATGGGGGTTAAATCTTTATCTTTAAGCCCATAAATAGGGTGCGTGGAAGGGCTGGGCCGTAAATGTAATCGGCATCACGGTCGGCGCCTTTGTCAAAGTCGGATTGGTATTGGTTAAAGAGGTTCTTAACCCCTACACTTACTTCAAGCGGGAAAAGGTTCTTCCATTGAAACTCATAGGCGGTATTAAGACCGAAATCCAACATTCCTTTAGTGGTTTCTAAACGGTTGTCTGTGATGTATCCTTTCAGATGTGGCACTTTCATACTGCCGGTGTATACGGTTACTAAGTTTATATCCCAATTAGGACGTGGTTTGTAGGTTGCCATTAGGTTACCATATACGTTAGGAGTGCGGAGTATCTGGTCGGTAGTGATGCCTTCTTCGGGGGTTTGAACACTGTTGTACTTAGCACTTTGTATAGTGGTGGCTAACTGTAACATAAACTGTGTGTTGGGGCTGTATTTTACTTCTATATTTAGCCCTTTCACTACGGCTCCGTCGGTATTTATTTTTTCTTTTACTCTTAATCCGTTTTCTTCCCCTATATCTTCATAAGCAAAACGATCGTGTAGGGCGGTGTAAAAGGCTTCAACCATTGCTACAAACTGATGGCTTTCGTGGGTGTGGTTATACTCAAAGGAAGCGGTATAGCTATCGGAGGTTTCTTTTTTGAGGTTATCGGATAGTTTTACGCGTCGTACCTCACCACTGGGCAATTCGGAGTGTACATCTTCGGAATAGAAGAAAGGAGCGCGGAAGCCTCGTGCATAGGAAGCGCGTGCTATGAAATTCTCGTCGATATTGTAGAGCATACTTGCGCGTGGGTTCAGTACGGTGATGCTGCTTTTGAGAATATCGGAATTTACATTGTCTAAACGCAAACCTCCTAACACTTTGAACTTGGGTGAAATGCGCCAATCGGCTTGTGTAAAGAGTCCTATGGTATTGGCTTTTTGGTTTACAGCAAGGATATTGGGGTTGTTACGCGTTTCGGATATTTTATCGTGGTTATACTCGGCACCTGAGGTTATTTGTAGGTTTCCTTTTTCGGTAGGTATGTAGGCGGTGTGTTGCCCTCCTAATAGCCATATACCTTCTTTGGTAAGTCCGTAATTACCTGTTGAGGCTACGATGTCGGTACCGTCATAGCTTCCGTAATAGTTATCGGCGCGGGTGCGTTCGGCACTGGTGTAGGCGGTGAACTTGTGGTTATAGGCGGGTGAGAAGTACTCGAAATTGGCATTACCGCCTATCATTTTGGTGCGGATACTTTCGGCTATATCAGCCAAGTGTTCGGGTTCGTCCAACTTATTACCTCCGCGACGGTTTTCATTACTTACGTTCAGTTCGGCGGTAAGTTTGTGGCGGTCGGTAAAATCATTAAAGAGTTTGGCGCCGGCGTTGAGGTTTCTCAGGCGTGTAATTTCGGTAAAATCATCGTCATTGGCATCGTAGCTTTGGCGTGCGCGCTGCATAGCGTGGAATGAGATACCGCGCATATAGTTATCACTTACCAAGGAGCCGTTAAAGGAGCTTACTATATCGGCAGATTTGCCTCCTATGAGGTTACTTACGATGCTGGCTTGGGCTTCGTTTTTAGTAGGGTTTTTGGTAATAACGTTAATGGTTCCGGCTATGGCATTGGAGCCGAATAGGGCTGAGCCTCCGCCGCGTATTACCTCGATGCGCTCAATCATATTGGCGGGGATTTGGTCGAGCCCATAGACGCCATTAAGTGAGCCGAAAATAGGGCGGCTATCAATAAGTATTTGCGAGTAGGGGCCTTCAAGTCCGTTGATGCGCACTTGGGTAGTTCCGCAGTTTTGGCAGTTTACTTCGGTACGTAGCCCCGGTTGGAATACGAGCCCTTCGGTAAGGGTATGGGCTTTTACGTTGGCGAGTTCTTTATTAGTAGTTACGCTTACCAATACGGGGGTTTCTTTACGGTTTTCTTTGGTTTTGGTAGCTGTAATTACTACCTCGTCTATACCGAGTACGTCTTCTTTAAGGGCGATATCGAGGGTACGGGTATCATTAGGGAGGATGGTAATTTTGTCATTATAGGGTATATACCCTAAGGACTGTACTTTAACGCGGTACTCACCAGCGGGTAGGGTAAGGTGGTAATGCCCATCGCGGTTAGAGGTTGTCCATTTTTTAGCATTTTTACCTTCAAGCTGAATAGAAACGGCTTCGACAGGTAGGTTATCGGAGGTGATTGAACCTTTTATTGAGCCGTCCTGTGCGAAACATAAAGCACTGATGGCTAAGGTGATAGTTGTTAAAAAAGTCTTCATATAACTTATTAAATTGAATTATTTTGGCGGCAAAGGTATGTTATTTTTAGATAATACGAAAATTTATTTTAAAAAATATTCAGTTTTCTTTTTTGGTGTGCTGTTATGCTGTGCTGTTGAGGGGTGTAAAGGAGCCATAAAAAAAAGCACTTGTAGTGATACAAGTGCTTTTAGTAAGGTGGTCCCAGTTGGGCTCGAACCAACGACCCTCTGATTATGAGTCAGATGCTCTAACCGACTGAGCTATGAGACCTTCATCTAATTTTTTAAATATAATCAATATGATATCTTAACCACTTAAGACGGCGCAAAAGTAATACATTTTTTGTTACCCACCAAATTTTTGGGGACTTTTTTTAAAAAAAAACTTTCTAGGAGCTAGTAATTAGGAAATTAGCAAATTAGGAAATTAGGAAATTAGCAAATGAGGAAATTAGCAAATGAGGAAATGAGCAAATGAGGAAATGTGGATAGGGGTTAGTGGATAGGGGTTAGTGGATAGGGGTTAGTGGATAGGGGTTTTGAGAAAAATGCAATGTTTTGGGGATTTTGTTGCGAATTATGCAAAGTGAGGGGACGGTTGTTAAACGCTTGAAGTTCAGTTATATAACGCTTATCCTTCGCTCACCCTTCGCTCTGCCTTCGAGATGGCTTCGAGATGGCTTCGAAGTAGCTTCAAGAGGCTTTTGGTAGCGTTGGTGAGGTAATGGGCTGATTGTTAAGGGGTTGTGGTTTTTGGAAAAAGAGGAGGCTGGGGTGGGTGATTTTTGCATTTTTTTCAGCAAAAAAGGGAAATTAGGAAATTTTAGTCGTTAGTCTTTAGTCGCTAGCAGGGTTCTTGGTAGGCACGAGCTACAAGCTCGCGCCAGCAGGGGGTAATTAGCAAATTTTAGTGGTTAGTATTTAGTCGCTAGTCGCTAGCAGGGTTCTTGGTAGGCACGAGCTACAAGCTCGCGCCAACAGGGGTGAAAAAACGCTTCGGACCTGTCACTGCTCAGCCCTTATTTTATAAGGGATTTTCGCATTTTGATGGCAGGATTTGCATACTACTGACATTTTTGGGAAAAGTGAAAAATGGCAGTCTGAGACATAAAAATGGCAGTCTGAGACAAGTGATATATGAAAAAAGCGCCGTAAATTTGCACCGAAAATTAGTAGTTAGTGGGAAATTTGCAAATTCGGAAATTAGGAAATTAGGAAATTAGCAAATTAGCAAATGAGAAAATTAGCAAATTTGGATACCCTAACCACTATCCACTAACTCATAACACCTAAAAAAAACTAACGCCGCGTACTCCCATTTTCGGCTTGCTCCTCTACTTTGGAGAGGAGGTAGGGGGAGAGGATACAATGAAAAAAACATTAAACTTCCGCACAGCACATTGGCTAATTGGCAAATTTGCTCATTTGCTCATTTTTATATTGGCTAATTTGCTCATTCTTGTAGGCTGCTCTAAAAGCAAGGACGAGCCTACCGACCCGAACTCTTATTGCATAGTGCTTACCTCCCAAAAAGCGGTAGGCAAAACGGTAGAACTTACTATAAAAGCAGATAAGACAGACAAAGCAGGGGTATGGGTAGACCTTAACAACAATGGTAGCTGGGACGAAGGTGTGGACGAAAAACCTACGAATTTCGACAACCGTATAGAGTACCCCCTCCAAGCCCAAACGTTTAGGATTTATGGGAAAGTGAACTCACTGAATTGCAGAGACAACGAGCTTACCGCTATAGATATCAGTGGTAACCCTGCTCTTACAGAGTTGTATGCTGCAGGTAACCTGCTCCCCTCTATAGGGCATTTAGAGTCTATAAAAAAGTTATGGATAGATAGCCATACGCTACTCGCCAGCAACTTGCCTAAGGAGCTTACCTATTTAAGGATAAGCGAAACAAGCCCTCTGAGTACTATCGATACTAAGCCCTTTACTCATCTTAATGTTTTAGATATAGACAAGTGCAAAAGCATTACCAACTTGTACCTTAATCATAATACTAAACTTGAAAAACTATACGTTTCTTATACAGGACTTAGTACCTTAGAACTTTTGCATCAGCCTAATCTTGAGGTGTTAGTTACTACAGGAACATCACTAAGTAAGATAAATATAGAAGGAAATAAAGCTCTGAATTTTGCAGGAATTTCGCTTTCTGAAGATGGTAAAGGGATACAAGGTGAGGCACTTATGGACTTTCTAAAGCAGCTACCTACAAGGGAGAAAAATAAAGAGGGTAAAATATACTTAAGCCCTGCCCAAGAAGCAGAAGAAGGATGTAAAAAACTGCTAGAAGATAAATTCTGGATAATTGGTCATTAGGGGAAATTTGCAAATTCGGAAATTAGCAAATTCGGAAATTAGCAAATTAGCAAATGAGAAAATTAGCAAATTTGGATACCCTAACCACTATCCACTAACTCATAACACCTAAAAAAAACTAACGCCGCGTACTCCCATTTTCGGCTTGCTCCTCTCCTTGTGAGAGGGGGTAGGGGGAGAGAAACTGATGAAAAAGATAATAAATTTCAGAAAAGGGGCTTGGCTCACGCTCCTTGTAGCAGCTGCCACTGTGGCTAACTGCTCTAAAAGTAAGGACGAGCCTGAGGTGCCTGCTACCGTACAGACCCCTGAACATCTTACCGACTGGACACCCCAGCCCAAAGTAGATGTAGCACAACCTTATATGGCGTTTGCTACCGGTAGTGCTTCGGGTACTACCCTTAGTCTTACCGCAGTGGGCAGCACCGCTACCACTACTGATGTATGGGTAGATACTAATAACAACGGTATCTTTGACGGAGACGATGTGAAGGTAACCGACTTTAGCAAGCCTGTTACTTTTAAAGTAACCGACAAAGTCTTTACCGTTTATGGGGCAGTAAAAGAACTTACCGCTACCGGTAACGCCCTTACCGCTGCCGATGTGCGCAGCAATGAAGCCCTTACCAAGCTAAATATTGCCGACAACTGGCTTGAAGAAAAGGACTTGTTAGACCTTGTAAAGTCACTCCCTACCCCTACCGACCCCAATACTGCCGTAGTACTGCACAGGGTTGAAGGCGATGGTAATAAGATGACCGAAGCCGTGCTAATAGCTGCCAAACAGCGCGGTTGGCAAACGCTTAAAATAAAAGACAATGTAGAAGTACCCGACCTCCCTGCCGATACCGAAGCCCCTAAAGCAGGTGCTATTACCGAAGCTACTGCTACTGCCTTTAACAGTGTGTTGGTGAAATGGACTGCCGCTACCGACGATAAAACCGCTGCCGAAAAGCTGCGTTACCAAGTGCTGTACAACGTACAAGGCAGTGGCGAGGTAAAAACTTCTGAAGTAAAAGAGAATATGCTGGACTTTACCCTTACAGGGCTTGCCGAAAAAACCACCTATATTGTAAAGGTAAAGGTGCTAGACGAAGCGGGTAATGCTACCGACTACGAAGCAAAAGAGGTTACCACCCCCGCCGCACCTGAAGCTGCCGACACCGAAGCCCCTAAGGCGGGTGCTATTACCGAGGCTACCACTACTTTTAACAGCCTTAGCCTAAAATGGACGGCTGCTACCGACAACAAAACCGCTGCCGAAAAATTGCGTTACCAAGTGGTTTACCAAGTAAAAGGCAGTGGCGAGGTAAAAACCTCCGAGCTAACCGCGAATAGGCTGGAACTTACCCTTACAGGGCTTCCCGAAAAGACTACTTATGTAGTAAAGGTAAAGGTGCTAGATGAGGCGAATAACGCTACCGAGTACGAAGCCAAAGAAGTTACTACCGCTGCCATTCCCGATACGGAAGCGCCTACTCCCGCTACTATTAGTGAGAGGATAGCTGTAACTGACCAAACCGCTACCCTTAGCTGGGAAACCGCCAAAGATAACCAAACCTCTTTTGAGGGGTTGCGCTACCAAGTATTTTGGAAAGCCCAAGGCAGTACCGAAGAGAAAAACAGCGGCACCCCTAAGGCAGCTATGTTTAGCTATAAGATTGAAGGACTTGCCCCCAGCACCACCTACACCGTATGGGTAGAGGTGTTTGATAAAGCCGGTAACAAAGCCAAATACCCCGAAAAGACTTTTACTACTGAGGCTAAAAAAGAAGAACCTAAGCCCGAACCTAAAGATACGCATTATATAGTGCTTACTACCAAAAAAGCCGTAGGCGAAAAGATAAGTCTTGTCATAAATGTTGCCGAGGCAGACGAAGCAGGGGTATGGTTAGACCTTAACGGCAATGGCAAGTGGGACGAAGGCATTGACCAAAAAATAACAAAGTTCTCTGAAAATATAAAGTACACCCTCAAAGCCCAAACGTTTAGGATTTATGGCAAAGTGAATTCTATAGATTGCACTTACAACGAGCTTACTATGGTAGATATCAGTCATAACCCTGCTCTTACAAAGTTGTTTGCCTACGATAACAACCTTCCTTCTATAGCGCATTTAGATCAGTTAAAAGAGTTGGGTATCGACACTCACACGCTACTGGCAAGTAGCTTGCCTCAGGGGCTTACCTATTTAGCAATAAAAGAAACCGAGGGTGCCCCTCTCTCAACTATAAATACCAGCCCCTTTACCGAACTTAAAACTTTAGACGTATATTGCAAAAGTCTCAAAAGCTTAGACCTTAGCAGGAACGAAAAACTTATATACCTATACATTTCTAACACAGGGCTTACCGAGTTAGATCTTTCGCATCAGCCTAATCTTTATAGGTTATATGTTTCAAGTACCCCTCTTACCAAGCTAAACATAGCAGGGAATAGAGCCCTTAAAGATGTAGAACTTAATCTTACCCAAGAGGGTAAAGGCTTACAAGGAGAAGCGCTTATGGACTTCTTAAAGCAACTCCCTACAAGAGAGAAAGGCAAAGAGGGAAGAATCGCCTTAAGCCCTGCGCAAGCTACTGAGGCGGTGAAGAAATACTTAGAGAGCAAGTTTTGGCTCGTAAATCCTTAGGATTAGTCGCTAGTGGTTAGTGGGGAGCGGTATTTGAACTGGCTAAAGAAGAGCGATTTATCCGACTGCGAATAACTAATAGGAAAGTTAGAAATTAAAAACAGCTTATTATGTCAAAATTAATATTAACAATTTTACTGTTTTTGCCCTTGTCATTTTGGGGTCAAAAAAAATTGGTAGCTGCAGCTCAGCAGCCTGCTATTAGCCTCACTACCGAGAAGGGTAAAGGTGAAAAAATAGAAATATCATTAGTACCCTCGGAAAAGGCTACTAGCAAAACAATGTGGATAGACCTTAATGGGAATGCCCAAAAAGACAAAGGTGAAGAAGTGAAGTGGGGTATATATAAATATACTATCAATGCTAAAACTATTAACCTCTATGGGCGTTTTGAGAATGTGCAGTGCGAAGGTCAGAAACTTAGCCACTTAGAGGTAAATAATTGTCCAGACCTTACGGAACTGTGGTGCAACGGCAACCAACTGGGCAAACTAAACCTGAATAACAGTCCTAAAATAAGGGTTATATACCTACAGCTTAATCGGTTTAGTGCCGATGAACTAAGTCGGTTGGTACGGTCACTGCCCGACCGCTCTGCCGACAAAGAGCAGTCGATTATCGGACTTGAAGATAAAGGGAGTGGAAAAGAGCAGAACAAAGTAAGTAATGCCGTACTTCAATCACTTAGAGCGAAGAACTGGATACCAATGTGGGCTAAAGGTAATGACTTAGAGGAGTACTAAGAATTAGTCGCTAGTTGTTAGTGGGGGCGAATTGCCATTCGCCCCTACAACGTGACTAAAAGTTATTGATTAAATGACTAATGACTAGCGACTATTTTTTGTGATTAACAAAATATTTTGTACTTTTGCCCTTGTTAAATTTGTAACTTACCATAAAATGCTTAACACTATCACATCGTGGTTCCTGAAACGCCGTATCGGTCAGATAGAAACTTTTGTTAATGACCCTCATAGGGTACAAGAAAGGGTGTTGCTGGAACTTACCCAAGCGGCTAAAAACACTGAACTGGGTAGGGCTTATAACTTTGCCGAAGTAAAGACTTATAGCGACTTTGCCAGAAATACTCCTGTTGTTACTTATGAAGATTTTGAGCCTTTTATAGAAAGGGCTCGGCTGGGTGAACGGAATATCTTTTGGCATTCACCTATTAAATGGTTTGCTAAAAGTAGTGGTACTACTAATGCTAAAAGCAAATTTATACCGGTAAGCGAGGAGGCTTTGCAACTATGCCACTACAAATCGGGCAAAGATATGCTTTGCTTGTACTTGCATAACAATGAGGGGTCTGAACTTTTTAAGGGTAAGAGCTTGCGCCTAGGGGGTAGCAAACAACTGTATGAACAAAATGGCACTTACTTTGGCGACCTTTCGGCTATCCTTATTGAAAATCTGCCTTTTTGGGCTGAATGGAGCTGTACGCCAGGTAACAAGGTGTCGCAAATGAGTGAGTGGGAAAGCAAACTTCAGGCTATTATAAACGAGGCTAAAAATGAGAATGTTACAAGCATAGTGGGGGTGCCTTCGTGGATGCTGGTACTGCTGAACCGACTGCTGGAAACTACGGGTAAAGAACATCTTTTAGAACTGTGGCCTAACCTTGAGGTGTACTTTCACGGAGGGGTGAGCTTTGTGCCGTATAGGGAGCAGTATAGGAAAATTATTCCATCGGAAGGGTTTAGATATTATGAAACTTATAACGCTTCGGAGGGCTTTTTTGGCATTCAGGACAGAAACGGGTCGGACGAGATGCTGCTGATGTTAGACTACGGTATTTTTTACGAATTTATTCCTATGGATAGCTTTGGTACTACCCAACAGAAGATTATCCCGCTAAGCGAGGTGGAAGTAGGTAAGAATTACGCTATGGTTATCAGTACTAATGCGGGACTGTGGCGCTATATGATAGGCGATACGGTTCGGTTTACTTCTGTTTCACCTTACCGTATTAAGATTACAGGGAGAACGAAACACTTTATCAACGTTTTTGGGGAAGAACTGATTATAGAGAATGCTGAACGCGCACTGCTAAAAACGTGCGAACTAACTAATAGTAGCATTACCGACTACACGGCAGCTCCTATCTTTATGGAAGGTAAAGAAAAAGGTGGACACGAATGGGTGATTGAATTTAAAAAGACTCCTGAAAACTTGGCGCAATTCACTACTCTGTTTGACCTTGAACTGCAAAAACAGAACTCGGACTACGAGGCTAAACGCTATAACAATATGACGCTGAATATGCCTAAGGTTCACGCGGCACGGGAGGGGCTGTTTCACGATTGGCTGAAAAATAAGGGTAAATTAGGGGGACAGAACAAAGTGCCTCGCCTATCGAACAGCAGGGAATATGTGGAGGAGTTACTGAAGTTATGAGAAAACGCAACTTACCTAACCGTATAGGTGATAGTGCTTCTATTGCCGAAGTTCTTGCTCTCTTTATTAATCAGTACAAGCTAAAACGCGGATTGATAAAGGCGGCTATGCCCTCTGTTTGGGAAGAGGTTATGGGCCCTGCTATTGCTAAATATACCGCTTCAGTAGACCTTAACGGACAAACGCTGTACGTGAGACTTACCTCGGCTGCCCTAAGCAATGAACTAGGAATGGGGAAAACTAAAATTATAGGCTTGATGAACGAGGCTTTGGGTGAGGATTTGATTCAGAAAATAATGATTAATAGCTAAAAAATGATACGTGCTGCAAGGACTGAAGACGCTGCTGCTGTTGCTCCTTTGATGTTTCAGGCAATGGAGGAAATAGTGTATAAAATGATTGGTAAAGAACACCGCGAAGAGGCTATAGCCCTTTTGGAAAGGCTTTTTATACAAAAAAACAATCAGTATTCATACCAAAATGCGTGGGTTTACGAGGAAAATGGGACTGTAATAGGCTCGGTTATTGCTTATGACGGGGGACAGTTGGAGGGGCTGCGTATGCCTGTACTGTTGTTAATAAAAGAACATTACGGGATAGATATTACCTTAGAAGATGAAACGGCTGCGGGTGAACTGTATATCGATACCCTGAGCGTAAAGAAGGAGGCGCAAGGACGCGGTATTGGTTCTTTACTTATTGAACACCTAAAAGGATTGAGTAATGTGCCTATAGGCTTATTGGTAGATGTGCATAACCCTGCTGCCGAACGACTGTACACGCGCTTGGGGTTTGTATATACGCATCATCAGCCTTTGGCAGGTGGTATGTATAAACATTTGGTTTTTGAAGGAAAAAGACTCTAATCTGTAGGGTTTTTAAACTTTACAAAATTTATAGAAGGAAGCATTGCGGGAGTTACTCCTGACTGTAAAGTTAAGTTAGAAACAAAAGCACGTAAATATGGGAATGCAATAGCAGGAGCATTTATCTTTGGAAAATTAGAAAGTTTAAATTCTTCTGTTATTTCTTCATCGGTGGTGAAATTAAACACCGCCTCAATATCTAAGTTGAATTTCTTATCGTTTATTGTTAAGTAAAAAACAATTTTAAAAGAGTGTTTGCTTTTAGTGGTAAAAAGTTTTCTAAATCTTAAATCAAAAGTATTCTGTTCTCTTCTTTCTTTTCTGTTTAGAAGAGAATAATTCATTTCTACAATTCCCCAGTTTTCTAATTGTATTTGCATATTTGTATCTGTAAACTAAGCTGCTGTTCCTAATAATTCTTCCATTTCTCCTTCTTCATACTTTGAAGTATCTGAAGAATTTTTTTCTTCATAAAGAGTGATAAAATCATAATTAGAATATTTTGGGGTTTCAAATATATCCTTGAAACTATCAGTCTCTTCCTTATCTATTTCTTTAAACCCGTAAGAAAGAGCTTTTTCATAGAGTTCATCTGGGTCTATTTCATTAAAATATTTTTCTATTTTCTGTTTTACATCGGCAAGTTTCATACTATTTCTCCTTTTTTTACTAATTTCTTTGATATGATATTCTTTTCTGGATTATAAACGGTACAAATGGTACAATTACTGGTTCTAAAGTTAAGATTTCTTATTCTTTCATCTTTGAATTTAATGTAGAAATTCCCTTTAACCACTTCTAAATGGATAATACCTTCTCCTCTTGCTAAATTTATAAGCTCTCCATCATAAGGTTGATTTAAATCTTTCTTTTTTCTCCTTCGCCTGCTTTCTATTTTGGCTAAAAATTTCTCTTTTAAAAATGATAGAACATCAATACCTTCTGCTGTTGTTAAGTCTAAAAAATCGTCTTCTTTTACTCTGATTTCTGATTCTATAACTGCATAATGGGTGTTTTTATATCTCTTACTATCATTATCCCAAGATTGTGCTTCTGCCCACTTTTCTGCTAATTCTATGGTTTTTTTAGAAATACCTTCTACAAAAAAATAAACTCCATCTCCTAACCAATGCTGATCACCTTTTGATATTTTATAGTTAGAATTGAGTATTTCTTTACTACTATCAATATCTGTTCCGTGATGTCCTTTTATAGTAATTACACTCATACATTCATTATGTTTGTATTATAACCATCTTAATCAACTATAATATTGATGCAAAGATACATTATTTTTTTGAATTATAGAGCTTTTTGTTGTTTTTTCTTTTAACTTGATTGTCACGGTATTAGCTGTTTTTGCCTTTACAGATGTGTTTCAGGCTTATACAAGTATTTGTGGGGGCGTGAAAAAGGATGCACTTTTGCACCGTCGGAAAGACAAAAATGGTTTTAGCTTTAAGCAGTAAATTATTTGGAATGCGCGCACTAAACAATTGACTAAAATGAGCTTCAAAACCTGTAAACTGAACATTAATATCTAAAAAAACTAAGAAAAATGGCAAAAGTAAATGGAAACATCGTAACCGCCAATATGAGCGGACAAGTTGCTAAACAACTTGTATTCATACAAAAAAATGGTAAAACTATTGTGTGTAAATACCCTAACCGCAGTGGTAAGATTTCGGCTAAACAACAGGCGCAACAGGATAAATTTGCTTTGGGTGTTGTATATGCTAAAAATGCTATGCTGAACTCTACTCTTAAAGATAGCTATACTGCCGAGGCGGCAAAACGCAAGGGGGTGACTGCTTATAACCTTGCCCTTGCCGACTACCTTAAGGCTCCTGAAATAGGTAAGGTGAACATTTCGGGTTATACGGGTGATAGCTCGGGCGAGAGGATAACCATAGAGGTGAAAGATACTTTTAAGGTGGTGAGCGTTAAGGTGAAAATAGTTAAGGCTAACAACGACTTAGTAGAAGAAGGAGCGGCTGTGCTTAGCGAAGGTAAATGGGTGTATACTACCACCTCGAGCAACGCTAACCCTACAGGTGGTAAGGTGATGATTACAGCTACCGACAGACCTGGTAATGTTACTAATTACGAATTGACTATTTAGTATTAGGGAATAGCCTAATTTTACAAATGAAAAAAAGCTGCCGAGCGAGAGGCTTTGGCAGCTTTTTTGTACTCTGTTAATTGCTAATTGATAATAGTTTTGTATTTTTGCCGAAAAATAAGATGTTATGAGAAGTGTTCAGTTTAACCGAGAAATAACTTTTGAGCAATACGAAATGCTGGAAGCTTTTGGTTTAAATGTTCAGAAAAATGAAATGCAACCTTTATCTTTAGAGGTAATAGAGGGTATTGAACAGGGCTGGAAAGAATTGCGTGAAGGAAAAGGTATTGCAAATGCCGAAGTTCACAAAAAAGCAAAATTGTTATGTATATGAGGTTTTCCTGACAGAATAGAAGCTGTTTTCTTTTTAAATAACAGAAAAATCCTAAAAAATTACAATTCTAAGAAATATGAATTTAACTCCTGATTTAAAAAAGAAATATACTACTGATAAAAAAACGGCTTTTGAGGCGCAACGATTGGCGCACGAAATAGCTTTTGCTCCTATTGCTTTTCAGGTATCATACCTAATGGTGAAATTGGGGGTGCTTAAGGCTTTAGATGAGGCTGGCGAAGGACTGACCTTGGAGCAGATAGCTAAGAGTACTGGACTTAGTTTATACGCGGTGCAAGTGCTGTTAGAGGCTTCTCTGTCAATAGGTACCGTAATGGTGAAAGGTGATAAGTTCTTTACTACTAAAGCTGGTTGGTTTTTGCTGAACAACCGCGCTACCCGCGTGAATATGGAATTTGTTCACGAGGTGTGTTACGGAGGATTGGCTTACTTGGAAGAGGCTTTAAAAGAGGGTAAACCTGCTGGACTGGGTGTTTTTGGACAATGGGCGACTCTGTACGAGGGGTTATCGGCACTGCCTACAGAAGTGCAAGAAAAATGGTTTGCTTTTGACCATTACTATTCGGATATTTCATTTGCCGATGCTCTGAAAATCATATTTAAAAACAGGGTGACTACACTCTTAGATGTGGGGGGCAATACGGGTAGATTTGCTTTGCGATGCGTGGATTTTGCTCATAAAGTAGAGGTAACAGTGATGGACTTACCCCAACAACTTTCCTTAATGCGCACTAATATAGCTGGTAAGGAAGGGGCTGAACGCATTCATAGCTATGAGGCTAACTTATTAGATGAGAAGGTGGCTTTTCCGGTGGGATTTGACGTGATTTGGATGAGTCAGTTTTTAGATTGCTTTTCGCCCGATGAGGTGACAAGTATCTTAAAACGTGCTGCCGCTGCAATGAACGAGACTACTGTTCTTTATATATTAGAACCTTATTGGGATAGACAACAGCACGAAACAGGTGCTTACTGTCTTACCCAAATAAGTGTTTATTTTACTGCTATTGCCAATGGTAATAGCAAAATGTACTACTCACCGGATATGATGGCGTGCATAGAGGCTGCTGGATTAGAGGTGGTGGAGAGCTACGATAACTTGGGTACGGCAAATAGTCATACTCTTTTTAAAGTGATGAAGAAATGAAAATAGCTATATATATACGCCAACATTCGGCTGATAGTGAAGAGATTATGAGGCAGCTGCAAAAGTTGCTACTCGGTACTGATGAGGTGGTTTTGATAGACGAAACGACAAGGCTTGACCACTCGGTAGAGGTGGTGCTTACTATAGGAGGCGATGGAACGCTGCTGAAAGGGATTACTTATGTACGTGAGCTGGAGATTCCTATCTTGGGTATCAATGCGGGGCGGTTGGGCTTTTTGGCTACTGCGCATAAAGACCGTTTGCCTGAGGTGGTGGAACAACTGCGCAACAAAAGCTATAGTGTTATAGAGCGGTCGGTGATTGAGGCTGTTTACAGCGATAATGGTGAGATGGTAGACCCTGTGAATTTTGCGCTGAACGAAATTAGTGTTACTCGTAAAAATACGGCTTCGATGATTACTATCGATACGGAATTGGGGAATGAGTTTCTTAGCTCATACTGGGCTGATGGGCTTATCATAGCTACTCCTACGGGCTCGACAGGCTACTCACTGAGCTGTGGCGGTCCTGTGATTGTACCTACTGCCAAAAACTTAGTAATCACTCCGATAGCTCCGCATAACTTAAATGCTCGTCCGTTGGTGATTCCTGAAGATACTGAGGTGAAACTAACGGTATCGGGGCGTGAACAGAAGTATTTGCTATCAATGGATTCACATATCAAATCGATGCCTAATGAGCGGGCTATTACTGTTAGAAAGGCTTCGTTCGTTGTAAAAATGATTTGCTTAAAAGGTGATAGCTTTGTGAAAACCCTCCGCAATAAACTGCTGTGGGGCGAAGACAAAAGAAATAAGTGATGTGAAACTAAATTGATGCTAAAAACTATTATGCTTGAGATTGCTTTACCACAAGATAAGAAAATATATTTTGCTTCGGATAATCACCTCGGAGCTCCTACGACTGCTGAAAGCAGGCCTCGTGAGAGGCGCTTCGTGCAATGGTTGGACAGTATTAAGGCTGACGCAGGGGCTATCTTCCTCTTAGGCGACTTGTTTGACTTCTGGTTTGAATATGGTACCGTAGTGCCTAAAGGTTTTGTTCGTGTCCTTGGAAAACTTGCAGAACTGCGCGATAGTGGTATACCTATCTACTTTTTTGTAGGTAACCACGATTTGTGGATGGATGATTATTTTGAAACGGAACTGGGGATACCTGTATACCGCTCTCCCCTACCCTTTCAGTGTGCTGGGAAGCGTTTTTTGGTAGGTCACGGTGATGGTTTAGGCCCTGGTGATAAGGGGTATAAACGAATGAAAAAGGTTTTTACTAATCCTTTCTGTAAGTGGCTTTTCCGATGGCTTCACCCTGATATTGGGGTGCGATTGGCTCAGTACTTATCAGTGAAAAACAAACTTATTTCGGGTGATGAGGATGTGCATTTTTTAGGTGAAGATAAGGAATGGCTGGTGCAATACTGCAAACGCAAACTACAAACAACGCATTATGACTATTTCTTGTTTGGGCATCGGCACCTGCCTATGACAATAAAAGTAGGTGAAAATAGTACTTATATAAATACCGGCGACTGGATTTACTATTTTACTTTTGCTGTTTTTGATGGTAAAGAACTGAAATTATTAGAACAAACTGAAGATATAAAGAAAGAATAGAAAAAAACATTCTTGCGTGTTATAGGGAATTATTTGAAAATTTGATGTACATTTGCAGCTGAAAAAACCTTCTAATACACTATTTTTATGACTAATTTACTTATTGTCTTTGCTGTTTTGCAAATTGGTTTGACCCTTTGGGGGTATGTTGATAATATTAATGGCTTACTAAAAAAGAAACCATACGCTAACCCTATATGGTTTGCTGTGATTCTTTTTTTGCCTATAATAGGAGTATTTGCTTATTTTCACTTGAAATATAAACAGCGTTCCTTAACTAGTATTTTCGCTGAAAAACAACAAAAAGACCTTACTTTTAGCAAGTATTATATTATTATTGGACTGAGTATTATTATTGGGCTGAATGTGGTGATGTTCATCATTAACAAAACAATGCAGGGAACTGACAGAGAGCTGCCTTGGGGTGATGGTCTGATTTTTATTAAGGGCTTCTTGATTGGATTGGGTATTGCCTTATTCCTTATCAAGAGAAAAGAACAAGAAGTGCAAAAATAAGTATCAATATTTGTGGGTTAAAGGAATTATTAGTACTTTTGCAACAAGAATTTAAAACCATTAACAATGGCAAAAAACGACAAAGAACTTACTTTAGAAGAACAAAAAAAACAAGCTCTAAAACTTACTTTAGAAAAGCTTGATAAAGCATACGGCAAAGGTACCGTACGTGCCCTTGGCGATAATCCTGTGGAAGATGTTGAGGTATACTCTACAGGCTCAATAGGTTTAGATGCTGCCTTAGGAGTAGGTGGTTACCCTAAAGGACGTGTGATTGAGATATTTGGGCCTGAGTCATCAGGGAAAACTACCCTTACCCTACACGCTATAGCCGAGGTGCAAAAAGCTAAAGGTACTGCTGCCTTTATTGATGCTGAACACGCTTTTGACCCTGTATATGCACAGCGCGTAGGTGTAAATGTAAAAGAACTTTTAGTAACTCAGCCTGATAGCGGTGAACAAGCTCTTGAAATAGCTGATGCTCTTATCCGTTCAAACGCAGTAGATATTGTAGTTATCGACTCGGTTGCGGCTCTTACCCCTAAAAGTGAAATTGATGGTGATATGGGGGAATCTAAAATGGGGCTTCACGCACGCCTAATGTCACAAGCACTGCGAAAAATTACAGGAAGCATTAGCAAAGCGAATTGTATTGTGATATTCATCAACCAGTTACGCGATAAGATAGGGGTAACATTTGGTAGCCCCGAGACTACTACAGGTGGTAACGCTCTAAAGTTTTATTCGTCTATACGTTTGGATATTCGCAAGGATGGAGGAGCTCAAGGTACTGCTGCTATTAAAGATAGTAAAGGTGAAATAATAGGTAACCGCACTAAGGTAAAAATAGTGAAAAATAAGGTTGCTTCGCCTTTTAAATCGACGGGATTTGATATTATTTTCGGTAAAGGAATCTCAAAGATTGGTGAAATATTAGATATTGGGGTTGATTCCGACATTATAACTAAAAGTGGTGCTTGGTTCAGTTATAAAGAAACTCGATTAGGACAAGGACGCGATGCTGCCTTGGATATGTTAAAAGATAATCCTGAACTTACAGAAGAATTAGAAGCTCAAATAAGAGAGTGGTTAAAACATAACGAACTACCATCAGGTAAGAAAAAAGGTAAGAAAAAGAGTACAGCTAAAGGTAAAAAAGCCTCTGAACCTGAAGATATAGAAGAGGAGGAATTTGAAGAAGAAGATGATGATGAGTATGATGATAGTGATGAATAGATAAAATACTTACTTTCTTATAATGAAGCACATCGGGGTGGCTGCTGCAGCCACCCCGACTATTTTATTTTAGTTTCTCATTATTATGATGACGGTTATGGTCTCGTTGAGTTTTTTTGAGCATCTTTTTATCAAAAGCCTCTTGAAGATTAATACCCGTTTGGTTTGCTAAACAAAATACTACAAAAACTACATCGGCAAGTTCTTCGCCTAAGTCTTTATTCTTATCACTTTCTTTTTCCGATTGTTCACCATAACGACGAGCTATAATGCGTGCTACCTCTCCTACTTCTTCCGTGAGTTGTGCCATATTGGTAAGTTCGTTAAAATAACGCACTCCGTGTTCTTTAATCCAATTGTCAACTTCTAATTGTGCATTTTTGATATTCATTGTTTCTTGATATTATTTTAGTGTAAAAAAACTGTTTCAAAAAAGCATTGTTGGGAATGCTTTTTCAAAACAGTTTTAAGATTTGTGTGAATTTAAATTATATTAGTTTGCCCACATATCTTGCTCTCTATCACGAATCTTTTCTTTAATCTTATCCGATTCTAAGAGTTGGAACAGAGCATTGTTGGGTAAGTAATCTTTAATTTTTCTATCACCATACACGTTAGCCTCCTGGTAAATTACCGAGCTAAACATACGTGCATTGAGCAAGTGATCAAATGACATAGGTCGAGAGTCATTTTTACGGTTGAAAGTTTTTGCTTCGTGCAGTATATCGCGTACTTGAGGATAGAATATCCAAAACAAAGGTACTAATGCCGACATAGTAGAGTCGTCTGAATCAATAAAGTTCACATCGGGGGCTACGGGAGCTAAAGCGAGTAAACGATATTTAAGTTCTCCTTGTCGTTTATCAAAGTACCAAATACCACGAATGTGATATTGAGCTATATCACCAGCCTCTAAGTTACGGCGCGTAATATACTCAGGTGAAAGAGCTTCACCAGCATTAAGTTGCTCATAACCTACATCTAAGGTATCAACTTTAGACATTGAAGCTTGTAAAGACTCAGTTGTTTTAGTTTGAGTAAAATAAGAGTCCACATAAAGGTCTTTTATTTTACCATTTTTAATATTCTTCAATAGTACATCGTATAAAGAGCGACGATAAGCGTCTACCTCCAAAGTATCAGTAGGGAATAGTAAAGGAAAGTTAGCACGTTCATTAAGGTCTATTACTTCCCATACTTCAACAGACCAAAGGATATCTCGGTCATCTACATAGCCATAAGGTAGGGGTTTATCATTATCAGCTTCTATTTGAGCTGCTGTTTTAACTCCTATATCACTTGCTACCTTAGCATTTAGGATATTTACCTGTGCTGAGGAGAGTTGAAAAGTAAAGAGTAAAATTAATAGTACTATTATATTCTTCATATATGACATATTCTCTTAGTTTGTAATTTCAATGATGATAGGTGATACAGGGGGTAATTTAAGGCTTGAGTTACCCACAATATTTGCTCTAACATCAAATATCTGTATTTTATCACCTTTCTTAGCGCGGCTGATAGCTGATTTAGCTTGTTCGTTAAATTTGTTACCTTTTACAGCCACACTAGGTTGTCCAGGAATGAATACTTTAAATTCATATACTTGCAGATTCAAATCAAAGTCGAAGTCTTCTAACACAGCATTGATAGGCAACACTGCTAAGTTTGCCTTAGGCAATTTAGCTTCGGATATTTGTCCCGCTATACTAGTTGATGCACGTGGTATACTTTTAATACGGAATAGTTTTGATGAACTAAAGCGTTGTCCTTCTAACTCACCTGTTACAGTAATAGTAACATCTTTACCTTGGCCAGGGCGCATTACCCAAGCACCAGTACCCGATGCTTTAGAAAGACCTTGCCCTGAAGCCATAATTTTGTTATCTGGCACACCAGGCATTGAAATAGTAATCGGGTTATCAACACCGCGATACACTACGTTCATCTTATCTGCCGAAATAACTGCTGAGTTAGGTTTAGGAATAGTTGAGAATGATTGGGCTACAGGCACTGCTATACGTTCACCATCTTGGTCAAAGAAAAGGTTACCTGTAATTTTATGTTCACCAGTATTCCCAGCTCCGATATTAAGTTTTACACGTCCGTCTTCTATTGAATACTCATTTGCAGATAGTTTTCTACCGTCTAAAGCTATATCAACTTGATTAGGACGGGTAGTAGCATCTTTACGACCTAATACTATTGAACCATCAAATTTTTCTCCTTGATAGTAAGCACCTTTACCTTGTTCAAGCAAAGTTGTATAGTTAGTCATTGATACTTGCGATTTCAAGCTACCTGCCAATGCTTCAGCAAAGAAATCTTGTTGTACTGATAAAATGTCAGACTGCATCATTGAGAACTTGGCTAAGGTTGCTATATAAGGGAATCCTTCAAAGTTAAAAGAAAGCCATTTTACAGTATTACCATCTTTATCTTTTCTATCATCAGTACTAAAGTTATCTTTTACTTTAGCAGCTAAGTTAGCATAATTTTTATTAGTACCTAATATTTTAAGAACTTCTTCGCGGTAAGCATTAATTTTATCCACAAATTCTTGACCTTTGGTTGCTCCTTCGGCAAAGAACAAGTGGTCGGTATAGTCAGATTTATCCATAGCTTGATAATCTTTTTGGTCTACGGGTACATCTTTCTGACCGATAGCGTCTTCTACCCCTGTTTTAAATTCACCTATATAGTTATACAAATCACTTGAAATAGTTTTGATTTGTTTAGCTTGCTCTAATATTGCGGCGAACTGAGCGGGGCTTTCACTTGCTTTTGTTTGCAATTCTTCAAAAGCAGTATTAATTTCATTAGTTGCTCTTGAATTTGCTGATTCAAATTTAATATTGACTAACCCGAAAGCGTCGAGCACTTGCTTACCCATATTTAACGCAATCATTGCGAGAAACACAAGGTACATCAGGTTAATCATCTTCTGTCTAGGACTTGCCTTTCCTCCTGCCATAAGCTAAATAAGTTTTAATGTTAATAAATAGAATTACTTTTTAACGTGCGCCACCCATCGCTGATAGCATTCCTCCGTAGATAGTGTTTAGTGATTTTAAGTTATCTTTGAAAGAAAGCATCTGTTGATTTAGTGAATCAAGGTTATCGGCAATTCCTGCTTGGGCAGATACTTGGCGTTCTGTTCTTTCTAATTGTAATTTATAAAGGCTATTAAGTGATTCTAAGTTTGAGGCAGCTTCTGATAGTTCTTCACCATATTTGTGAGTAGCTACCATTGTTCCACTAATAGGAGCAATTTCCTTACTTGCTTCAGCAAAGTTTTCTATTGATTTACCTAAGCTACGCATCAAGTTAGCATCAATCTTAGCTTCAGCTAAAATACCGTCTAATTTTTCTGAAAGTGATTCTTTAAGAGCTTTGTCTTCTACTGGGGTTTGTTGTGCTACTACTCCTTGACGTGCAATAGGCTCACCTCCCTTAAGTTCAGGGTATACTAATGACCAGTCTATTTCTTCTTCGATAGGCTCAAATGCCGACATAAAGAAGATAATGGCTTCAGTACCCATACCTACTGCCAATAGTACACTACCACTGATTCCCATAATATCGGCGTGCAAAATTTTAGCCAACGCACCCACAATTACAACGGATGCACCAATACCATAAGCATAATTAAAAATTCTTTTTGTTACTTTACTTCCTGCCATAACGTTTTTTATTTATTAAAATGTTGTTGAAAATAGTTAAATTTGATTGTTTTTTAAATTTCTATCTATATCCACGTGCCGACTTAGATTGTTGTTTTTCACTGATACCCATAAAGTCTTGTACTGTACGGAATCCTATATAGCTACGAGCCGAATCTTGGTACTCATAATCACGAGTATTTACTTGTAGCATAAAAGCAACATCTTTCCAAGAACCTCCACGTATTACTTTACGACGGTTACTATCGTCCAATACGTTAGGGTTCATAGTCGACATATATTCGTATGAGTTAGGGTCATAAGAAGTATTCGTCCATTCCGATACGTTACCAGCCATATTATATAAATTATAGCCGTTAGGTTCGTATGATTTAGCTTCTACTGTATACAGGGCGTTATCGGATGCGTAGTCACCTCGTAAAGGTTTAAAGTTTGCAAGGAAACAAGCTTTGTCGTCATAAGTATAAGGACCTCCCCAAGGATAAGTACCTCCTGGCAGACCTCCACGTGCTGCATATTCCCATTCTGACTCGATAGGCAAACGGAAAGCATTCACAGTGTAGTCACCTTTAGCTTTTTGGTAAGCATTTTTGTTCAAGGTACGCCATTCACAGAAAGCTTTTGCTTGTATCCAGCTTACTCCTACTACAGGATAATCACCATAAGCCTCGTGCCAAAAGTAGTCGTTATGCATAGGCTCATTATATGAGTAGTTAAAGTCACGAATCCATACGGTAGTATCGGGATATACTTTTACAATCTCTTCTTTTATGAAGTCTTTACGGTTACCGCGTTTGCGCGCTGCTTTGTCCATATCAAGCCATTGGTATTTGAACTCAAATTTTTGAACGTCCATAATACGTTTACCGTTATAAGCTTCTTCTTCGGGCAAGTACATCTTGTCCATCACTTCAGAATAGTACTCATCGGGGAACTTGTTAGTATCCCAAATAAGAGCTTTCTTTTTATTGAGTTTGCGAGCCTTCTCATCACCATAAGTATTTTGAAGATATTGCTGCCAAGCATTCATCTTTTCGGTATTGGAATCAAGATAGGCATAGTCACCTATTCCGCCACCGCCCGATGTTTGACCTGTTTGTTCAGCCATCTCAGCCAAATTAGTTCTGATAATTGAGTCGCGCACCCAGTTCACAAACTGACGGTACTCACTGTTAGTGATTTCTGTTTCGTCCATATAGAAAGAACCAACACTCACCGTCTTGACGTTAGCGTTCATACTTGCGGTTTTATCATCATCAGAACTACCCATAATGAATGAGCCACTTGGAATAAGTGTCATACCATAAGGGGTAGGTTGCTTCCAACTTTTACCACCTACACCTACAAGCTCTCCTTTGTTATCGCCACCGCCGCGCTTACACGCTATTACTACTAAACATAGCAGTAGCACTACAAATATTCTTCTTGCCATAAACATTGTTTAAATTCACATTTTAATTAGGGCGCAAACGTACGCAATTTATTTCACACCCACAAAATTTATTTACTTTAATTTTTGCACAAACACAAAATTTAACACTTTATTTACAAAATCAATCTTTTAAAACTGGTAAATGTAAAAAAACATTAAACTTCCTCTTATTTTCTAACACCCATATTCCACAAGGCAAACGCTTGTATGTCGGCATTGAGTTCTATAACCTTACTTACGGGCGTTCCAGCTCCGTGACCCGCATTAGTTTCTATGCGAATGAGTATAGGATTAGTACCCGTTTGTTTGGCTTGTAACTCGGCAGCAAACTTAAAACTATGAGCTGGCACTACCCTATCGTCGTGGTCACCAGTAGTAACTAAAGTTGCTGGATAACTTACCCCTTGTTTCACATTGTGTAAAGGTGAGTAATTTTTTAAATACTCAAACATTTCTTTGCTATCGGCAGCTGTACCGTAATCGTATGCCCAGCCTGCTCCTGCGGTAAAGGTATGGTAGCGCAACATATCCAATACGCCTACTTCGGGTATTGCTACCTTGAAAAGGTCGGGGCGTTGTAACATTGTTGCACCTACTAATAACCCTCCGTTAGAACCTCCTTTGATAGCCAAATAGTTAGGTGAAGTATATTTTTCTTTTATAAGGTATTCGGCAGCAGCTATAAAATCGTCAAAAACATTTTGTTTTTGCATTTTAGTACCTGCATCGTGCCATTTTTTACCGTACTCACCACCTCCGCGTAGGTTAGCCACAGCATATATACCTCCTTGTGCCATCCAAACGCCCATCGGCACACTAAAGCGCGGTTGCAAACTCACATTGAACCCTCCGTAACCATATAGTAAGGTAGGATTGTTACCGTCTAATTTTAGTCCCTTCTTATAGGTGATAATCATCGGTATGCGGGTGCCGTCTTTACTGTTGTAAAACACTTGTTTTGATTCGTAATCAACTGTGTTAAAAGGAATAAAAGGTCTCCAATAGTATTTAGTTTTACCTGTTTCCAAGTCCATTTCATACAAAGTATTCGGAGTAGCATAGTTCGTAAAACTATAATAGGTGCGTGTTTCATTCTTTTTAGCACTGAAGCCACTTGCTGTACCCACGTTAGGGAACTCCACCTCTCTTATAAACTTACCGTCATAGTCATATTGTTTTACTTGCGATACCGCATCCACCATATACTGAGCAAAAATATAGTCGCCAGCCAATGAAATGCTAAGCACATTCTCGGTTTCGGGTATTACATCTTTCCAGTTTTCGGGCTGTGGTTTAGCTATATCCACCTTTACCAATCGTTTGTTCGGAGCATTAAGGTTTGTTTGTAGGTAAAGTGTTGAACCTTTTATATCCACAAAGTCAGTATCGGCATCAAGCGTATTAGTGATAACTACGAAAGGCGCTTTAGCATTGTTTAAATCTTTCACAAGTAATTTATTGCCCGAAGTAGCTTGAGCCATTGAAATAAATAAATAACGCCCATCGGTAGATACTGCTCCCGACACATAGCGGTACTTTTCATCGGCATTACCACCAAAAATAAGCTCGTCTTCTTTTTGTGGGGTGCCTAACTTGTGGAAATACAATTTATGTTGGTCGGTTTTAGCCGATAGTTCACTACCTTGAGGTTTGTCGTAGCTTGAGTAGAAGAAGCCTTCATTACCTTTCCAAGCCACACCGCTAAATTTTATATCTACTAAGGTATCGCCTATCTGCTCCTTAGTTTCAGCATTTAGGACTATCCCCTTGCGCCAGTCGCTTCCCCCTTCCGATATAAGGTAAGCCACCAACGAACCATCTTCACTAAATTCCAGCGTACTTAATGAAGTAGTACCATCAGCCGAAAAAGTATTAGGGTTTAAAAACACCTCATCTTTACCATCTTTATTCTTTCTGAATAGTACTGATTGGTTTTGCAATCCGCTATTTCTATAATAATAGGTATAAGCCCCTTCGTTGAAAGGTAATCCTACTTTTTCATAGTTCCAAAGCTCTTCAAGTTGTTTTTTAATAGTTTCTCGATACGGTATTTGTTGCAAGTACTTAGTGGTAAACTCATTCTGAGCTTTTACCCAAGCAGCCGTTTCTGCCGAGCGGTCATCTTCTAACCATCTGTAAGGGTCGGCTACTTGCACATCGAAATAACTATCTACCACATCACCTTTTTTTGTTTCGGGGTAGTTCATAAGGGTTTCGTCCGTTTTTTGAGGATTATTACAGCCTATTACAGCCGCCAACAACCCCGCTGAAAATAAAATTTGCTTCATTCTTTTATTTTTAGGTATCAGGTTATTTTATTTTTCTGTTCATATCATTCATATAAAGGAGCCTGCTTTACACTGCGAAAGTGCAAAATATGAATTACTTTACCTTCAATCATATAAAAAAGATAAAACTTACCTTTCAGTAAAGATTTTCTATAGACTTTATAAGTAGGAATATAATAAGAAAGGGAAATAGGGTCTGCTGCTATTTCTGCTGATACTTTATCTATCTCCTTCATTATTTTTAATGAATAGGTATTTGTTCCATTGCGCAGTTCCCAATATTCAAGAGTTTCAAGATACTCATCAACAGCATTATCCGACCAATCAAGTATATACATTTTTATCTCTGAAATATTTTTTGGCGTAAAGCCTCTTTATTAAAAGATTCTCCACTATTTACCCATTGGTGCAAAACATTCTGTAAAAAAGTACTCTTTATTGTTCTTCCATTTCTTACATCTTCCATTCCTTTCTCAAAAGCCCAAATATCCTCTGCAGTTAAGTCATCATTTAATAAGGCTTCCCCTACAGCAATATCTTCGTCTACTAATATGTCTTCTTCAAAAACCATATCCTCAGTACTATGAAATATTAGGCACAAAGGTACAACATTTTTTTAAATCTGCAAATTTTTAACAACAAATTCAGTTTAAACAGACTAAAACTGTTTTACTCCTCTCCAAAACTTAATGCCTGAAATGCATCTTTTCATCGTTTTTGTTGCGAATAATTCAAAAATCACCAACCCCAACCGCTTTTTTTGCACAGAACCCCAACTCCTTAACAATGAACTCATTACAATAAAAACCTTATCAAAACCTGCTTGGAGCCATCTCGAAGGCAGAGCGAAGGCAGAGCGAAAGGTGAGCGAACAATAAGCGTTACTTCACTGAATATCAAGCGTTTCAATTCTAACCCCTCACTTTGCATTATTCGCAATGAAAATAGCAAAAAGATGATTTTTTGTTATTTTTGAGGTAACTTTTTATGCGTTTGACCTACAACCAATTAAATTAACACCCCTTTTCCTGTAGAGCCTCTCCCCTATTCTTTAGCAGATAATTAATAGCCGTTGCGGCAGCGTGTAGCCCAAAAGCTGCTGGCATAAAACTAATAGTACCGTAAAAAGACTTCTTGTAATCTAAGCCCTCAGTGCGCTGCATACTGTCCTTGGACACTATCTCTGCCGAGAACACAGCCTTAATACCCGAATCTATACGTTCATTTTTAAGCCTTTTGCGAATAAATTTAGCCAGCGGACAGTTATACGTCTTCATCAGGTCGGCTACTTTTATTTGCGACACATCGGTAGCACCGCCTGCGCCCATACTGCTTACCAATCGTATTTTTTTGCGTTTAGCAGCCAATATCAAATTCAGCTTTGGGGTGATGCTATCTATGCAGTCAATCACGTAATCAAACTCAGGGGTTACTATATCATAAGCCCTTTCGGGGCTCAGAAACTCGTGTAGTACAGTAAGTTTTAACGCCGGATTAATATCCAACAGTCGTGCTGCCATCACCTCAGCCTTTCCCTGCCCCACTGTCGAGTGCAAAGCGGGCAACTGACGGTTAATATTAGTAACCGACACCGTATCGGCATCTACAATGGTCATAGCCCCTACTCCTGCACGTGCCACAAACTCAGCCGCGTACGAGCCTACACCTCCCAGACCAGCTATAAGGATATGCGCTTTTTGGAGGATAGCAATTCCTTCGGCTTTCACCAAAAGTTCTGTTCTTTCTAACCAATTATTCTCATTCATAGTTTCAAAAAAAAGCCCCATCGCAAAGGAAGGGGCTTATGATTCGCTTTTATAGTGCCGATAACAGTGCTTGTCTGCAAGGACACTTTCTACGTTGCAAAGGTAGGAAATATTTTTAATCTTGCAATGAAATTTTCATTTTTTCTCTTACTATTTTTGTAATAGCTTCATTTTCAATATGATTTGAGATAAGACTTTTTATATTATTTCTCAAATCTTCTGCTCTATTTTTTGAAATAACATTCAAAAAGTAATGTATTACTTTTATGATAGCATTCAGAGAGTTCCTTTCGTCTTGTGCAATAGAACAAACTTTACTTGATTTAATGGAAAAATAAGTATTAAGATCAAACAGAACTCTAGTATGAGAGCAAATGTTTCTAATATAAACAATCGCTCTAAAGTAATTATCAAATATTTTAATGTTTTTTATGCCGTAGTAGTTAGCTATTTCTTCTTTAATGGCAGTGTTTTTCAACGCCTTAAATATTTGATAGATACTTCCTAAAGTCATAAACTCCAAAGTTTTCCAAGCAGGGGCATATCTATCATTAGTGTATTTTTTATGATGCCTTGAAATTACTTCATTTTGTTTCTTAAAGGACTCGGTATAACAGTTAGGCAATTCACGAATAAACTCCTTTTTCATAATTTTAGGGTCTGCAAACCAAACAGGTATTTCTTTATAAAAAGAAGACACAATATAGATTATCTGAGTTCTTAGATTAATTTCTATTCTACTCAATACCTTAATCAATAGGTGCCTAAAATCCATATCTAAATAATACAAATCAATAATTGTTGAAAATTGAGTATTTTCAGCAAAAATATGATTTTTAGTATCCTCTTGAAAATAGAACCAATAAAATCCTAAGCGATAATAGCCTACATCTCTGAGAATTTCCTTCGCTTTTTCTTCATTGTCAAAATGCATACCTCTTGTTTTGAGAATAGCAATTTGCTCCTCAATAGTTTTTACTTCTTTTTTCCCCATAATAACGTTTTTTTGATTATTTTTTCCTTTTTCGCCAAAAATAGATACCTCCTGCGCATTGTATAATGCAAGATAGTTTTCAATAAAATTTAATTTAGTTTCCAGCTGTTTTGCTGTGAGTTTCATAAATTTACTCATAATTATTTTTGTAATTTTGAGGGTGCAAAGTTAGCTAACATAGATTTTGTTTTTACAGAATTTGAAAATACTTATTAACACACTTATTAACAATTTTTTATGTGATAGTTTTTTCTTACAACAAAAGTGTTTAAATTAAACATATCTATTCATAATAAAATGATAATCAACACCAAAAAAACAAAAATTGCGTGATTCTCGATAAATCACGCAATTTTTACTATATTTGCAGCCTAAAACAAAATAACAATGATTGAAAGCCCCCCACCTTTTGCCCCAAAAGCCAGTGCCATCACTCTTATAGATTCTTTATTATCAAAAGGTTACTTACAAAAAATACAAAACGATTACCTATATTGGTCTCAGCTGAAATACAAAGCCAAAGACACCCCTCCTGAAGAACTATGGCAGGCAGTAAAGCTATATCGCGTCCTTAACCAGCGAACTATAAAGTTTGGTAAATACACCTTTAGCTATGTCCTTACCGACTATATACAGCAAGCTTTACACCTTTTTGATATGCATATAGGCGGTACCCTTACCAGTAATATGGGCATTGCCGAAACCGATACTCACAAATTTATGATGAGTTCTATTATGGAAGAGTCTATTGCAAGCAGCCAGATTGAGGGAGCTAATACTACCCGCAAAAAGGCTAAGGAAATGATTCAGAAGGGTATAAAACCCAAAACAAAGTCGGAGGTAATGATTGTGAACAACTACAATACTATGCAGTATATAGTACAACACAAAAACAACCCTCTCACTCCTGAAAGCCTACTACATCTACACCAACTCATCAGTCACAAAACCCTCGATATAGAAGCTGAAGAAGGTACTTTTAGAACACATAATGATATTTATGTAGTCGATTTTAGCAGCAGTGAAGTAGTACATACCTCTCCCGATGCTTCAGAAATCCCTGAACTTATTGGTGAGTTATGCACTTTTTTTAACACCAATACGCATAACTTCATTCACCCGCTTATAAAAGCCTGTATCCTACACTTTATGATAGGCTACATACACCCTTTTACCGATGGCAACGGACGTACAGCACGGGCTCTTTTTTATTGGTATATGCTCAAATCGGGCTATTGGCTTACCGAATATCTTTCCATTTCGCGCATTATAAAAGAAAGTAAAAGTCAGTATGAAAAAGCCTTTCTTTACACCGAAGCCGATGATAATGACCTCAGCTACTTTATCAGCTATCAGCTCAAAGCAATGGAAAAAGCCTTTGATGCCTTAAAAGATTATATCAACCGCAAACAGAAAGAAATATTCCAAGCCTCTCAGTTTATGAAAATAGCAGGAGTAAATGAGCGTATGGCACAAATCATCAAAATAATTTACGATGATCCTGAGCGTATTCTCTCTATCAAAGAAATAGAAAATAGGTTTCTTGTTTCAAACTACACTGCCCGTACCGACCTAAAGCAGTTAGTCGATTTAGGCTTCTTAGAAGCTATTTCTGTAAATAAGAAAAAACAAAGTTATATAAAATCACCTTTGTTTTTCAGCTTATTAAAACCAAAAATTGCGTGATTCTCCATAAATCACGCAATTTTTACTTTTAGTTCACTTACTTGTATTGGGGCATCGTCACTCTCCAAAAAACAGTAGTTATTAGGAAGAGTTTTGAATACTTCTTGCAGGCGGCTATCGTACTGCAAAGCTGCTCCGAATGAGAGGGCTATACCATTAGCTATCATACTTTGTGCTACTTGTATATTCTTCCGAAAACCGTGTAATACCCATAGCTGTTGTGCGTGGGTATTTTTTTTTAAGGCAATAATTTCGGCATAAGCCTTTACACAGTGTATGATAAGCGGAAGTTCTAACGCTTCGGATAAGCGTATGTGCCGAAGAAAGATTTCTTGCTGTAAGGGTAGGGGAGTAGAGGTGTTTTTATCAAGCCCACACTCACCTATAGCCCAGCAGTTAGGGTGCCGAGCTATAGGTAATAAGGCTTCCCACTGCGCCTGCCAATCGGTGGTGTACCAAGGGTGTATACCTACCGAAAAAGGCTCGGAAGTATCGGCAGTAAGGGGGTATTGGTTACGGATAACCAATGTATTGGCAGTGGAGTGCTGGGTGTGCGAATGTACATCGAGGTAGTACATTAGCCTTTATATTTTCTGTACGCGTCTTTCGTGCCGACCTCCTTCAAAATCGGTAGTTAAGAAGGTACGTACAATCTCAACAGCCTGTTCAATGGCAGTGAAACGCGCTGGTATACTCAGTACATTAGCATTGTTATGGGCGCGTGCAAGGGCAGCGAGTTCTTTTGTCCAACATACGGCACAGCGTGCCTGAGGGTGTTTGTTCACGGTCATTGCAATGCCGTTACCACTGCCGCAAATCACGATACCCAAGTCGGCGTGGTTATCTTCTAAGGCTTTGGCAACAGCGTGACCAAAGTCGGGATAATCGACACTGTCGTGAGAGTTAGTGCCGCAATTCAGTACCTCAATACCCTCGTTTTGTAGGGCTGTAATGATAGCGTTTTTGTAATCAACGCCTGCGTGGTCGTTTCCGATAGCTATTTTCATTTTCAATTTAAGTAAAAAATAAGAGTTTTGCTACTCTTAGGTTTAATATGCGGCAAAGATACAAAACAATTAGCAATTGGCAAATTAGCCAATTAGAAAATTATTGGCAGCTTAATTTGCTATTTGCAAACGGATTACTCGTTGGTTAAAACGCTTGTAAAAATAAGGTATTTTATATAGCATACGGAACACAAAGGGGTAACGCCCTTGGTCGTAATCACTCATATAGTATTCTTTGGTTAAATGTATTTGGGGGTGCCAACTCTCCATTACTACGCTATCTTTTTCGCTCCACTGAAATTCAGGACGTTTATCTTTTTCCATAGCTCCTAATGTATCGTGATTCTTAGCGTGACCTACTAAGGCGTAGGCAAGCATATCGAAGAGTATGGTAGCTTTGTCAAACTCCTCACAAAGGTGCTTCATAAAGTTTTTTACCTCAGCTTGTGTGAAGTACATAAGTACCCCCTCTATAATAATAAGTACAGGCTTGTGAGGTGCTTTTACAAGTTCTATCCAATCTTTATCGAAAAGAGACATTGCTAAGAAGGTACGGTGCTGACTTTCATTAAAGTACTGCTTACGTATGCTTATCACTTCGGGCAAATCGAGGTCGTACCAGTGCGTTACTGGCGGACAGCCCAAACGCTCATAACGGGCATCGAGCCCTGCGCCCAGTTGTATTACTACCGCATCGGGGTGTGCGGCTATAAAGGCACGCGCCTCGTCATCTATAAGGCTTGCCCGTACGCATACGCCCGCCTGTGAGAAGGAGGCTTTCTTAAACTTGCTGAAATCATAGTCTATTTTGCCGATAATCTCGGCTGCTTTTTCATCGCGCAATAAAGGGTTGCGTTCTTTTAATTCGGTTGCTTTTGCCCATAGGGTTATGAGCATTGTTTCGGGTATTTTATTCATTTTTAGTTCTTAGTGTTAAAAAATTAGGTGTTAGTAGCTAAAAATCTGACTACTAACACCCAATAACAACTACTCTTTACCAAGCGTGGAAGAAAGCAGGATTACCTACAGTGGTTAGTATCTGTTCTGTTTTGCCAGTAACAGGGTCGTAGGTAAAGAGTCCGCGTTTATCAATTCCGAAGGCAGCAAATACAGCTTTATCCTTGTACTTGGTTATGAATACACTATACCCATCGGTAAGAGGTATGCCTTGTATTTGCTTAATAGTTTTAGCATTGAGATCGATAATAACAGCCATTGCACTTTTGGCAGTATAGGCGTTTTTGGTATAGAGTTCCGAAATACCTACATAAGCAGCTACTTTGCCGCTACCCATATACTGTGCGTTAAGTACGCAAGCGGGTTTATAGGTAGTACCTTCAATAGTGGTGGTAGATATATCCCACGTTTTGGCAGTATCAAATTCTGTTTCCGATACAGTGTTAGCATTTGGTATGCATATAAATCCACTTTTTTTATTAGCAGGGTTAAAGCCAAAATATCCTACAGTAGCTATATAGAGGTCTTTTGTTTCGGTAACGAACATCATACCTCTACACTGAGCCATAGGGCGTGTAGGGAAAGTAAGTCCTGAAGTAGTTTCTGAAACTACTTTTTCCACTACGTCTGTTTGTGGGTTGATGATAGCCACATCACACTGTTGGTAGTCGGGGTAGGGTTGCCAACCATCAGCAATGTTTATTTGGGCAAGACTTAGGTAATATTTACCGTTGTGTAGTATACCCATAGAAGGGTCGGAACTGGTATCGGTATGAGCGTATTTAGTAAGACTTATTTCACCTTTCTTTTCCAAAGTTTGTGGGTTGATAATCCACACAACGCCTATACCGAACAGAGGCAGATATGCTTTGGTAGGACTAACGATGGTTAGGTTCCCTACCATTGAGTTAGCAGGAGTCGATAGGTTAGCTTTTTTAGTAAAGCGTTTGGTAGAGGGGTCGTAGGTGTAAAGGATTACGCCTCCGGTACCTTTGATAGTATCGAATAAGTAGATGTTATTACCTTCTACCTGAACAGAGCTACCAAACTCTATCTGCTCTGCCAAGCTATTATCAACAGTGCCCGACAGAGAGCCAAAAAGCTGTAAGTATGAGCTACCACTCACACCATCATTGGTTAATGAGGTTTCGAGGAGGTAGTTACCCATTCCTCCTTTAAGGATAGTTTCGGGAGTGTCTTCTTTTTTGCAAGACACAGCAATAAGTGCTAATGAGCACAAGGTTAAAAATGATTTTTTCATTGTTCTATATGTTTTGTCATTAATTACTATTTAGAATATAACCCTTAATTTGAGTCCGCCATTAATACCCATTAGGGGTCGGTTAAACTCACTGAGTACTTTGGCATTGGTCAGGTTTCGTATTTTGCCCGATAAGAATACTTTATTGTTCAGGAAGCTGTGTTCAAAACCTATATCGATAGTAGTATTGCGCGGTATGCGTCGTTTTTCAAGTTGAGTCATTTCAAAGTCATAGAAATATTCTTCTACAAAAGCGAGGTCGGCAAAGAGGCGTGTATTTTGGTTGCTCCCTCCGAATAAGTTTTCACGGTGAAATTCGGCTCCTACATTCGCCATAAAGTACGGTATGTTAGGTATTCGTTTGTTCCGAGTAGCGTTAGGCACGGTACTTTGGGTTTCGTAGGGGCGAGTGTCGCGAAGGTCTTGGTAGGTAGTATTGGCATACAGGTACAGTGAGGGCAGCACATCGGCTTTAGCCTCGAACTCTACTCCAAGGGTACGCATCTGCCCAAAGTTTTGGTATTGGGCGCCTATAAGCCCTGAAGTATATCGTATCATATTTTCGAGGCTCATATAAAAAAAGTTCAGTTCTACTTGGGTATTAGTAGGGTGTTGTGCTGTAAGGTCATATAAAATACCTATATTGGCACTGAGGTTTCGTTCGGGCAAAAGGTCGGGACTTGGTACTACCGCTATACCATCGCCAAGGAGTTCGGTTTCGGAAGGTATGCGCACATCATATCCTGCCGAGAGTTTAGCCATAATAGCGCGTGTGAATCGGTAGCGCAAGGCGTTGTTTATGCCCCAATCACTTTTATGCAGATTTACATCATAGGTTCCAGGCACAAACAAGGGTGCGTTTTGGGTGTGCATAGTATAAAGGTAGTGCCTTAGGGTGAACGAGTTCAGGAATGAGTCGGTAGGGGTACGATAGTCATAAGTAACCCCTGCCACCCAGCTGTTCATTTGCGAGTTAAAATTAACCTGCTTACCAAGGCTCTTTTTCTTGAGCTCATCGTGAGGCATTCCGTAAGCCAATGAGAACACGCTGTTAAAGTTAATAGAATGGTTTTCGGTAAGGGGGTATTCCAAGTTCGTTTTATTAACAAAGGTCAGCTTTTTATCGTCGGAGTCCGAAGGGTAATTGTAACCTACTTCGCCCCCATATCGGGAAGCAGTAGGGTAGGAGGTACCGTCCCACTCATAGCGTTTAGTAGCTTTATCAACAAAGTTCATACGTGTAAATACCAATCCGTTAAACATATCGAGGGTAAGCCCTGAGGTGAGAAAGTTATCTTTTTCAACTTTGTTAGCCAAGCCCGTCATTAGTGATTCACTATAAGCCTCGCGTATATCGTATTCAATACCCTGTATTTCTTTATACGTTTTAACTATTACAGGTTCAAACTCTACCTCGTCAAACCACCATTTTTTAGCCTTGATGCTTCCGCCTATGAGGTATTTGCGGTATTTATCGTGGTTACGAGTAATGTATAAGTCCTTGCGGTAAGGCGACTGGAAAGTATAGTTATTATCGGAAGAAGTATAGCCTCCGCCAATGCCTAAGGTAAGTCCTTTTTCTTTGAGGTTTCGTTTAAATACCCCTTGCAGCTTATGGGTGTTATAGCTTTCATAGCCATAGCTAAGGTCGGCATATTTATCGGGGTACTCGCGAATTACGATATTGATAGCCCCACCCAAAGAAGAACCCCCGAAACGTGCCGGTACCACGCCTTTGTAAATCTCGATGCGGTCAATCATATCTACCGGAATATCGTTAATATCAATATAATCCGTCTGTTCCGAAAGGGGGAGTTCATCAATAAAGAACCCTATGCGCTTGCCTTCTAAGCCGCGTACCGATATGCGTGAACTACTGCCCACCCCGCCCGAAGTGCGCAGGGTAATACCCACTGTTTTGGCAAGAATATCTTGTACACTGCTTACCGTACCCCGCAAGCTACTTATATCAATCACACTTACCGGCATACTCTGTTCTTTTATCAGGTGCGCTTTGGACTTAGCCGAAAGTACTACTTCGGCTATCTCTTGTGTTTCTTCTTTAAGGGCTACATCAAAACGAGTAGTGCCTTTCACCGCAATTTTCTTAGTATAGGTACGATACCCCAAATAACTGAACTCTACAGTATAAGTTCCTTGAGGCAAATGCTGAAAATGATATACCCCTTGGGCGGTGGTAGTAGTACCTTTTTTAAGTTCTTTAATATAAATAGTAGCCTGATATAAAGGCTTTTGGGTAGCCTTATCGGTAATAGTACCCATAAGCTCATAGCCGTTCTGAGCTGTGATAGAAACAGAAAATAATAGTACTAATAGATGAATAAATTTGGTCATTTGGAATATGTTATTTACTTTTGTTCTAATTAATGGTTATCAAGGTGCAAAAGTAGTACAAAGAAGCCCTACGATTGTTATACCTAAATAGCTATTTTTTTAACCTAATTAGCTTTTTTAAGTTTATGATAAAAGAAATAGAATTACCTTTGGTAAGCAATGAAGATGAGGTGTGCAGTTATTACGATGAAGTAAATACCAATATAGGTACTTTTAAATTAGAGCAAGAAATTTTTGGCAGTCATATTTATTACCGTTGGCTGGCGCATATTAAGGAAGAAGTAAGTTTTAAAGGAATGATGGATATTCCGTCGGTACGCTTGCACTTCGTAACCCAAACCTGCAAAGGAATGTGTGTAGAGATTGACGGGCAAGCCTGTGTATTACAAGCTAATACTTACAACATATTTTTTGGTAAGGAACCTTGTTATGGGAAAGATTTTCTGCAAAAATCGGATACTATTGAAGTGATTACTATAGTGATTACTGCCCAGCAGTTTGCTTTAATGGCGGCGCAGTACCCCGAAGTATTTGGTTCCTATTACGAGCGGTATGAGCGCAGTGGTAATTTTGTTCTTTCGGCTGAAAGGAGTATTGCCAGCACCTTTGCCTTACAAACTGTTTTGGCGCAATTACAGCAGTCGGCATTATTGGGCAAGGCAGCACACCCTTATGCCGACCTAAAAGTACAAGAACTTTTCCTATTACAAGTAGAGCAGCTAGAAGCGCTGCCCAAAACTTATAGTTACTGCAAAACCCCCCGAGATATAGAGAAGATGCACGAAGTACGGCACCTCATTACCGCCGATTTACAAGCAAGCCTTAGCATCAGTGAGTTAGCCCGCAGCGTAGGGGTGAATGAAAAGAAATTGTGTTACGGCTTTAAAGAAGTATTTGGCACTACTGTTTTTGGGTATCTGTACGATTACAAGATGCTGTTAGCCCAACAATTATTACAAGAAGGTAGCAAAACAGTAAGTGAAGTAGCCTTAGCCTGTGGTTATGAGTATGTATCACATTTTTCAAGGGCTTTTAAGAAAAAGTTCGGAGTAGTGCCTTTAGCCGTTAAACGTTAGTAAACCATCAAAAAAAGCCACAGCTTACCGCTGTGGCTTTTTTTCTTAGTTAGTGAAAGAAATAATAATAATAATTTTACTTGTCAATAGACCCTACTACGCGCTTCATAAAGCTGTTAAGGGCTTCTTTCTGCGGAGTGCCGGCTTTTATCATAGTATCCACCTCAATAGCTCCGTAGAAATTAGAGAGCAATTCACCTATTACGTCCAGCTCCTCGTCTTTGAGTTGCTCACATTCAATGAGATTTTCCAGCGTTTCTACCGTCTCATTCACATAATCCTGATCGTTAGTTTCAATAAACTGAACGATGTGTTTAATTACCGGTAATCTCATCTATAAATTGCTTTAATAGTTCGGCTTTATTTGTTTGTATTTGGTTTACCAAAGCACCGTCTTTAAAAGCGGCAAAGGTAGGCAAATTATCTACTTTAGCCAGTTTGCGTGATTCAACAAAGGCTTCGGCATCTACGTACACAAAAGTAGCGTTAGGGGTTTCGGCAGCGTACTTTTTAAACTTTGGTTTCATTATTTTGCAATTACCGCACCATCCAGCGCCGAATTGTACTATTACAACCGAATTAGCGGCTATTATTTCTTGCAAATTATCTTGTGTTAGTTCTGTCATAGTGATAAAATTTTAAATGAGTGAGTCTTTTAGTTAGTGCAATAGGTTTAGTGAGATGCTAAGTAGTTAGCAACTCCTTTGCGGTCGGCATTCATTGCCTCTTTACCTTCTTCCCAGTTAGCAGGGCATACTTCACCGTGTTGTTGTACGTGGGTGTAAGCATCTACTAGGCGGAGGTATTCTTTTACGTTGCGCCCTAATGGCATATCGTTAATACTTTCGTGGAATACTTTACCAGTTTCGTCTATAAGGTAAGTAGCGCGGAAAGTAACATCGTCACCTTCTAATAGGTAAGCATCGGCAGTTTCATCGTACACCTCTTTGGAGTCCAAGATACCAAGTGTACGAGCAAGGTTGCGGTTCGTATCGGCTAAGATAGGGTAAGTAACCCCTTCAATACCTCCGTTATTTTTAGGAGTGTTTAGCCAAGCAAAGTGAACTTCGGCAGTATCACAAGAAGCACCAATAACCTTTACATTGCGTTTTTCAAACTCGGCTAAAGCCTCTTGGAAAGCGTGTAGTTCGGTAGGGCATACAAAAGTAAAATCTTTAGGATACCAGAAAAGGAGTACTTTCTTTTTGCTATTTACGGCTTCGTTAAGCACGTTAATTTTAAAAGTATCGCCAAGGTCGCTCATTGCGTTCACCTCGATATTAGGGAATTTTTTTCCTACGAATGACATATTTATAATCTTTAAATGGTTTATTTTTCTGGGTGCAAAAGTAGTATGATTTTTATAAAAAGAAATAGTTTTTTGATTGGAAGAATTTATAAAGTAATAAGTTTAGTTTATTTAGTCGCTAGAGGGAATTAGCAAATTTGAGAATTAGCAAATTTGAGAATTAGCAAATGAGGAAATGAGGAAATGAGGAAATGAGGAAATGAGGAAATGAGGAAATTAGAGAATGAGAAAATTAGAGAATGAAGAAAATGCAGAGTTTTGGGGATTTTGTTGCGAATAATGCAAAGTGGGGGTGTGGAGTTGAAATGCCTGATATTCAGTGCTGTAACGCTTATCCTTCGCTCACCCTTCGCTCTGCTTTCGCCCTGCCTTCGCTCTGTCTTCGTTCTGCCTTCGAGAGGCTTTTGGTAGCGTTGGTAAGGTAATGGGCTGATTGTTAGGAGGTTGTGTTTTTGCTGCGGAAAGGGGGTTGGAGTTGGAGATTTTTGCATTATTTTCAATGAAAACAGAAAAAAGATGATTTTTTGTTATTCTACCCCCTATTCACTATTCACTATCCCCTAACCACTATTCACTATCCACTATCCCCTATCCACTATCCCCTAACCACTACCCCCTCAAACCTGTCACTGCTCAGCCCTTATTTTATAAGGGATTTTTGCATTTTGATGGCAGGATTTGCATACTACTGACATTTTTTGAAAAAGTGAAAAATGGCAGTCTGAGACATAAAAATGGCAGTCTGAGACAAGTGATGTATGAAAAAACCGCCGTAACTTTGCACCGAAAATAAGTCGTTAGTGGGAATTAGCAAATTCGGAAATTAGCAAATTAGCAAATGGAGGTCATACAAGTCGCACTTGTCTAACCACTATCCACTAAACCCTGAAACCTGAAAATTTAACCCGCAGCTTGCTGCCTAATATTATATCAAGATGAAAAAAATTACTAAACAACCGTTCGCAAATGGGCTCATTACCTCGCGCCCTACGCATTTTCTAATTGGCAAATTTGCTAATTTGCTCATTTTCTCGCGCCCCGCAAATTTGCTCATTTTCACATTAGCTAATTTGCTAATTTTCTTCGCTTGCTCTAAGAGCAGCGACGAACCCACAAACCCTGTAAAAACCCCCGAACACCTTAAAACGTGGGAAATACAGCCAGTGGTAGATACTACCCAAACTTATATGCCCTTCCTTACCAACAGTGAGGGGACTACCACAGTAACCCTTACCGCTACGGCTTCGGGTACTGCGTGGGTAGATACTAATAACAATGGTAAGTTCGATGAAGATACCGATGTGAAAATTACTGAACCCTCACAGGTGGTAACCTTCACCGCCCCTAACAAGGTCTTTACCGTATATGGCAAAGTAACCGAGTTAAACGCCGCTGGCAATGCCCTTACCAATGCCGATGTGGCGAATAACCCCGCCCTTACCAAGCTAAATGTGGCTAACAACCAGTTCACTGCCGAAACCCTTACCAAGCTCATCGAGTCCTTACCCGCTGCTACCAATGCATCTGTTGTATTGCGCAATGCTGAGGAAGAAGGTTTAGTTAATGAAGAAGTACGCAAAGCCCTTATGGCAAAAGGCTGGAAACCTATGCGCCTTAACAAAGAAGGGGGTGTAGAAGAGGATAAAGAAGCCCCTCAAAAACCTGAACCAAACCCTCAACCAGAACCCAATCCGAACCCCAATCCGAACCCCCAACCCCAACCAGAGCCTCAACCAGACCCTGCGGAAGACAAAGAAGCGCCTTCCGTAGTTAAAATTGAGTTTACAGGGGTTACTCACAACCAAGTAACCGTGCAATGGGATGCTACCGACGACCTAACCCCTAAAAACGAGTTGCTCTTTGATATAGCTATATACCAAGAAACTACCTTAGTGCAAGAACACAAAGGGTTTAAAGGACTTAAAAAAGATGAAAACCTGTTTAGCATTACCTTTACCAACCTAAGCCCCAGCACTCAGTACAGGGTGAAAATTAAGGTTACCGACCAAGCAGGTAAAAGTGCCGAAGGAGAAAATTTTATAGGAACTGATGAAGAACACGATACTGAACCTCCTTTAGCAAATTATTTTAAGGCTAGCGCTATTGATGCTAACTCTATTAGTGTAACCTGGAAAAAAGGCTACGATAATAAAACCAAGTTTGAAGAACTACGCTACAAAGTAATATGGAAAGTTGAAAATAGTAATCAAGAAAATGCTAGCGAAGAAATTACAGGAGGTACTCTTACATATACCATAACAGGGCTAACCCCTAAAACAACTTATGTAATCAAGCTAAAAGTATGGGACAAAGCAGGTAACAGTAACGAATACGCAGGTAGCCCATCATCGGCAACCACTGCCCCTGCTCCCGACGACCCCGAAGTTCTGTATAAATACTGGCAAGAAAGACCTATTATAAAACAAGGAGCTACTCAGTACATTACCTTCTACACCTCTGAAACTAATAAAATAACTTTTTCGGCTAAAGGAAGTGGATGGATAGACCTTAATAACAACGGTGTACAAGATACCGGTGAGCAGCAAGAAACATTCTCACCCGATAAACTTATTACCAGAAATATAAAAGGAAATTGTGCTGTTACCTTCTATGGCGATTTTGAAGAATTTACTATAACCTCTTCTAGGGTGAGTTTTATAGATGTTACCCATTCACCTAACCTACAAGCTTTAAATATATCGAACAATTTTATTAGCAAGATTGATTTTAGCAAAAACAAGGAACTTAGAACAGTACATTTAGAAAACAACTGGATTAGGGATGATAATATGCTTAACACTATAAATTCACTACCTCAAGGAATAGTTTCCTATTATAAGGCTCAAATCTTTTTAGAAACGCGTTACGCAAAGGAAAACAACCGGATAAATAGTGGTGTATTAGATTTATTGAAAAATAAAAATTGGGAAGCAATGTATTTGGATGTTAATAAGTATCCTCGTTATTATGACGGCAATGTCAAAGATCCAGATACTGCCGAAGCTCCTACCTTTACCAGTAGTTTCTTTTCTACAAAGAATATAACCTATAATTCAACTCTTGTTAAGTGGGAGCACCCTGAAGATAAAACAACTTATAAGGGTAACCTGAGGTATGAAGTATTTTGGCAAGAGGCTGGTAAATCTGAAATTTTTTCTAGTAAGGAATATATAACTGTTAAAAAGGATTCAGCCAGCTATGAGATAAAACGCTTAAAAGATCATACCAAATACTATGTTTGGGTAAAGGCAACTAATGAAAGTGAACTTTTTAGTGAGTCCGATAAATATTCCTTTTATACAAACATAATAGCTAAAAATAACTATATAGAGTTAAAGACCTCAAAGAAGAAAGGAGATCAAATAAGTCTTAAAATAATTAAAGAAAACGGTGATGGTGAATATGTATGGATAGACCTTAATGACAATGGTGTGTGGGATAGTAATATTGACCGAGTTGTTCCGCATTCCGAAATGTTTAACAAATATACTGTCCAATCATCAAGTATTACTATATATGGCAAAGTAAAACTTTTAGATTGTAATAATGAGGGTGTTCAAGATATAGTTATCAAAAATATGAATACCCTTAAAAAGTTGAATATTAAGAATAATAATATACCCCCTTTAAGCTATCCTTTGGAAAATATTGATGTATTGCACATAGATACTTATACCCTATATGATGGTAATAATTATACTAAAATGTCTGGCATTAAAGAGTTGTATATAAACGAAACCACCCCTATAACTAGTTTAAATTTTAGCACGTTCAATCTTAGAAAATTATCTGTGGTTTTCTGTAAGAGTTTAAAAACACTAACCCTTGGTAGCCAGCCCTATCTTACTTATTTAGATGTAAGTTATACAAATATTCAGGCGTTAGACCTTTCACAAGCACCTCAGCTTAGAGAACTATATTTAAAAGGACTCTCTTCATTATGGAATATAACATTCAATAATAATAAAGAATTAAGATTAGTAGATGTTACTAGTGAAAATTATAAATGGATACCAGCTGGAACGTTTCAAAAGATTCAAAGGAACCTACCTAAAAGAGATGAATATGATAAAGGTATCTTCCATACAAATCTTTTATATAATTATGATTTTGACAACTACAGCAATGATGAAGTGAAAAAGTCCTTAGATAGGAGAAATTGGATATGGAAAAGAAACGCTGAAATATAAATGGAAGCAGCCCAGAATTAAAATCTATAAAGTAACTTCCTATTCTGCTGAGTTTGAAAATTTCTTTAAACCCAAACAGCCGCTAAGCACGGGGTGCTTAGCGGCTGTTTCTTTTTGGCACGATTTTGGGTACTGTAAACAGCAGGCTTGCCTTGTTGTGCCTTTTCACAAACTAACAACTAATGTCTTGCTAATTGATAATTGTTTTATATCTTTGCGCCCTAAAAAGTTTAATTGTAAATTTAGAATATTATGAAAAAAATTGTAGCAGTAGCCCTTTTGGTAAGCACTATCGCTTTTGGGCAGAATAATAAAAAAACAGGTTGGGAACGCGCTAACCTGCAAGGTAAAGTGAAAAGCGTACTACAAGTAGGCTTCACTATAAACCAAAACGGACAGGAAATACCTATGAACTCCGAAATGCTTACCCAGTATGACAAGAAAGGTAAAACTATTAAAATGAGTTCTAAACAGCAAGGTACTACTATTAACTTTATCGATGTATACAATGAAGAGGGACAGATAATTGAATCGGCTTCTCGTGATGATGCTAATACCTTACTCTCTAAAAACGTGTATGAATACGATGAACGCGGTAACCTTATCAAGCACGACTTGGAAACCCCCGATGGCAACTCATTTATGACTCGCCTAAACGCCTACGATAGTAACGACCGCCTTATTGAACGACAAGAATGTGTAGCAGGGCTTTGTGATGATAAAACTACCTATACCTATAACAATAACAATAAAGTAGCCGAAGAAACACGATATGACAAAGATAAGATTACCAAAAAAACCGTATATACTTACGATGCCCACGGTAACCTTACCGAAAAAAATGTGTACGCCGCCGATAATACTTTACAACAACGCGTAGTTTCCTCCTTTGATAAAAATAATAATGAAGTAAAAGTATCTTTCTTTGATAAAGATGGTAATAATACCAAAACAGAAACCTACGAATATACTTATGATAAGAAGAAAAACTGGACAAAGAAAAAGATAACCGTTAATGGTACTCCTTCGGCAGTATTAGTACAAACCATAAAGTATTACTAATTAATTGTTTTGTAAGTAAACAAAAACCTTATTACACTTTGCCAAAGTTTGAAGCTTTGGCAAAGTTTGTTTTTAATTAAATTAAGACTATGAGTTGGACTCTTATAATCATTTTTTACTTCCTTTTTCTGCTGGTTAGAAAAATAACAGGTAACAACAGTGAACAAACAGACAAATTTAAACGTTTTAATAATCCGTATTACCAAGAAGATGATGATATATCACCAGCAAGTTTTGAACTGAACTTGCTTTCACTCTGCACGCTTGTTATCAGGGCTAACGGACGTGTTACCCAAGCCGAATTAGATTTTGTACGACATCAGTTTGTACAACTATACGGCAAAGATAGGGCTAATGCTGTATTTCGTACTTTTAACCAGCTAAAGGGGCGTGAAATTTCGGCACAGCGGGTGGCTGGCTATATGCGTATGCGCACCAATTACGAAACGCGTTTGCAAATACTGCATTTCCTCTTTGGTATAGCCCAAGCCGATGGCTTTGTAAGTGCCGACGAAGTAGAACAGATAGAGCAGATTGCTTTCCACCTGCAAATAAGTAGGAGTGATTATGAAAGTATTAAGGCAATGTTCACTACCCAAAGAAGAAATAATGGGGGTAATTATAGCCAACAAAACTCACCCGATGCGTATGCTATTTTGGGCATTACTGCCAGTGCTACCGATGCCGAAGTAAAACAAGCTTATAGGGCTATGGCAAAAAAATATCACCCCGATAAGGTGATAACCGATGATGAGGCGATAAAGAAAGGGGCTGAAGAGAAGTTCAAGCAAGTACAACAAGCTTATGAGCAGATAGCTCGGCAGCGAGGTATGAGCTAAGGATAGCTGAGGTAGGGGCAAAAAAAAAGTGGCAAGCTACCTACATCGCACCGCTACAACCGAATACCTTTGCTGTGTTCCCACCCTGGAGGATTTTTCAGGAGCTGGTCGTGTAGGACTTGCCGGTGCAAAGGTACAACAATTTTATTACATAGCAAGTTTTTCGAGAACTTTTTTTATACTTATTAAAAAGTAGGGTAGGGGTAATAAATATTATATACTGATAATTAGGTACTTATGCGTTAATCATTAATTTTCAGTCAGTTTCAATACCTCAGAATACTTCACACCACTGGGCTATCACTCGGCTACCTAAAAAGTATCACAGATAGCACTTTTGCTTGTGTAGTAGTTACAATTTTAGTACTTTTGCAGCCAAAAGTGCAATATATGGTATTTCAAGAATTAATACAAACAGTTAAAGAACGGCGTAAAGTACTGAAAGTAAATCAGGAAGAAGTAGCACTTCTTTCGGGGGTGGGCTTGCGTACTCTCAAACTTTTTGAAACGGGAAAAGGAAATATTACGCTAAAAAACTTACAAAAAATAGCCGATGTATTAGGCTTAGAGCTGAATTTAACTATCAAAAATATGAATATATGAGGGTAGCCGAAGTTTTTTATAAAAGAGAGTCTGCTGGCATCTTAACCCAAAATGACGATGGTTCTTTTACCTTTAGATATCACGACCATTGGCTAACCGATGCTAAGAAAGAGGCTATAGCATTTGCTTTTCCAAAAACACAACAAGAATATCATTCTCCTTATCTGTTTGCCTTTTTCTTTAATATTTTACCTGAAGGGGAAAATAAAGAGTGCTTTTGCCGAACCTTAAAAATAGATGATGATGACTATTTTGGTTTACTACTTGTAGCCGCTCGGCACGACAGCATTGGTGCTATTACTGTTAAACCTATTTTGCAATGAACACACTGAACGTATGCCCTTGCTTGCTTACCGAAGGCTATCAGAGCTATTCGCCAATAGCTTTGCGCCGGTTATTTAACGGTAAACAAGTATCACACCAGTTGCCTTTTTCACTTAATACAGCTGAAACAGAAACTCTGAACCCTTTGTATTCCCTTTCTATTTCGGGTTATCAGAAAAAAATATTAATGCTGTTAGAAGGTAATACCCTGAGAAGAGTTGAAAAAGATGAGCAAAGTACTTATATACTGAAACCTATCTGTACAATGCCTAAAAATAAAGACTTTGCACCTGCTAATGAGCATCTTACTATGCAAATAGCAGCACAAATATTTGGTATTGAAACTGCCGAGAATGCCCTTATTTTCTTTGCCGATGGTACTCCTGCTTACCTTACCAAACGATTTGACATAACCCCTAATGAAAGATATGGAGTAGAAGATTTTGCTTCACTATTAGGCAAAACTGCTCAAACACACGGCAGTGACTACAAATATACTGGTTCATATTCCGACTTATTTGCAGCTGTGAAACAGCACGTAGCTGCTTGGCAGGTAGAAAGCCTAAAGCTCTTTAGCCTCATAGTTTTTAACTACCTGTTTTCTAACGGCGATGCTCACCTAAAAAATTTCTCACTTATACAATCATCACAAGGTGATTTTCGTTTAGCTCCTGCTTATGACCTGCTGAACACTGCTATACATATTGACGACCAACGTTTTGCCCTAAAAGACGGATTATTGCCCAAGCCTTACAATCAACAAAAAATAAGAAAACAATTTTTGCAGTTAGGTAATGAGGTAGGACTACCCGAAAAATTGGTAGTAAAAACACTTGCTTCACTCACCTCACAAACTGAAAAAGTAATAGCTCTTACCAAACGTTCGTTCTTATCGGAAAAACTACAACGCAATTACTTACAAACATATCAAAGGAGAATAAAAAAAGTTAGAGAAGATTAAACCTTATAATTAGTAAATAACTTAAAAGTAAATAAAATGAAGAAAATACTTATTGTAATGTTGGCTGTTTTTTCACTACAGTGCAGCAAATCACAAGAAAATAATCAGGCTAACCCAATGGCTGAAAAGGCACTAAGCTTGGTAAATGCCTACAGGAGTAAAAGCTGTAATTGTGGAGCTAACAACTTTGCAGCAGTACCCGAGGTAAAACTCAATGCCAAACTAACACAAGCTGCTCAAGCCCATTCGGACTATATGCTTGAACACAACCAAATGACCCACTATGGCAAAGATAAAACGGGTCCTAACCAAAGACTTGCAAAAGTAGGCTACAAATGGGCTACTTATGCCGAGAATGTAGCCGCAGGGTACCCTAATGAAGAGAGCGTAATAAAAGGGTGGATGGAGAGTCCTGGTCATTGTGCTAATATAATGAACCCACAAGTAACCGAAATGGGAATAGCACGCAGCGGTAACTTCTGGACAATAGTACTTGCTGCACCAAGGTAATAAAAATAGTTCTTATCTTACAGTTGTTAATAACTGTGTTTATAACTATTTCTGTTTTTTGTAGAAGCTATACTTATATTAGCTAACTTTGCAGCGAAAAATAACACAAATAATTATGAGCAAATTTACAAAACTTACTGAAGCACAGTTAAATACAAAACGTAATTTCATTGAGAATTACCTCACTTCACACAATGCCGCTACAGGTTCACTCTTCGATGCTAATGCCAATGTAGCTCATAAAAACATTGCTACTATGGAGGCTGAACTTAATAAAGATATTAATATTCAGGTAAATCGTTCCTTAGTATCTCATAAAATAGAACAACTGTTTGGCAAAGAACTCGCTGAAGAATATATACGGCAAATAGAAGCTCACGAAATCTACGTACACGACGAAACAAGCCTAAAACCTTACTGCGTAAGTGTATCGATGTACCCTTTACTATTAGATGGACTTCTAAAATTAGGCGGTGAAAGCAAGGCTCCAAAACACTTAGCAAGCTATTGCGGTTCATTTGTGAACTTTCTGTTCTCAGTATCATCACAATTTGCAGGGGCTGTAGCTACTGTTGAATTTTTGATGTATTTTGACTATTTTGCCCGTAAAGATTTTGGTAATAACTACCTAACCGATTATCGTGAGGTTATCGAAAACGAATTACAACACGTGGTGTACGCCATTAACCAGCCAGCAGCAGCACGGGGTTACCAATCTGTTTTTTGGAATATATCTCTGTACGATAGAAGTTATTTTGACTCAATGTTTGGTACTTTTGTATACCCTGATGGTAGCAAACCTGAGTATGAATCATTAGATAGGCTGCAACGTTTCTTTATGCACTGGTTCAATATAGAACGTACTAAGGCGATACTTACCTTTCCGGTAGTAACAGCTGCTATGCTTACTAAAGATAAGCGGGTACACGATGAGGCTTTTGCTCGTTTTTGTGCCAAAGAACTCAGTGAAGGAAATGCTTTCTTCATCTACCAATCGGATAATGCCGATTCATTGGCAAGCTGCTGTAGGTTACGCAATGAAATTTCGGACAATACTTTTAGCTATTCTTTAGGAGCTGGAGGAGTTTCGACCGGGAGTATTAACGTGATTACTATCAATATGAATCGGTTGTACCAAAAGGGCTTATCGTTAGAACGCACTTTAGATAATATTCATAAGTACCAAGTGGCTTACCGCGCTATAGTACAAGAATACAAAGACGCTGGTATGCTGCCTGTGTACGATGCAGGTTTTATATCACTTGATAAGCAGTTCCTCACCATAGGCATTAACGGAATGGTAGAAGCTGCCGAGTATTTGGGTATAGAAATTTCGGATAACCCAGCTTATAAGGATTTTATCAATAAAAATCTGAAACTGATATACAATAAAAACAAAGAAGCTAAAGCTACTTACGGCTTTATGTTCAATACTGAATTTGTACCTGCCGAAAATTTAGGTGTTAAAAATGCCTCTTGGGACAAAGCCGACGGACTTGTAGTGCCTCGTGATTGCTATAATTCATATTTCTACATAGTGGAAGACGATAGCCAAAATATCATTGATAAGTTTCACCTACACGGTACCGACTATATTCAGTACTTAGATGGAGGTTCGGCTTACCACTGTAACTTAGAGGAATATCCTACCGAAGAGGGTTTTTACAAACTGCTAAATGTAGCTGCTAAAACAGGTTGTAACTATTTTTGCTTTAATATATGCGTAACTGTGTGCAATGATTGTGGCTATATTAACAAACACACTCATAACCATTGTACTCATTGCGGTTCACATAACGTTGATTACGCTACCAGAGTAATAGGTTATTTAAAACGGATTACAAATTTCTCAAAAGACCGACAAATAGAAGCTAAAAAACGCTATTATGCAAACGCTGCGGTATAGTAGTTATGATATAGTACTACAAGAGGTACCTAATGAAATATCACTCTGTTTTACCATTACTGGCTGTCCGTTAGGGTGTGAAGGTTGTCACTCACAGTACACTTGGGACGCCAGTAAGGGCGAAGTGCTAAGTAATGAACTGCTGCAAAGTCTTTTGAAAAAATACGAGGGTATGATAAGTTGTGTGCTTTTTATGGGGGGTGAGTGGCAAGCCGAACGATTGTTATCACTTATCTTTCAGGCAAAAAGCCGACAACTAAAAACAGCTTTGTACACAGGCTTAAACTTAAAACAAGTACAACGACAATACCCCGAACTACTTGCCTGTTTAGATTATATTAAAACAGGCAGATGGTTGCCTACATTAGGCGGACTTAGCAGCCCTACTACTAACCAACAGTTCTTAAATTTAAAAACCGGAGAGGTGATGAATGAACTGTTCCAATTAGTAAATTAACCAACGTAAAAACTTATTAATGAACTGATTTTAGAAATTTTATAGCTAAAAAATTTGCTATTTGAAAAATTGTTTGTACTTTTGCGCCCTGAAAATTAAAAGGAGGTGTATTAGGTATGTTAATAATCCCCATTAAAGACGGCGAAAGCATTGATAAAGCTTTAAAACGTTACAAACGCAAATTTGACCGTACAGGTGTAGTACGTCAGCTACGTGAAAAACAACATTTCACTAAGCCTTCTGTGCGCCGCCGCAGTGAAATACAAAAAGCACAATACATTCAGCACTTACGTGATCAAGAAGAAGTATAGCTTTTTATAAAAAAAACAGGAGTTAGAAAATAGAAAATAATCTATTTTCTGACTCCTAAATTGTATTTTCTAACTTATTAGTTTTTAGTAAGTTAGCTTTTATTGTTACAATAATAACAATTTTTTTTATAGGAAATATTTGTACTTTTAAAGAAATAATATTACCTTTGTAGTGATTTAGAGATAATTATTAATAATATTACAAAAATATTGAGCAAAATGAAAACAACAACCTTTATTATAACAACAGCCATAGTGGCAGGTACGCTATTTAGCTGCGGCAAGAAAGACGATGTTGGAGGAAGTACGGGATTAAAAACAGATAAAAGTGCTGTAACTGTACAAGAAGATGGAGAAGCTAAAATAACTGTAACTGCTAGAAATGTAATTGTAAGTTCAAATAATGAAAATATAGCTACTGGTAGCCCTATTGATAAAACTATCAATGTATTAATTAAAGGTAAAAAAGAAGGTACTGCTATACTTACCCTTAGTGAAGGTAATAACAAGGCTACCGTAACTGTAAATGTTACTAAAAAAGAAAATAGCTCGGCTGTTCTGAAAGTAAATACTTCTTCTATTATTTTCTTGGAAAAAAATAAAGAAGTAAATATTACAAATCGTGTAATAGCAAGTTCTGGTAGAATTTCTATTGAAAGCCCTGCTACTTCAGTAGCTACTGTACGCCAAAGTAATAACCAACTATATGTAACAGGTGTGGGTGAAGGACTTAGTGGTATTGTTCGTATTAAAGACCTTACTACCAATGAGGAAGCCGAAATACCTGTATATGTAATCGTTCCTTTTACTGCTGTAAGTGCCCCTGCCGAAATTACTGTAGGTGATAAGGAAACTATCAATCTTAAGGGTGTATATAATACCGGAAGTGTACTTAATGGTCGTTATGACAGAGTAACTATAACTACTAATAATAGTAATGCAGCGGTATCTTTAGAAACTGAAGATATTAAAAATAATGTAGGACAAACAACTGGTAAGTTAGTAACTGGTTTCACTATTACTGCTAAAGCCGAAGGTACAGTAGTTGTTACCCTTACCAATGGCGATGGTCAGACTCATAAACTTAACTTTACGCTTACAAAAGCTCAAGATCTTTTTAATATAGATGCTAATGGTGTAGTTACTGGAGTGAAAGGTACCCTACCTACTAAAGTAAAACTACCTGATAATGCTAAAAAAGTAGCTGCTGGTGCTTTTAAAAACCAAGTTAAAGTTGAAGAAATTGACTTTAATAACGTTACTGAAATTGAAGGTAAACTATTTACTGAAAGAAATGAAAATCAGGCGGGAATCATAAATGTAACAAGTATTAATATACCTAATGTGAAAGTGATAGGCGACTCTGCTTTCCGTAATGCTCAGAAATTAAGAAAAGTAATATTCCCTGCTAGCCTAACACACTTGGGTGGTTATGCTTTTGGTAATTGTAAAACTCTTACCGATGTTGCCTTCAGAGGTGGGGTTCCTAAAGGTTTAGGTAATTTAAGTAGTACTCTTATAGGTGGTAAATACCCTGAACCTCAAGAAGATGATTCTGTTTTAAGAAATACTTTTTCCGGAGGACCTTCAGTAAGAGTACTGTATATAGTAAATCCTGATAGCAACAAAAGTGCATTCCTTACTAAGTTAGGAGAAAGTAACTTCAGAAATGGTAGTGCTGCATCTGTAAAAGATATTTCACAGTTTAAATGATGTAACATAATACTTTATTTAATTTTGTATGGAAGAGGCTGCTGGTAGTAACGGCAGCCTTTTTTATATCCTATCTGTACACAACAAAAAGTTTTCACATAACACTACAACTGTTAATAACTTAGTACAGGTAATACTGCTATTAGTTAATAACTTTTTAATCGAAAATAATAAATAAATTTGCAGGACTCAAAAAAGCGTATATACAAATTTACAAAGCGAAAAAGCAAATTTATTTTTTAGTGAAATATCCACACTTAGCACATAGTTATTAACACTCTAACTAAGAAAAAGATATTAACAAAAAACGGTTAATAAAGGTTTTTGTAGTTATCAACAACTTTAACTAAAATACTCATTTTAAATAGTATATGTGCTTTACAACTGTTGATAACTACTGATAAAGTACACTAAACTAAAAAAGCAAATTTTGTAACAGAAACTTATCAGCTTTATTCACAACCTTATAATAATAGCCCTTTTCTTTTTTTAAAAATAAACTTTTATTTTTATATAAATGATTGTTGATAATTCAAAAAAACGTACCTTTGCATTATTAGCTATCGGAGCAGCTAATTATTGAAATTGTGAAACTAAAAACTGATAACTAAGAAGACTGAGAAAATGACTAAAAAAACTAAGAATAAACAAGGAAAAACAGGGAAACCTAAGAAGAATAGAGATTTAGCCAAGCGCAATAAAAACGAGCTTATTAAGGCTATTTTTTCAATATTAAATGAACACCCTGAAGAAAGCTTTAACTATAAGCAGATAGCTGCTAAACTACACATTATGGATGCGCCACGCAGAGATATGCTGGTGAAACAACTTACGCAACTTACTGAAAAAAAACGTATAGAGGAAGTGGATAGGGGGAAATATAAAGCTATCCCAATACGGAATTACTACGAGGGTATTCTTGATGTGAACTCACGTGGCAATGGCTATGTAATAGTAGATGATTTAGAAAAAGATATCTTTATTCCTTCTAACTTTCTAAATAAAGCACTGCACGGTGATAGGGTAGAGGTGTATGTATTTCCGCGCTTCCGAAATCACGCTAAAATGGAAGGTGAGATAACTAAAATATTAGAACGCAAGAAAGAACGCTTTGTAGGTACTGTACAGCTACACAAGAACTTTGCTTTTGTTGTTCCTTCTGACCCTCGTATGTACACCGATTTCTTTGTATTTAAAGATGATTTAAACGGTGCTACCGATGGTGATAGGGTAGTGGTACGCATAGAAAAATGGAATGATAAGAGTGATTCACCTGTGGGAGTGGTAGAGCAAGTGCTTGGAAAACCAGGAGAACAGAATACCGAAATGCACTCAATATTAGCAGAATACGGATTGCCTTATACTTACCCAGAAGAGGTAGATCAGTTTGCTAAAGCTCTTGATGTATCTATCACTGAAGAGGAAATAAGTAGGCGTCGTGATATGCGTGATACTCTTACTTTCACTATCGACCCTCGTGATGCTAAGGACTTTGACGATGCCCTCTCATTCAAGTTATTAGAGAATGGTAATTATGAAATAGGGGTACATATAGCCGATGTGTCATACTATGTAAAAGAAAATACTATACTTGATGAGGAGGCTTATAACCGTGCTACCTCAGTATATTTGGTGGATAGAGTGGTACCAATGTTGCCTGAAGTATTGTGTAATTACGCTTGTTCTTTGCGTCCTGATGAAGATAAGTATACCTTTTCGGCAGTGTTTGAAATGAATAAAAAGGCTGAAGTGGTAGATGTATGGATAGGTCGTACTGCTACACACTCGTCTTTTCGCTTTGCTTATGAAGAGGCTCAAGTAGTAATTGAGGAAGCCCAAGCGGGGGAAAACTACACTATCTGTGCTGATACTTCTATTACTGATACCGAGCGTAAAATACCTGCTAATGTGGTAGATGCTATACTGACCCTCAATAGTTTAGCACAACAATTACGCAGCAAGCGTATGCGCTTAGGGGCTATTACTTTTGATAAAATAGAAGTAAAATTTGAACTTGATGAGAATGATAACCCTACAGGTGTCTACTTTAAAGAAAGTAAAGAGGCTAACAAACTCATTGAAGAATTTATGTTACTTGCCAACAGAAAAGTAGCTGAGTATGTGGCTAAAATGAAGAAGACTTTTGTATACCGCATTCACGATGAACCTGATAGTGACAAACTACAACAACTGAATGGGGTGATAGGTAGATTTGGTTATGCGCTAAATCTGAATAACAAACAAACTATTACTGACTCATTGAACTCTCTTTTAGAAGAAGTGAAAGGTAAAAAAGAACAGAACTTAGTGGATACGCTGGCAATACGTTCGATGGCAAAAGCATCTTATTCTACAAAGAATATAGGTCACTATGGTTTGGCATTTGATTATTATACTCATTTCACTTCGCCTATACGTCGTTACCCTGATGTGATGGTACATAGGCTTTTGCAGTTGTATTTAGATAATACGCCCTCACAGAATGAAGCTGAGTATGAAGCAAAATGTAAACACTCTTCACAAATGGAGAGTTTGGCTGCTTCGGCTGAACGTGATTCTATTAAATATATGCAGGTAAAATATATGGAAGCCCATAAGAATCAGTATTTTGCGGGGGTAATATCGGGGGTTACTGATTGGGGTATTTATGTGGAACTGAATGAAAATAAATGTGAGGGCTTGGTACGTGCTTGTGACCTGAAAGATGATTATTACACTTTTGATGAACAACAATACGCCTTGGTAGGGCAGGCTACAGGACGTATGTATCAGTTAGGTGATGAGGTGACTGTAAGAGTTAAAAACACTGACCTGATGAAAAAACAATTAGATTTTGAACTTATCAGTTCGGAGGACTAAGTAATATAAATAGTTAATAACCAATAGAGTAGGGGAGAAGTATTAAAAACTTCTCCCCTTATTTTTTGTTAATAGCTGTTTTTTTATTACTTTTGCTGATTATAAAAATAATTATTTATCCAAATATATGTTTGCTGATATACTTCTTGCTTTACCATTGGGGTTACTACTGGCTTTTACGATAGGTCCTGTATTCTTTGTATTGCTGGAAACGGCTATTACTAAGGGGTTTAGGGCAGCTGCTATTTTTGATGCGGGGGTAATATTGGCTGATGTTACTTTTATATTTATAGTGTATTTTACTACAAGTAGTATGCTACGAGAAATTAAAGATGATCCAAAACTGTTTTTTGTTGGAGGACTCATAATGGTTGCTTATGGACTTATTTCATTTATCAAGCTTAAGAAGGATTTTAGGAAAGTAATAGATAATAAGGAGAATGCCCATTTGATAGTTGCCGAAAAGGTGAATTATCTGAATCTATTTATTAAAGGATTTTTATTGAATTTTATCAATATAGGGGTACTGGGCTTTTGGTTGGGTATTATCATTGTTTTTGGTCCTCAGCTTGATATGAATGGCAGTAGAATACTGTTGTTTTTTACTTCTATATTATTAACTTACTTTGGTGTAGATGTTATTAAAATACTGATAGCTAAGAAACTAAAGCATAAGCTTACGGCTTTTCACATCTATAAAATTAAGAGAGGCATCAGTATTGTGTTGCTTGTGTTTGGCTTGTTTTTGATGTTACAGGCTTTCTTCCCTAATTTGATTATTAACAATTAAAAAAATAACAATTATCAATTAACAGTTATAACTGCTTGGTGATAATTGTTATTTTTTTATTTTATAATTGTTATTTGTTTTTGTATTGCTGGTTGAGATATTCCAGTACTTCATTAGTAATATCTTTGCTTTCACTTCCGTAAAGTACATTACCACTATCATTAGCACCGAGTATAAAGGTATATCCTTTTTGCTTACCATACTCACTTATGTTTTTCTTCATTTTACTGATGAGTGAGTCTAATTTTTGTTGGCTTTCGGTTTTTAGGGCTTGCTCTTCTTGAGCGAGGTTTTGCAGTAGTACGTCTTTTTTAGCTAATAGGCTGTCGGCTATTTTTTTAAGAATTGGCTGGGGGATGCTTTTGGCTTGCTGGTTAAAAGATAGGGCTTCGGCTTGTAAGGCTTGTAGGGTGCTATCACGTTTTTTTTCGTAGGCACTTACTTTGCTATCGAGCTTGGCTTTGACATCTATTTTTTCTTGGTAGCCTTCAATAAGTTTGGCATTATCTACAAAGGCTACTTTATCGGTACAGGCAGTAAGGGCTATGAGAGCCATACTTGTGATGATGATTTTTTTCATTTGAAAATTGTTATTTTGTTAGGGCTGCAAAAGTACTAAAGTTTTGTATATAAATGAAATATTTTTTATTTTTGCCAAAAAAATTGTACTATGACAGTGGATACTATATATTTAGAATTAGAGCATACTACTCCTGAGAAGATTGAGAAGATAAAAAAATTGCTTAGAGAAATTGGGGTGAATGTACTGAATATCTTTAAAACTGAAAAGATAGAGGAAGAACCTATAGTTTCAGAACTTACTATTGATGAGTTTTGGAAGGAAATAGATGAAGGTTATAGAGAAATTGAGCGCGGTGAGTATGTTACTCAAGAGCAATTAAATAGAGAAGTTGAAAAGTTATGGATGTAATTTGGTCGGTAGGAGCTAAAAACTCATTGAATGCAACTTTGAAATATTGGATAAAGCGAAATAAAAGTGATTCTTATTCTAAAAAATTGTACAAGATGATACAAGAAGAACTTTTTAATCTTTCAGCAAGAATAGAGAGTAAAGTATTTTTGCCTTCTTATGAACCAGATAAAATTTTTATAGATAAGAAGTATAGTATTTATTATAGAGTAGATTGGAAAGCAAACCAATTACAAGTTGTTCGCTTTTGGGACAATAGACGTAACCCTACTAATTTGAACTTAAAAATTAAAGAATTATTCTGACTTCAGTATTTTTTAGTAATATAATTATTTTCTATAACTTTTCTGTAAAAATATAAATTCTTCTTATTAAAATCGAGTTTATTACAGTCGATTTTAAGGCGTTTCTCAAAAAAGTGATATAAGAGTACCAAGAGTGTAAAGAAGTGCTGTAAAATAGCCTTATTTTAAGTTTTGTGTATTTTAGAACAAAAAAAGCACCTATTTTGGGTGCTTTTTCTGTTTTTATAAGAATCCGAAGGATTTCTTTTCTTTATTGCTAATGGTATCGGTATATATTATGGTAAGATGTATTTTTTTTAATAACTCGGTAGTTACATTTCCTACTACTATTTCGGGTTTGTTAGTAATGGCTTCTACAATATGTTCAATAGTCCATTTTATGAGTTGAGAACAATCGACAAAACTGTTGTATTTTAAAAAAGGATGGTCTTCTTGTAAAATAGGAATATGTAGTTTTCTAAGTTCATTTTTTAGAAGTGTATTTGGTTAATTAATTCGTTTGCTTTTATGTAATGAAGCATATTTGTATCATTAGTGACTGCTTTGGCTATCTCTATATAAGGTATTCCTTTTTGATTATTGAGTTCGGCTTTATTCCAAGCTTTATCGTGTGACTTCTTAGTAAGCTCATTAAAATTGAGTTTGCTATTTTCTTCAATACTTTCTTTTAAACAATTTACTTCGGATACTGATAACTCATCGGTATCATACTGGGCGGTAGTACTGAGTATATTTCCGTTTCGTTGTATATTGTTATTAGAATCAATAATGTTTTTTATTTTTGATGGTACTGGTCCATAGGTCATTTTTATATAGTTATCGCCTGTGATAGGTCGACCCCATTTGACAAGGTGTTTTTGGTCTGCAAAATATAGTATTTTGCAGACTTTATGTATATCACATCCTTCTTCCATTTCATTTAGGATAAGAAAAAGTGAGTTTATGGCTTTATCTTCGTTGAAAATAAACATACTAATTTGTTTTTGATATTGCAAAGGTAGCTATTATTTTTGATTCTTGCAAAATATTTTGGTGCTTATTCTTTTACTAATACGTAGATGTGTGATGAATATTCGTTTTTACGCCAGCCGTAGTAATTGGAACGGAGTCCGCTGAGGATGCCTTTTAGTAGGGAGGTTTTGCCGGTTTTGTATTTCTCGGAAAGCATACTTACATAAAAGGCATCGAATAACATAGGATGAACGGCTGTTAGCTTAAATCCTTCCCGAGCAAATAACTGTGTGATACTGTGCTTGGAGAAATGCCAAAGATGACGGGGAACATCATAGGCTGCCCAGTATTCTTTGTAATGCTGAGCGTCCCAACTGCGGTAATTGGGTACGGCTATGATGACTAAGCCATCGGGGGTGAGTAACTGACTGATGGTGTGTATCTGTGCTTGGACATCGGGGACGTGCTCCAATACGTGCCACATTGTGATTACATTGTAGGAGTGGGGGGGGAGGTTATCGGTATTAGGGTGGAGAAGGAGCTCTTTTTGTGCGGCTTTGGTGCGTGCTTTGCTATTAGGCTCGACTCCGGTGGCTTGCCAATGGGCATAGTTTTGACAGGTAAGTACAAAATCGCCGGTACCTGCGCCTATATCTAATAGGTTGATTGATTGGTTTTTGTATTTTTTTATGAGTTTGATTTTGTGTTTTAGGTTGTATTGCTTTACCCATTGATAGAGTTTATCGGTAAGGGTTTTGTGGCTGTCGGTATGCGAAATATAATCATCACTTTCATAATAGGCACTTAGATTGGCTGGCACTGGGGTGGTGCGGTATAGTTGTAATTGTGAGTCGTACTCTAAATGGAAGTTTTGGTGTGATATACTATGGTCTGTTATATTCATTAGCTATGGATTTTTAGGTGTTATATAATGTTCCACGTGGAACATTTTTTTATTTATATACTTGTTTTTTGGTTTGTTTTTTGGTTGTGTATCTGATAAAATTATATGCTTTTCTTTTTTCTAAGTAATTGAGGTTGTGGTCGTTATCATAGGCTTCGCGTTCAAAACTGATGTTTAGGTAGGCGGTGTATTTGTTTTTATACTTGAGGTAATTTATTGCAAATTCGGTGAGATACCACAGGTAGAAAAAGATAATGAGTAGCTCTCGCTGTTGGGCGAGGTGTATGCGTTCGTGGTTAATGAAATGGGAATCGGTAAGAAGTTTTTTATCATTGGTAAATACAAATGGGTAAAGGGTTATGCCATTGAACCCCTTGGGTACTAAGTATTTGTTGTGAATAAAACGCTTCATAATAGGTTTGTTTTTCGGGGGGCAAAGATAGGAAATTATTTGTTAATTAGTAAAATTTAGTTGTTAGTTTTTAGTCGCTAGGGAAATTAGGAAATTAGCAAATGAGGAAATTAGCAAATGAGGAAATTAGCAAATTAGAAAATTAGCAAATTAGAAAATTAGCAAATTAGAAAATTAGCAAATGAGGAAAATTAGGAAATGGGGAAATTAGCAAATGAGGAAAATTAGGAAATGAAGAAAATGCAATGTTTTGGGGATTTTGTTGCGAATAACGCAAGATGAGGCAATGGGGTTTAAATACTTGATTTTCAGTAATATAACGCTTATCCTTCGCTCACCCTTCGCTCTGCTTTCGCCCTGCCTTCGAGATGGCTTCGAAGTAGCTCCAAGCTGCTTTTAGTAAGACTTTTATCGTAATAAGCTGATTGTTAAGGAATTGGTTTTCTGTCCTAAAAAAGAAGTAGAGGTGGGTGATTTTTGCATTTTTCGCAATGTTTTTTAGGAAATAGTGAATAGTGGATAGTGAATAGTGAATAGTGGATAGTGGATAGTGAATAGTGGATAGTGAATAGTGGTTAGTGGATAGGCAGGGTGGAAAAATTAGCAAATTAGAGAATTAGCAAATTGGGGGTGGTGGAGGTATTGGATTTGTAGGTTTGACTTGTTCAGTTAGTTTAGATATTGTGTTTATTAATTGTTTAGATATAGTTCTTTAGTTTAGATATAGCTGCTTACTAATAGTTTAGATACTGCACTTACTAAGGACTAAAGACTAACGACTAATAACTATGATTATTAGGGTTTTAGGTGTTAAGGGCTTTACAGGTTTGTTGGTTACTGTTACAAGTATTTGGTAGTTAAAAGAAAATATCAGACCTTTGCAGCGAATTAATATATAATATGAAATGTTCCACGTGGAACACTTTACTAAATTGAATTGCTATGAAGAAATGTATGTTTTTAACTTTGTTGTGTTTCCCTGTATTGGTGATGGCACAAATGATAAATTATCCTGCTACAAAACAAGAAAAGGAATTGGTAGGTGAAGTGAAGGCTCTGACAGAGCGGGTGTACGATGTGTTCAATGGGAATGTGAAACAGAAACGCCTCTCGACTACTAATGGCTATGAGTTTGATGCTTCGGGAAGGGCTGTGGTACACTTTCAGCAATACGGTGGAATGGAATTGCGCTATGAATATACTTACGATGACTTGGGGAAGATTTTGCTGGTTAATACTTTTAGGGAGCGGAATAGGGCAGAGGCGCACTTGAAAAGTGCTTATGAGTACGATGAACAGGGGAGAATGAAGGCTTTGCGTACTTTTATGGTGGGGGTGGAGACGCCTACTCAGACGTATGTTTTTACAAAATGGGACGCTGCTGGGAACGCTATTGAGGGGGAACTGACTGCTTCGGGGAATAGGGTTAAGGTGTTTCAGGAATTTGATAAAATGGGTAGGCGTACTTTGTTACGTATGGTTACAGAAGGTAATGAGTCTGCCCAAATGCGTCTTTCATTGCGCTATGACCGTGAGGGTAGGGTAGTGGAACGGACTATGGCTGAGGGGCTATCGGGAGAGGAAACTCTTAAGTATAAATATGATAAAAAGGGTATTTGCGTGGGGGTGAATAACCAAAAGTTTGAATATACTTTTGATAAGCTGGGGAATTGGATAATACGCATTGCTTATATAGGAAACCAAATAATTGGTATTACTGAAAGAGAAATAAGCTATTAATTAATTTTTTATTCATAATTTATTTGTACATTTGCGCCCTAAATTATTACCAATGAAAAATATATTTCCGCTGATTACTTTTATAACGACCGCTACCTTAACGGCTCAGACTCCGCAATTGGAGGGTGTGTATCGTCCTAACGGTAGGGAGGCTGAATTTCAGATTCGGCTTAATGCTAATAATACTGCTGACGCCTTAATGGCTACGGGTACTTTTACGGTTACTAATAACCTTGTTGAACTGAAATTTAACCAAGGTAGTATGTTCGGTGTAAGCAAAAAACAGGGTGAGAGTACTCGGTTAGAGATTACTTTTGTTCCTGAAGGCCATAGTGATTTTAGTCCGCGATTTATTTATATAGGCTACGAAACTGCTGATGGGCAAATTCATTACGAGAGTATGTACAATAAAGTGCAAGATGAGGAGGATTTGACTATTGAAATTCCGCGAACTGAGAACTTGTACCTTGTGAATGCTTATAAGGCTGCTGTACTGGCTGACCCTAAGGCGGCAGTTGAGATTGAGAAATTTAATATTGGGAAGCAGACTAACGCTTTGGAGGTTACGGTAGACCTTACTAAGGCTGTTACTGGTGAGCTTTCATTATTATATAATCCTGATAAACAAACTCTTACACTTCACGACCAGAATTTATCATACGATCCTATTACTTTTACTAAAATAACTAATTTGGCAGAAAACTTTTTGCAGCCTGTAAACCTTGAGAAGGTGAAGAACTGGAAACACTTGATTGCTTTTCACGAGGAAGAGGATATTCCGCAGTATAACCCTAATGCTCCTGCTGACCAAGTTCTGAAAAAAGTTAAGTTGTTTGCTGAAGCACAGGCTTTGGCTGGGAAAAACAATACTTTGATAGCATTGTTTTACCAACCTAAGAACGCTAAGGCACAGGAGGAATTTCATAAGTTATTTGAGTGGTACGAAGATAATGGTGCTGATTACAGTGCTGATGTTCACAAGAGTATTTATAGGTATCAGCCTTATTTGGCTACTGCTACTGATGCTAAATGGCTTAAGAAGAGGAATATTAGTGCTGAAAATCAGTTACTTATATTTAGTCCTGAAGGGGAACTGGTATATACTGAACTCAATACTCCTGCTGAAGTACTGAAGAATGAAACTTTTTCATACCAACAGGCTTTCTTACTGAACACTTCGGTTGTGGCGAAGTTTATAGATAGGGTGCTTGGGAAACCTAAGGCTCCTATTGCTGAGGTAGAGAAGGTTTTTAGTGCTATTACGGGTACTTTTTACAGTTCGGAACTTTTTTTGCTTGCAGCTAATCGCCCTAAAAAGGCTGATGCTGATGAGGAGAAAGAAGTGTCTGGGCTTATAGCTGATCATTTGAAACAATACAATCACTATCTTAAAAACATTGAAAGTGTGTATCGTTTTAAGCTTACTGACAAAGAACTTCTTGCGCAATGGGAGCGCTTGGTGGCTGCTCACGAGAAAGATAGCAAGCTAAGTACTGCTTTTGCTGCTATAGCTGCTTTTAATACGGGTAGTCCGAATATTTATGAAAGATGTTTTTACAATGAGAATGAGTCTACCGAAACTGACCTTAAGGCTGCTGTTTACTTGCTTCGTTTCTTTAAAGAAATAAAGGCTTATAACGATGGTTTGCCTGATAGTGATTTGGGTGAACTGGCACACGGGAGCATAAATGTATTGCCTACTAATATTGAGAATCTGTTTAAGAAGTTGGTTACTGCTAATGCTGATCATTACTTGCTACGGGTGAAAGAGGCTTATGCTGTTGGGGTGAATAGTGGCTTTTTTTCACCTATCAGCTATATTGAATTTTTGTATGACAATGAGCTTACTTACGATGCGGCAGTGGCTTTTGGTAGCTATTACCGCAGTTTGCTGGCTAAAGATACACATCTTATTGCTGCTTTGGATAGGGCTTTTTCGGAAAAAGATGATGATTACAGCTGGAAATTTTACAAAATGCGCTTTGCAAATAGGGCTAATAACATTGCTTGGAAGGTATATGAGGACTTAAAGGATAATACTGCAATGCTTAAAGAGGCTTATGCTTGGGCGCAATCGGCAGTGCAATTGGAGCCTGAAAATCCTTATTATTTGGATACTCTTGCTCACTTAATGTATGCTAATGGTGATAAACAACAGGCTATCAGCACAGAAGAGAAGGCGGTAGAGCTTCTTTCGACTACTGAGGATGGTCATGATGAGGAACGTGAGCAGGTGAAGGCTAACTTACAAAAGATGAAAAGTGGGAATCTGTAATGTTGTTTCATTTTAAACGATTTACTGTAAAACAATCGGCTTCGGCAATGAAGGTAAGTACTGATGGGGTGCTGCTGGGGGCTTGGACTCCTGTTGGCACTGGGGGGCGTATCTTGGATGTGGGGGCTGGTACGGGATTGCTTTCACTGATGCTTGCCCAGCGCACTGATAGTGCTTATATTGAGGCTGTTGAGATAGATGAGGCTGCCTACAGTGAGTGCTGTGAGAACTTTTGGAATAGTGCTTGGAGGCATAGACTAAAGGCTTACTTCAGTTCTTTTCAGGATTTTGTTTCTGCTGCAATGACAGAAACTAAGGGGTATGACCTTATCATTAGTAATCCTCCTTTTTATACTGCAAACTACAAAGCCCCAGCTGCGGCGCGCCATATAGCGCGTTCGGCTGAGGCTTTGCCTTTTGAGGTACTGCTTGATGGGGTGAGTAAATTACTTCTGCCTTTAGGCTATTTTTCGGTTATCATTCCTTATGCCGAAGAAGGTTACTTTATTGGCTTGGCTGCTGATTATGGGTTGTACTTGCAACAAGGATTACATACAAAAGGCAGTGAAAATAGTGCTATAAAGCGCAGTTTGCTTCTTTTTGGCAAGGAGGCTGTACAAGAGCCTGCTTTCGATACTTTAACCATAGAAATTTCACGCGGGGAATACACTTCTGCATACCAAAGCCTGACTAAAGATTTTTATCTTAAGTTTTAGGGGGATAATTGGTAATTGTTTTGTATTTTTGTCTCTCAAAACTTTTATAAATGAGTTCACAATTTCTTATATATCAAAATAAAGAAGGTAACATCAAAATAGATGTGCGCTTAGAAGATGAAACTATATGGCTTTCATTAGACCAATAGAATGTGAGAACAGCCTTAAGGAATTAGAGAATGACCTTAAGCTATTGGGTAATTAGCAAATTATTATTACCTTTGCAAAAAAATAGATTGAAAATGAAAAAACATAACACGAAAGAAGTTTTCAATATTGGTGATATTGTTGAGGTTTCTCCAAACTTAACACTCCTAAAAGAATGGATAAAAGGGAAGATTATCAAAATAAGAAAAAATCCTTTTATAGGGACAGAAATTGCTATTGAAGATGATTTAGGTCGTATCTTTTTTGGAGAAAAAGAATTTTTTAAAGCAGTATAAAGAATTATATTGGAGATATTAGAGTTTTTAAAATAGAAGAATGGAGTAATTTCACTCGTATAGTAAAGAAAAAAGCGACAAATAACTAAAAAATGCCCGTGCGGCTGGCACTTATGACGTATAATCACAAAGAAATAGAAGCCTTTTGGCAAGAATATTGGGCTAAAAACCAAACTTTTAAAGCCCAAAACAATAGTACCAAACCTAAGTACTACGTGCTTGATATGTTTCCTTACCCCTCGGGGGCGGGTTTGCACGTGGGGCATCCGCTGGGCTATATAGCTAGCGATATTGTGGCGCGCTACAAGCGTCACAAGGGTTTTAACGTGTTGCACCCCCAAGGTTACGATAGCTTCGGTTTGCCTGCCGAGCAATACGCTATACAAACAGGGCAACACCCTGCTGTTACTACGGCACAGAACATTGCGCGCTACCGCGAGCAGTTGGATAAAATAGGCTTTTCATTTGATTGGAGTCGTGAGGTAAAAACTTCAGACCCTGACTACTATCGCCATACTCAGTGGATATTTATACAGTTGTTTAACTCGTGGTATAACAATGCTACTGAGAAGGCAGAGCCTATAGAAACGCTTATTGCTCTCTTTGAAAAAGGAGGCAATATTAACGTAAATGCTGCTTGTGACGATGATGTTTTAGCTTTCACTGCGGAAGAATGGAAGTCTTTTTCATCGGAGCAACAACAGCAAATTCTTCTTAAATACCGACTTACTTACTTGGCAGAAACGGAAGTGAACTGGTGTCCTGCCTTAGGGACGGTTTTGGCTAATGACGAGATAGTGAATGGTGTATCGGAGCGGGGTGGTCACCCTGTTATCCGCAAGAAGATGACCCAGTGGAGTATGCGCATTACTGCCTATGCCGAGCGCCTCTTGCAAGGTTTAGACAGTATCGATTGGAGTGAGAGCATTAAGGAAAGCCAAAGGAATTGGATAGGGAAGTCGGTAGGGGCGTCTATAACCTTTGAAATCGCTTTCAGCGATTTCAAAGTTGAGGTATTTACTACTCGTCCTGACACGCTTTTTGGGGTTACTTACCTTACTTTAGCTCCTGAACACGCTTTGGTGTCTGTTATCACTACTGAGGAACAACGTGCTGAGGTAGAGGCTTATATTGCGGCTACTGCCAAACGTTCGGAGCGTGACCGTATGGCGGATACCAAAACCGTATCGGGGGCTTTTACAGGGGCATACGCTGTACACCCACTTACAGGCAAGCAGCTTCCTATATGGATAGGCGACTATGTACTTGCCAGCTATGGTACGGGTGCCGTTATGGCAGTCCCTGCGGGTGACGACCGCGATTATGCCTTTGCAAAACACTTTAAGGGTGCTAAAGGTATGCCTGAACCTATCAACATTTTTGATAAAGATATTTCGGAAGCAGCTTTTACTGATAAAGAGGGAATGACTTACCAAAACTCTGACATTCTGAATGGTTGCACTAACTTTAACGAAGCGGTTGCCAAAGTATTGGCAGCTTTAGAAGCCAAAGGAGCGGGCAAAGCCAAAGTGAACTACCGCCTTCGCGATGCTGTTTTCTCACGTCAGCGTTATTGGGGAGAACCTTTCCCTGTATACTATAAAAACGGCTTGCCACAGATGATAGGCGAGGAGCATCTACCTATCCACCTACCCGAAGTAGAGAAATACCTTCCTACTGAAGAGGGTAATCCGCCGTTGGGCAACGCTACTACTTGGGCGTGGGATACTGCCAATCACAAGGTAGTGAGCAACGAGTTGATTGATAATCAGACTATATTCCCCTTAGAATTGAACACTATGCCAGGTTGGGCGGGCTCTTCGTGGTATTGGTTGGAGTATATGATGGAAAAAGACGCACGTGGAACCTTTCCTACCAAAGCTGTAGTAGACTATTGGCAAAACGTAGACCTTTACGTGGGGGGTAGCGAACATGCCACGGGGCACCTCTTGTACTCTCGCTTCTGGAACAAATTCCTTAAAGATAGAGGTTTTGCCCCTACTGAAGAACCTTTTAAGAAACTGATTAATCAGGGTATGATATTGGGAATGAGTGCGTTTGCGTATCGGTTAGAAGGTACGAACACTTTTGTATCTAAAAACCAAGTAAAAGAGCAATCGGTACAAGCTATTCACGTAGATATTTCTCTTTTAAAAGATACTTCAGACGAGTTAGATATTGAGAAATTTAAGGCGTGGCGTAAAGAGTTTGCTAATGCTGAGTTTATTTTGGAAGAAGACGGCAAATACATCACAGGGCGTGAAGTAGAAAAGATGTCCAAATCTAAATACAATGTGGTAAACCCTGATGATATTTGCGAACAGTACGGCGCTGATACATTGCGCTTGTACGAAATGTTCTTAGGTCCGTTGGAACAAGCTAAACCTTGGAACACAGCAGGTATATCGGGGGTATATAACTTCTTGCGCAAGCTATGGCGTTTGTATTTCAATGATAATGGCTGGCAAGTAACCGACGAAGCTCCTACACCCGAGATGCTTAAAACACTGCATAAAACTATCAAAAAGGTAAATGAAGATATTGAGAATTTCTCCTTCAATACCTCGGTGAGTCAGTTTATGATATGCGTGAATGAACTATCATCGTTAAAATGCCATCATAGAGGCGTTTTAGAGCCTCTTTCGGTGTTGGTAGCACCTTTTGCTCCTCATATAGCTGAAGAACTCTGGAAAAGGCTCGGAAATAGCCAAAGCGTAGCCTATGCGCCTTATCCTGTACACGAGGATAGGTATTTGCAAGAGGACAGCAAGGAGTATCCTGTATCATTTAATGGGAAAGTACGCTTTAAACGCGCTTATGCTACTAGAATGAGTGTGGCAGAGATAGAACAAGCTATCCTTTCCGACCCTCAAACGGCAGAACAGCTACAAGGCAACACACCTAAAAAGGTGATTGTAGTGCCTAATAGGATTATAAATGTAGTAATGTAATAAGACAAAAAAGAGGCTTCATCGGAGTGGGTGAAGCCTCTTTTTTTTGTTGTAACCCATTATTGAGGGTTTGAAAATAAAACTTCGCGGTGAAATTAAAAGTATATATACTATGAATAGCACAATAATTCTCATTATAATATCTGTACTTATAGGTATTTTTGTATTTTTTATCTTCACAAATAGGAAGAGTAATTTTGAAAAACGCTTAACTTATCATACTCCTCGATACCTTCCTCATAAGCGGCAGGAATATATTAATCAGGCAAAGCGATATATCAAAAAAATGAGTTTAATTATAGGGGTATTTATGTGCTTCCCCTTAATGATTATGTGTGCTTTTTTGCTGCCTAATATCGGCATTCCTATAATTTTTCTTCTTATAATTTGTATGATAGCAATAGAGTGTTTTGGGGTTTATTTGCTGTATTGTTTTTTTAAAAGAAATATTAAAAACCAGCAAGCTCTCTTAGAACAAATGAGTGATAGCGATTTTGAGCTATTGCTGAGTATAAATAAAGAATCAATGCTATTTAAATACTTTCCTCCTTTTATACTTTGTAAAGATAAGCTGTATTTTTTTGGCTTTACTGTTCAAGAAATTGACCCTGCAAGTATAAAACAAGTAACCTTTACTTATGCAAAGGGAGGGAATGTGGTGGTACGTATTAAATCGGGGAAATTAACTACAATTACTTTTTACAAGAATATATATCCTTTTTTGGTGGAGATTATCAAGAGGTATAGTCCTGAGGCTGAAATAGAAACTTTAGAATAACACATTGAATTATGGACACAATTTACATTATTGCTTTTGTGCCTTTACTGCTTTTTGCTCTTGTTTTTTTGTACTTTACAGTAGTGCGCAAAAATGACTTTGAGAAACGCCTTGAGCTCTTTCGTCCTACTCGGCAGCTTTCACAAAAGCACGAGGCTTATATGCAGGGGGCGCGCAAATACTATAAATACGCTGCTATTGTATTGCTATTAATATTCTACCTTCCTTTATGTGTTTTTGTTTTTATGATGCTTAAAGAGAGCTATGAGCAAACAGGTAGGCTGTATATAGCTATTTCGGACGAAGTTAAAATGCTTATGACTACTGCCCTTATACCTGTTGTGGCGATACATTACCTCATTATATACATAATGAAACGCAATAATAAAGCCCTGCGTATGCTGGTAGAGCAAATGAGTGATAGTGATTTCGACCTATTGCTAAAAGTAAAAGACTGTCTGTCATTGGAAAACAAGTATAGTCCGCCGTTTGTGCTTTGCAACGATAAGTTGTACATTTTTATTTTCTTTGCTATCAAAGAAATTGACCCTACCCAAATAACCAATGTAGATTGGAGCTATCGTAGAAATGGTATTTTTGTAGAATTCAAAGCTCCTGAAAAAATAATATTTACCCTACCTAAAAAATCACTCTCCCATTTCTTACGAATTGTTGAACAATATACGAATCAAGAATTTTATTATTAACTAAATACAAAAAAAATGAATCACACTATCATCCCGTTTAG
>CAUREJ010000002.1:0-69130 GCA_963523735.1 uncultured Capnocytophaga sp.
AATGTTATAAAAAATAGTATTTTTCTCATATCATTTAATTTTTAGCTCTCTTTGTACAAAGAGAAAGGATTATTTCCGCGAAAAAGGTAGTAAAAAGCTTTTTAACTTCCAAAGAAAACACAACTTTTTTAACCAAAATAAAACCCCTTTAGCAGCCACTACTGCCAAAGGGGTATATGGGTTATTTTAGAATAAAGTCATCGTTTTTAACACCATCAATGTGCAGTTCTTTAAACTGAACAGTACAGCATTTGCCCTGAGTGCCCACATACTCTATTTTATAGCTTTTTGTTTTGTTTTTAAGGTAAAGTGTTTCTGTTTTACCAGTATGCAAAAAGGGAGTGGGGTATACCGACAAAACATCATATCCTTCCTTTTTAGGTATGTCACTACCAAGGTTAAATCTTGTATTGTACTTCTTTTCAGTGTTTTTATCTAATAACTGATAGAAATATACATTTTCTTTGTCCAATTCTCCTTTTTCGGTTAAAAAATCTTGGTGTAAAGAAGATTTTTTATCAACAAACAAATGAAAATCAACAGGGGGAGAACAACAATATTCAGTTTCTGATTCTCCCTTTGTACCATTACATCCTGTTGTTATAAATAAAAACCCTGCAATGATTATTAATACTATTCTTTTCATATATCATTTGGTTTTGCTCCTTCTTTTTGTAAGAAAGGAATGTTATTACGCCACAAAAGTAGTGGTTAAAATTGAAATTTCCAAAGAAAACACAACTTTTTTAACCAAAATAAAACCCCTTTAGCAGCCACTACTGCCAAAGGGGTATATGGGTTATTTTAGAATAAAGTCATCGTTTTTAACACCATCAATGTGCAGTTCTTTAAACTGAACAGTACAGCATTTGCCCTGAGTGCCCACATACTCTATTTTATAGCTTTTTGTTTTGTTTTTAAGGTAAAGTGTTTCTGTTTTACCAGTATGCAAAAAGGGAGTGGGGTATACCGACAAAACATCATATCCTTCCTTTTTAGGTATGTCACTACCAAGGTTAAATCTTGTATTGTACTTCTTTTCAGTGTTTTTATCTAATAACTGATAGAAATATACATTTTCTTTGTCCAATTCTCCTTTTTCGGTTAAAAAATCTTGGTGTAAAGAAGATTTTTTATCAACAAACAAATGAAAATCAACAGGGGGAGAACAACAATATTCAGTTTCTGATTCTCCCTTTGTACCATTACATCCTGTTGTTATAAATAAAAACCCTGCAATGATTATTAATACTATTCTTTTCATATATCATTTGGTTTTGCTCCTTCTTTTTGTAAGAAAGGAATGTTATTACGCCACAAAAGTAGTGGTTAAAATTGAAATTTCCAAAGAAAACACAACTTTTTTAACCAAAATAAAACCCCTTTAGCAGCCACTACTGCCAAAGGGGTGATGTGTTTTTTAAAACTTTGCGCTAATCCCTACTTTTAGCCCTAAAACATTCCCTAAGGCTAATTCAGCATTCAGTCCTAACCATTTATACACAAAGGTTCTGAACCCAAAATGAGCATTGTAAGCCATTGTATTACCTTCGTTATTATCACGCAGTTTGATATGAGTATAACCTATATCACAACCTCCCCCTTGGGGTATGTTACTCTGCCAGATAAGATACCCTACCGAAAGCCCTGTATACCAATCGGTAGAAACAAGTTTGCCAAAATGGTAATCAAAGCTCAGTTCGGGCAGGTATGAGCTTATGTACTTGTTCTCAAACTCAAAACTTTGGGTGTAAAACCCAGCACCTGCCGATAGTAAAGGAGTTATAGCATAGTGAACTTTTTGCCCAAAAGCAAAACCAGCATTAGTCAGTCCTGTTTGCATATCTATCAATACGTTACCTTTGTTAAAAGCCTCTTGAGCAGCTACCGGCAAGGAAAGCAGCACGGTAAATAAAATTAGTACTTTTTTCATATTTTATATTCTTAAACTTAAACCTATTTTCATTGAAGAGACGTTGCCAAAGCCTATTTCGCCATTTATACCTAAAAACTTGTACACAAAAAAGCGCATACCAAAATGGGCATTCCACGCTACAAAGTTACCCTTGTGATGGTTCCGCACTGGCAAGTCATATTCAGGAGCTACTATAACGCAACCGGTATTCCTAACCCCCTCATAAGGGTCGTTACTACGCCAGATATGATACCCTAAGCTAAGCCCTGTATACCAATCAAAGGTTTTGAGGTGTCCCAAATGATAGTCGGCACTAAGGGCAGGGGTGTAGGACTGAACGTATTTGTGGTCGTTAACAAAATCTTGGTAAAAAAACTGCGTGCCTACCGAAAGGTAAGGCAATACCGCATAATGCACTCCACCCCCTATAATGCGAGGTAAGGAACCAGAACCGATTTTAACATCGGTAAAAACTTTCCCCTTGCTAAAAGCCTCTTGGGCAGCTACAGGTAAGGAAAGCAGCACGGCAAATAAAATAAGTACTTTTTTCATATAAGAGTTGATTAAAAAAATAACGCTGCAAAGATAGGAGAAAATTAGCAAATTAGCAAATTGGAAAATTAGTTTTATTTACCAGTCGGGGAACTCCAATCGCAGTTGTATGTATTGCGGTTTCTTAGAAGGGTCGTTCTTAGGTTCGTTGTTAAGTTGCGATACCGAAATGCCCAACAGCCGTACCGACTCACTTAGGCGGTCTTGGTACAGCAGTTCGCGGCTGTACAGCATAAGGACTTCCTTGCTATCGATGTAGTCGTTAAGGGTTTTGCTGCGCGTTTGGACGGTAAAATCACTGTATTTAATTTTTAGGGTGATAGTCCTGCCAGCAACCCTATGTTTTTTTAGTCGCCCAGCCACCTCTTCGGCTAAGCGTTCTAATTCGGGTTCCATATAAATCTCACTCGTAATATTCTCGGCAAAGGTCTCTTCGGCGCCTACCGATTTGCGTATCCTAAAAGGCTGTACTTCGGCAGTGTGTATGCCCCTTGCCAGCTCGTAGTAGTACTTGCCACTATTGCCAAAGTTGCGCTGCAAGAATGCCATCGACTTTTCGCGCAAGTCCTTCCCCTTAAAAACCCCCAGCATATACATCTTTTCAGCCGTAACCTTACCAATGCCGTAGAACTTACGCACATCTAATTTGTCTAAAAAGTCCTGTACTTCAGCTTCTGTGATAGTAGTTTGTCCGTTAGGTTTGTGGTAGTCACTCGCTATTTTAGCCACAAACTTATTCACCGAAATACCTGCCGAGGCAGTAAGTCCGGTTTCGTAAAAGATACGATGCCTAATTTCCTGCGCTATAAGGGTAGCCGAAGGGTTTCCTTTCTTGTTCACTGTAACATCTAAGTAAGCCTCGTCTAACGACAGAGGTTCTACCAAATCTGTATATTCGCGGAAAATAGCCCTTATATGCATTGATATTTCTTTATAACGCTCAAAGCGGGGTTTTACAAAAATAAGGTGCGGACATAGCCTAAGAGCCTGTACGCCGCTCATCGCACTTCGCACCCCGTATTTGCGCGCCTCATAGCTGGCGGTAGCCACCACCCCACGCGCTTCACCCCCTCCCACAGCAATAGCCTTCCCCCTAAGTTCAGGGAAATCAAGCTGTTCTACCGAGGCGTAGAAAGCATCCATATCGATATGTATAATCTTCCGAACACTGTTCACAAGGCAAAGGTACAAAACAATTGTTAATTAGCAATTACCAAGTAGCAATTAACACACCCAACCCCAATTTGCTAATTTGCTAATTTTTTTCATTTTTATTGCGAATAATGCAAAAATATCCTCTCAAACCTCTCACTTTATCTGAAAAGCACAATCCCTTAACAATCAGCTTATTACTACACCAACACTGCCAAAAGCCTCTCGAAGCTACCTTGGAGCCAGAGCGAAGGCAGAGCGAAAGGTGAGCGAAGGGTGAGCGAAGGATGAGCGTTACTTCACTGAATATCAAGCCTTTCACTTTCACACCTTCACTTTGCATTATTCGCAGCAAAACCCCCAAAACATTGCATTTTCTGCAACCATCTCTTCCCATTTTCTAATTTTCTAATTTTCTAATTTTCTCATTTGCTAATTTTCTCATTTGCTAATTTTCTAATTTTCTCATTTTCTCATTTGCTAATTGTTTTGTATCTTTGCAACCTAATAAAAACAAATCGATAAAAAATGGCAAATTATACTATATACAACGCTTCGGCAGGCTCAGGGAAAACCTACAGCCTTGTAAAAGCTTATCTAAAAATAATACTAAATACCAAGCAGACCGACGTTTTTAGGCACCTGTTGGCTATCACTTTTACCAATAAAGCTGTTTTTGAAATGAAAAACCGCATTATTGAACTCTTAACCGAGTTTGCCGATGATAAAACCCTCTATGACCCCCACCCAATGTTCACCGAGCTTGCCAAAGAACTAAGACTTCCCGATAAAGAACTACAAGACCGCTCCGCCAAAGCTTTGGAGCATATACTGCACAACTACGCCGCTTTTGCTATCAGCACTATCGATGGCTTTAACCACCAGCTTATACGTAAGTTTTCACACGACCTCCACCTGAACCCTTTCTTTGAAGTGCAGCTGGATAGCCAAACTATCTTGGAACGCGCTGTCGATAACCTGATGAGCCAAGCCGGTAACGACCCCGAACTTACACAGCTACTCATCACCTTCTCCAATGAAAAAATAGACGACGACAAAAACTGGGATACCACTGCCGAACTCTTAGAAGTAGCCCAAATGCTTACCAATGAAAACCATTACCTACCCCTACAACACCTCAAAGAAAAAGAATTAACCGATTTCACTGCCCTTAAAAACACCCTCCTAAAGCAGCGCAACACTGCCCTTAATATTGTTAAAACCGCTGCCGATAACTTTATGCAGCTAATGCAACAACACGGCTTAGGGAAAGAAGCTTTTAAAGGAGGATACTTGTTTAACTTCTTTGAAAAACTCACTGCCGATAAGCCCCAAGAACCCGAATGGGGAAAGGCGTGGCAAGCAAACCTTTTGGACGGCGAACCTCTGTACGGCAAAACCGCTGCCCAAAAACTAAATACCACCCTGATAGATGCCCTACAGCCCGATATAATAACCCTTTTCACTTCTGTACAAGAAGCCTTTGGGCAGCTTGCCTTTGCGCGAAATGCGCTTAGGTACGTAGTCCCTTTAACCCTGCTTAACCGCATACAAAAAGAAATAGAACTCATAAAGGAAGAAGAAAATATACTTCCTATATGGGAGTTTAACGGAGTTATCTCATCAGAACTCTCCCACCAGCCCGTTCCCTTTATTTATGAGCGGATAGGCGAAAGGTATCGCCATTATTTTATCGATGAGTTTCAAGATACCTCTGTACTGCAATGGGAAAACTTAAAACCCCTTATCCTCAATGCTGTGCAAAGTGAGATAAATAAACAACAAGGTTCAGTCCTGTTAGTAGGCGATGCCAAACAATCCATTTACCGATGGCGCGGAGGTAAAGCCGAACAGTTTATGGGGCTGTATTCAGATAACGGAAACCCCTTCTTTATCAAAGGAGAAACGCTTAGCTTAGATGATAACTACCGAAGTTTACAAGCCATTATCACCTTTAACAACCACTTCTTTAATTCCATCGCTCGGCAGTTTGAAAGTGAGTCCTATAAGGAACTCTACAATAACGCCATTCAAAACTACCCCCCAAGCAAAGAAAAGAAAAACCTGCCCGAAGGCTATTTAAGTATTACCTTCCTACAAGCCCCCGAAGAAGAAACGGTAAGTGAGGACGAAGCTACCAACCTCGCCCTTGCCCTCACCCCCCGTGAAAAAATGTATTGTGAAACTATCTTGGAAAAAATACAACACGCCAACAGCTTAGGTGCTTCCGATAAAGATATAACAATATTAGTGCGAACTAATAAGGAAGGAGCTGCCGTTGCCTCTTACCTGTCCGGCAAAGGCAAAAAGGTAATTTCTCCCGATTCTTTACTGCTGAAAAATGTAGCCTCAGTGCAGTTCCTAATCACCCTGCTGCGGTTGCTCTATAACCCCGAAAGTGAAGAGCTAAAAGTACAATTGCTCTTTGATTATATTCGCCTTAAAGGAATAAAAGAAGCTCATTTGTTTTTGAGCCAATACGTATCGCAGCCCGTGAACACCTTCTTTGCCGAACATCAGTTCTCTATCGAGCAGTTTAACCAATATTCACTCTATGAAGGGATAGCTTTAGCCGTAAGCTGTTTTGATTTAGCTCGTGATTCCGATGCCTACCTCACCCATTTTATGGATATAGTATTCGATTTTAAGAACGCCCGAAAAGGTAGCTTAGCCGATTTCTTAGACTTTTGGAACGACCAACAAGAAAAGATAAGCATCAGCTCTCCCGAAGGATTAGAAGCTATAACCGTAATGACCATACACAAAAGCAAAGGGCTTTCGGCTCCTGTAATTATATACGCCTTTGCCGATAATGCCCTAATCGATAGCCATACCCAAAAAATATGGCTACAAGTGGATAAAAACCAGTATAACGGCTTTGAATACCTGCTGATAAATGTTAATAAAAGCTTGGAAAACTACAGCCCCGAAACTCAACAGATAGTAATACAGCAGCGCGAGCAAAACCTCTTAGACCAAATAAACGTGCTGTACGTAGCAATGACTCGCCCCGAATCATTCCTCTATGTAATTACCTCTTTGCCCTCCAAAAAACGAACCTATGGCACGCTCTTTAAGGAGTTTTTGGAAGAAAAAGACTACTGGAATGACAATGTTGTGGAATACACCTTTGGCACCCCCCAATTCCCTCAAAAGCAGGCACCAGCCCAAGCTCCTACCCCCCCCATACCTTTCCAAAAAGGGTGGCAAATACCTCATTACAAAATAGCTACCGGAGCCTCTTTGCTTTGGGATACCCATAAACAAGAAGCCTTAGAACGAGGAAACCTCATACACGAACTGTTTGCCAAAATAACCTACGCTACCAACCTTGATAGCGTATTAACCGATGCCTTACAGGACGGACTCATCACCCCCGAACAACAGCAACTGCTCCAAATCCAAATGCAAAAAATACTAACCAACCCCACCCTTGCCCCTTTCTTTACGCACGAATACGAGTATTTTACCGAACGTGAGTTTATCGATGATAAAGGTAACTATTTCCGCCCCGACCGATTGGCGTATAAGCCCCACACCCGTGAAATATACATCATCGATTACAAAACAGGGCAGCCTAATGATAAGTACCGCCACCAGTTACAGTATTACCAACAACAGCTCAGTGCTATAGGTTGGCAGGTAAAGGCTAAGTACTTGGTGTATTTAGACCAATCATTAGTAGTTAGAAGTTAAACTTTTTAATAGGAAGAATGATGAAACGCATAATACTAATTTTAGCAGTACTCAGTTTAGTAGCTTGTAGTGAGAAAAACCCTTATGAAAACACCACTGTTAAGCTAACCGAGCTCAAAACCTTTGCGTTGCCCAAAGTAAGTGTCCGAGCCATAACACTACTGTCCGACAACAATGTAGCCTTTGCGGGCTCCGATGCTACTTTTGGGTTTATCAATACCCAGAACTACACCATAGCGTCTTCCAATATGAAGAACTTAGGCGTTATATCCGATTTTCGCTCGGTTGCAGCTACTACCCAGCACGTTTTTATGCTCTCCATAGGTAATCCTGCCCTGCTGTACAAAGCCGAACAGAGCGGTATGACCGAAGTGTATCGTGAAGCCCACCCTTCTGTTTTTTACGATGCTATAAGCTTTATCAATGACAAGGAAGGCTTAGCCATTGGCGACCCCATAGAAGGGCGTATGTCGGTACTCACTACCCATAACGGCGGAACCGACTGGCAAAAACTAACTTGGTCACAAGCCCCTAAGTTAGCCGAAGGCGAAGCGGTATTTGCCGCCAGTAACTCGGCATTAACCTATTGCCAAAATAAAATATGGGTGGTAACCGGCGGTGCCAAAAGCCGCGTGTTCTGCTCCGAAAACAAAGGCTATAAATGGCAAGAACTCGCCACCCTGCCTTTGGCACAAGGTAGCCCCACACAAGGAGCCTTTTCAGTAGCTTTCTACAATGACAAACAAGGTATAGTAGTAGGGGGCGATTACCAACAGCCCTCACAAGTACAAGGTACAGCAGCCCTCACTGCCGATGGTGGTAAAACGTGGGAACTCATTCCCCAAAAAAACGCCATAGGCTATGCCAGCTGTGTAAAGTACCTGCCCAATAGCAAAGGCTATGCGCTGGTAGCCATATCGCCCAATGGCATTTACTTTTCCAATAACGCCGGTGAACAGTGGCAACGTATTAGTGACGATGCTAATTACTACAGCTGCCTTTTCGTTGATGAGCAAACCCTCATCGCCTCTGGATATGAAAAGATAACTATCTTTAAAATTAATAAAATAACAAACTAACACTTGGCTAATTAGTTAAAAGTTCTTACCTTTGCGCCTTGTAAAAAGTAATAGCGAGAAAAAAATGAGAATTGTATTTATGGGAACGCCCGATTTTGCTTTGGCTTCCCTCCAAGCATTGGTGGAAAATAACTATAACGTGGTGGGCGTAGTAACCGTAGCCGATAAGCCGTCGGGACGCGGACAAAAACTAAACGCTTCGCCCGTGAAAACCTATGCTGTAAGCAAGGGGATTCCTGTATTACAACCTCTAAAACTCAAAGACGAAACTTTTCTTACCCAACTCAAAGCCCTACAACCCGACTTGCAGGTCGTGGTAGCCTTCCGTATGTTGCCCGAAGTGGTATGGCGTTTACCCAAATATGGTACTTTTAACCTTCACGCCTCCTTATTGCCTAACTATCGCGGGGCTGCCCCTATTAACTGGGCTATCATTAACGGCGAAACCCAAACAGGGGTAACTACCTTCTTTATCGATGAGAAGATTGATACAGGGGCTATCATACAGCAAGCTATTACACCTATTGCCGAACACGAAACAGCAGGTACCCTACACGATAAGCTGATGCTGCAAGGGGCTCAGTTAGTGTGTGAAACAGTAAGTAAAATTGCTTCGGGTAACTGCCCTACACAACCCCAAAACAAAGAAATTACCTTTGCCGAAGCTCCTAAAATATACAAAGAAACTTGTAAGATAAATTGGAACGCCAAAGGGCTCACTATCGAACGTTTAGTGCGCGGTATGAGTCCGTACCCCACCGCGTGGACAGAATTTGTACATAATGACCAAATACTGCCTACCAAAGTGTACGATGCCCTTTTTGAACCCGCCCAGCACCAGCACCCAGTTGGCACTATTATAACCGATAAAAAACAGCTGCGCATAGCCGTAACCGATGGGTATGTACAGTTGTTAGAATTGCAATTGCCAGCCAAAAAACGAATGAAAACCGCCGATTTGCTCAATGGTTTTAGCTTTGCCGATGTGAAAATTAGCGAATGAACAAATTAAGTTTGGAATGATAATTGCAGTGAAGTAATAAAAACACTAAGCATTAAAAAAAACACTAAATCATTAAAAAGACAGAAATGAAAAGAATATTTTTACTCATAACACTCCTCGTTGGCGGACTTATAACGGCTCACGCTCAGACTGATAAAGCCAAACAACTTTTAGACGAAGTGAATACCAAAATGTCCTCTTACAATAATATCTATATCGATTTTAAGTACAATCTGGACAATATGGTCGAAAATATTAACCAAGAAACCAAAGGCAATGTTACCATTGCTAAAGATAAGTACGTACTGAACTATTTAGGCGCTACCAAAATGTACGACGGTAATAAAACCTATACCATAGTACCCGAAAACGAAGAGGTAACTATTGAAAAAAACGCTACTGATGAAACCACTATTACCCCTTCAAAAATGCTTACTTTCTACAAAAAAGGCTATAAGTACAAATGGGATATACAGCAAAATGTGCGTGGTCGTAAAATACAATACATAGAGCTAAAACCTCAAAAAGCCAATAGCGAAGTAAAACAAATCCTTTTAGGTATCGATGTACAAACAAAACACATTTACAACCTTATCGAAATAGGTAAGAATGGTACTAAAACTACTATTACCGTGAACACCTTTAAAACAAACCAACCCCTGTCCGATAATGTATTTAAGTTCGACAGAGAAAAATATAAGAAAGATGGTTATACCATCAGTGAATTGTAACCCTCCGATACCTGAAAATTGTAAATGAGAATATTAGACCGATACGTCCTTACTCAATTTCTTAAGAACTTCTTAGGAGCACTTTCCATACTCACCCTCATCTTTGTATTTCACACCATTTTTACATACATCGATGAGCTGGCAGGGCGTGGTCTTGAATTGTGGATTATCGGTAAGTTTTTAATATATTTTATTCCACAGCTTATACCTATCATTATGCCTTTGGCGGTAGTGATAGGTTCTATTATGACCTTTGGTTCCTTTGCCGAGAATTATGAGTTTGCCGCTATGAAAGCCTCAGGCATCTCACTGATGCGCATTATGCGTCCGCTTATAATATTAATGGCGTTACTCAGTTTAGGTACTTTCTTTTTGGCTAATAATGTAATACCAGTAGCCTATCGTGAGGTATATGCCCTAAGGACTAATATAGCCAAAGTAAAACCAGCAATGGCTATTAGTGAAGGTATATTCTCCAACATAGGCGAAGATTTTAGTATCAAAGTGCATAAAAAACGTGGTGATAACGACCAGTTTTTAGAAAAAGTACTCATACACAAAAAATCACCCGATGGGGTAAACCGCACTGTTATCAATGCCGAACGCGGTGAACTGAAAAGCTCAAAAGCTAATAGTAACTTCTTACAACTTATTTTAGAAGATGGTACTTATTATGAAGATATAAAAACCAATACCTATGCTTCACAACAAAGAGTGCCTTTTGCCAAAGTGCATTTTAAAAAATACCTTATCAATATAGACCTTTCTCATCTTAACAAGGTCGATTTTAATGAAAAAACCGATGCTACTACCTACCGTATGATGAATGTGAACCAACTGCATTACGCTATTGATTCCCTTCACACCGACTTCCAACAAAGCATCAATGATTATGGGAATAGTATGGCACGCCGTACAGGCTTGTTCTATGCACCCCCTCCTTCTTTACCTGATACTGTAAAAACAACAGCTACTCCTACACAAATTACTTCGGTGAACCAGCTCCTTAACTTAGTCGATGAGCAGGCAAGAATGTCCTTGTTTGAAAATGCTATCAATCATAACCAATCACAGATGGATAATGCACAGTACAGACAAGAAGATGTGGAATATCGCTACAAACTGATGAACCTGCACATACTTAATTTTAGTGATAAGTTTGCCTTAACGGTAGCCTGCTTTGTGCTGTTCTTTGTAGCAGCTCCTTTAGGCGCTTTTATCCGTAAAGGCGGAATAGGATTGCCTTTGGTAGTGGCTATGGTCTTGTTTTTAACGTATTATTTTATTGGTATGTTTATGAAAAATATAGCCGAGAATAATACTATTAACCCTACCTTAGCCCCTTGGATACCAGCCTTTATCCTATTGCCTTTAGGGGTGTACCTTACCCACCGAGTCAATACCGATAAGGAAATGTTTCACTTTCCGCTGTCGCACAAACTAATGCGCTTTATAGAAACCAAAATAGCTAACTTTAAAGAAAAAAGACAAACACATAAGTAATTAAGAATACAAACCGACACCTGTTAATTTATCGTTAAATTTTGTCCTTTTGTGTAATGGTATAACAAAAATACACTACCTTTGCACCCAGCAATGATTTCTTAACACAATATCCTAAAAACAACGCTATCTATGAATAAAAGATTTATCTTTTTAGTTCTCATTTTTATTTTAAGTACATTCTTGTACTTTAGCAATGCCCAAAACCACCTTAGTAAAGAAAAGCAGTTAGCTCTTAAAAAAGCCGAGCTGAACATTAAGGAATTGTACAATGAACTGAATGCAGCACAGTACAACCTTAGTTTTGAAGCTTTCCGCTATGCTTATATAGGCTACCAATCATTAAAAAAGCAACAACGCCTAAATGGTAAGGAGCTTTTCTCAATTATTGATTTTACTAAAGATTGTAATAGCAAGCGTTTTTATACTATTGATTTAGAGAAGATGAAAATAGTGTATAATACCTATGTAGCTCACGGTAAGAAGAGTGGTGACCGCTTAGCTACTTCTTTCTCCGATGTGGCAGAGTCTAACAAAAGTAGTATAGGCTTTTATATTACAGGTAGTACTTACAATGGTGGTAATGGTTATAGCCTTGCCCTACACGGCGATGAGAAAGGTTATAACAGTAATCTAGCCAAACGTTCGGTAGTAATACACACCGCCGATTATGCTAATGAAAACTATATGGCACGCAATGGCAGATTGGGAAGAAGTTTAGGTTGCCCTGTATTGCCCGAAAATATATACAAACAAATAATTGATGCTATCAAGGATAAAACAATGATATTTGCTTACTATAACGATGCTAAATACCTAAAAACTTCTAAATATCTAAATGTCCTTAAATTGATTGAAGAAGAAGAAACTGAATCAGTGTTTTAAAAGTTTTTTAGTTTATACAAAAAAGGCTGCCTAATCATTTTGGGCAGCCTTTTTTTGTTGTTGAATATGTTTTTATGCTTCTACTTCTAACTGGAATACTTCTTGCACCCAACTAATACCTTCTTCTAATGACTCAGTGTCTTTTAAGTAATTCACAAACTGGGTGGTTATTTTTTGAATAATCCTATTGCTTAAAGCATCGGCGTGGTGTTCATTAAAATCGGGGTGCTTTTTCCGATGAAAATCGAGCTCTGCTTGTTTGAGGGTCTCAAGTTTTGCTTTCAATGCCTTAATGGTGGGGGCAAACTTGCGGTTATTAACCCATTGTATGAACTCTTCTTTTACTTCTTCAATAATTTGTAAGGCTTGTGGTATGGCTTCTTTGCGGCGCTCAAGGGCTTCGTCTTTCCGCTTAGAAAGCTCGTCCATATGGATAAGGGTTACATTAGGAAGGCTTTTTACTTCTTCGGCTACGTTTTTAGGAATAGAAAGATCTAATATTAGTAGCGGTTTGTTAGTGGGTAGTAACTCCTTAGTTATGGTGGGGGTAGGGGCGCCGGTGGCTACTATGAGCACATCGGCTTGGGCTATTTCGGTAGGTAGGGCTTCAAAATCTTTGACTATGAGGTTGAATTTGCCTGCTACTTGTTCAGCTTTAGTACGGGTGCGGTTAATGAGGGTTATGTGGCTGTTCTGAGTGTGCTTGATAAGGTTTTCACAAGTGTTGCGCCCTATTTTTCCTATCCCAAAGAGGAGTATGTTTTTGTTGGATATATTAGGCACATTCTGCATAATGTACTGCACGGCTGTGAAGGATACAGAGGCTGCTCCTGAAGAAAGTATAGTTTCGTTCTTAATGCGCTTGCTGGCGTTAATTACGCTGTTCATCAGTCGTTCGAGGAAGGCGTTGGCAAGCTGTTTATCACGTGAGAGGGTGAAGGCTTGCTTTATCTGCCCTATTATTTCAAAATCACCTAATATCTGACTATCTAAGCCGGTGCCTACCTTGAAGAGGTGGTGCACGGCTTCTTTATTTTTTACTACATAACCTACTTTTTGAAAATCGTCTACCAAACCATTGGAGTGGTCACAGAGGAGCTGTATGAGCTGAAAGGGGTTTTGGGCGTAACCGTATAGCTCGGTGCGGTTACAGGTGGATATGAGTAATACCTCAGTAAAGCCTTTTCGATGGGCTTCACTAAGTAAAATGTCTTTATTTTCGCTGGTAATACTGAACATTCCGCGCATAGTGGCATCGGCTTTTTGGTAGCTGAGCCCTACACAATAGAAATTTTTGTTGTTCTGTATAGTAGGTTGTTCCATAGCTTTTGACAATTCTATAGTGATGAGTGTGCTATTGAGAGTGCAAAAGTAAGAAGTTCTCCGTAAATAACATAAGATACGGAGAACTTTTTTTAAAATATATAAAGGGTCTAAATAATTAGTAAATTAGAGAATTAGCAAATGAACATTGGGTGGGGTGTTAGTCTCGGATAAGGGGGAGGGTAGAACAACGCAAAAGTCCCTCTTGTTTGGCTATTTCACTATATGGTATTTCTTCAACAGTGATGCCTTGTGCGCGCAGCCAGTTATTGAGGCGGGTAAAGTTTTTTTCGGATACTACTACATCGGGGGCTATGGAGAAGACGTTGCTGTTCATATCGTACATCTCGTCACGACTGATGTGGAATAGGTTTTCTTTTCCAAAAATATTGACTAAATGCTGGTAATCAGCTTCGGAGCGGAATCCGTCTTTATAGATGATAGCTTTGTCTTTTCCTACGGGCTGAAAGCAGCAATCTAAGTGCAGGGCGTTATCACGCGCTTCGGTTTTTGATTTTACTAAATCAAATTCTTTTACTTTTTTATGGGGGAAAAGTTCCTTGATGAACTGAACGCCTTCCATATTGGTTCGGGCGGTAATTTGGTTTTTGTAATCATCGCCTTTGTAAGTTCCGATAAAAATGTGGTCGTTCCAAGGCATTACATCGCCGCCTTCGATATGTACTTCGGCAGGAGGGATAACTACCTTATCGGGGTTTATTTGGCGTACGATGTACTCGATGGCTTGGTACTCGTTTTCGCGATCGGGTAAGATGTTGGCTTTGATAAAGAGGTCGTCTATAACAAAACCGATGTCGCGAGTGAAGATTTGGTTACAGTTTTCGATGATTTCGGGTCGGTATACGGTAACGTTGTATTTTTTGAACACTTCGTTAAAGGCGTTCATTTCGGCAACCATATCGGCTTCGAGGGGGTAGGTACCTGCTTTGATGTGTTCGGCTGATTTGGGGTCGTAAGCTTCTTCCAGTTTTGGAGTAGGCCCATTATGGGTAGCAGTGCCTAAGATAACGGCTCGTAGGCGGTTTGTTTCATTAGGGACATTTACTTTCATATAGTTAATAATTAAAAATTGATGATTTAAAACGGTGCAAAGATACAAAACAATTATTAATTAACAAAGCACAATTAGCAAATTTGAGAATCGGTAATTTTGGGAGAATTGCAGAAATGTGTATTTTCTGCTATTAGGTAAAAAAACAGAAAAATATACTATTTTTAGGTGGTTTATCAGAAGTAAAGGGGTCTGTTATAGACTGCTAATCCTTCGCTCATAGTTCGCTTATCCTTCGCTTATCCTTCGCTCAAGGCTTAAACAGAAAATTTTTCTTTTTCGGATATGTTAGGTATCAGGTGGTATATTAAGCTAAATTTGCTAATTCTGCTTTGTTAATTGATAATTATTTATTACTTTTGCACTATATTATGTGGTTAAAATCTTTTTTTGATGGAAGAAACGAATACTATTAAACAATATAACGCTGTAATTGAGCAGTGTAGAACGTTGTTTGCCAATAAGATGAGGGACTATGGTAGTGCGTGGCGCATCCTCCGATTGCCTTCACTTACCGACCAGATTTACATCAAAGCACAACGGATACGCGGGCTACAAGAAAACGCGGTGCACTTTATTGACGAGGACGAGAGGGCTGAGTTCATAGGGATTATTAACTATGCAATAATGGCTCTTATTCAGATAGATAAGGGGGTGACTACCGTGCCCGACTTGAGTTTGGAAGAAGCTTTGAGTCTGTACGATGCGAAAGTGCTGGAGGCGCGTACCTTAATGGAGGCTAAAAATCACGATTATGGTGAGGTTTGGCGCGAAATGAGGGTGAGCTCACTTACTGATATTATTTTGCAGAAACTGTTGCGCGTGAAACAGATTGAAGATAATGAAGGTAAAACCTTAGTGAGTGAGGGTATAGGGGCTAACTATCAGGATATGATTAACTACGCCGTATTTGCGATGATATTGCTGGGGAATTAGGAAATTAGCAAATTAGCAAATTAGCAAATTAGCAAATTCGGCTTGTGAAACGAGGTGTCCTTTGCTTATTAATGACTAACTCTTACTAACGACTAAAGACTAATGACTAAAGACTAACTCAAAGTATTAATGACTGAAAAACTAAGAGAAATGGAAACAAGAACTGAAATGAAAACTGATACAGAAACAGATACAAAAACGAATACCCCTACTAAAATCTCGGTGATTGGTGGGGGGAGTTGGGCAACGGCTCTTATCAAGATACTTACAGCAAATATTGACCAAGTGTGTTGGTATATGCGCAATGAGCAAGCTATTGAACATATTAGGACAACGAAACACAATCCTAATTACTTGAGTGATGTGCATTTAAATATTAATAAACTGCACCTTACAAGTGATATTAATGAGGCTGTGGCTTTTAGTGATTATATAGTTTTTTCTATTCCTTCGGCTTTTTTGAGCAAGGAATTGGCTAAGCTTACTATTCCGCTGGTTGAAAAGAATATCTTTTCGGCTATTAAAGGAATAGAACCCCAAAGCGGCTTGATAGTAGGTGAATACTTTAACAAAGTTCACAAGGTGTCGTACAGCAGGATAGGGGTAATAGCAGGACCTTGTCACGCCGAAGAGGTGGCTTTAGAACGCTTATCGTACCTTACTATTGCTTGTACCGATGAAACAAAAGCTCAGTTTATGGCAGATGCGATGAAACGGCATTATGTGAAGACTAAAATATCGGACGATGTGGTGGGTATAGAATATGCGGCGATGCTCAAGAATATCTATGCCTTAGCAGCGGGTATTGCCCACGGATTAGGCTATGGTGATAACTTCCAGAGTGTGCTGATGAGCAATGCTATCAGAGAGATGCGCAGGTATATTAAGCGTATTTACAAGATAAAACGAAATATTAACCACTCGGCTTATTTAGGCGATTTGTTAGTAACGGCTTACTCACTGTTCAGTAGGAACCGTATGTTTGGTACGATGATAGGCAAAGGATATACGGTAAAGAGTACTATGGCCGAAATGAATATGGTAGCGGAGGGGTATTACGCTACTAAAAGTGCTTATTTGATTAACAAAAACCAAGAACGCCCCAGCAGAACGCCTATACTTGATGCCGTGTACAAGGTGCTGTACGAGGGGAAAAGAGCAAGTGTGGTATTTTCAGAATTGACAGCAGAATTAGATTAAAAGGCAAAAGATGAAAAACGGGACTTATACAGAGTATAGTAAAGAGCAGCTTGATAAGGTAGGAAATGCCGCTATTTATTTGAGTGAGCGGATAGCACAGTTATCAAAGACAAAGTTTTTGAAATTGCTGTATATTTTAGATGAACTTTCAATTAAGCAATCGGGGATTCCTTTCTTTAATTTGGATTATAAAGTCTGGAAATTTGGTCCTGTAGCCGAACCTATATTCATTGATTTGTCGTCGGAAATGACCTTGTTAGCTCCTTTTATAAAGAGTGATAAGAATGGGCATATTTCGGCAAAGAAGTCTTTTAATGATGATGAATTTTCGGATAATGATATAGCCTTAATGGATAGGGTTATTGAAGATTTTGGATATAAAACGGCTAAAGAATTAGTGTTTTATACACATAATGAAGATTCATTGTGGAACAAAACGGCTAAAAAGCACAATGTGTTGGCTCTTTTAGAAAAGGAGACTATTAATAGTACCAATCTTTATCTTAACTTAGCTGATTTAGTGGCTGATGACCCTCGTAAGAAAGCTATTTATGAAGATTATATTGAACAGTTTTAGAGATGTTTACCGAAAGAACTATAATATATTTTACTCCGTTCTACTTTAAGAATGGCAATAGAGCTAAGAATAAGTATTTTGTAGTACTCAAAAATATTGAAGGCAAAAGTATCCTTGCTTCTTTGCCTACCAGTAAGGATTACATTCCTGAAAAATTGGTTGTTGAACAAGGGTGTATAGAAAGTGAAAGCAGTAATTTTAATTGTTTTGTACTTTCACCTTCTACTGAAATTACTGAAGACGGAAAGTGTTTTAGTGTGCAAACTTACCTATACGGACATCAGTTAGATGATTATGCTACAGATGTATTAACAGAACTTTACCCTAATGAAACTGTTGATTACCATATATGGGGAGAAATGAAAGTTTCTTTATTTAACGAACTTATTGATTGCTTAAAAAACTCTAAGTCGGTTAAGAAAAAGTACAAAAAAGTACTGCAATAATTTACAAAATAATAGTATGTTTACAGGAATTATAGAAGAAATAGGGCGTGTAGTGCAAGTGGAACGCGAAGGGGGAAACTTGCAACTATATGTGAAATGTACCTTTGCCGATGAACTGAAAATAGACCAAAGCGTGGCTCATAACGGGGTATGCCTTACGGTTGTGGCTATTGAGGGTGATGTGTACCAAGTAACAGCCATAGCCGAAACGCTTCGGAAAACACACTTAGGTGCCTTACAAGTGGGTGATGAGGTGAATTTGGAACGCGGTATGTTATTAGGAGCTCGGTTAGATGGGCATATAGTACAAGGACATATTGACCAAACAGGTACTTGTGTGGCTGTTAAAGAAGAAAATGGCAGCACACGCTTTACCTTTACTTACGACCCTTCATTAGGTAATGTACTGATTGAAAAAGGCTCGGTTACAGTGAATGGGGTGAGCCTAACGGTAGTAGATGCCAGAAAAGATTGTTTTAGCGTTGCGGTGATTCCTTATACGGTGGTACATACCAATCTGCATAACTTAAAAGAAGGGAGTGTAGTGAATTTAGAATTTGATGTGATTGGGAAATATGTAGCGAGATTAGTTCCACGCTAATTTTACCTAAAATAGAAAGTTTAAAACTTTGTCAGAGATTATAGCGCAATGAGCTATTGATATTTTTGACAAAGTTTTTTGTTTATAGAAAGTTAGTGTTAAAATATTTGGTTTATAAAATAAACTTGATTATCTTTGCCCCGAATTTAACACTTAAATATTTGGTATTATGGAATTACATCCTTCTGAAAGCTTGAAAATTATTCAAGAGATTATTGGGCAGAGAAAGCAAAAGTATGAAGAGAACGGTTTCTTTTTGCTTTTTTGGGGAACTTTGATTGCCCTTGCCGGTATTGTACAATTTGCGATGCTCATCACTTCATATTACCCAAAACATTCGGGGATAGTATGGGCAATACTGATGCCTTTGGGCTTTGTGTACAACTTTGTAATGCAAGCGAAAAAGAGAAATAAACAACGCAGAGCAGCCTATGCTACAGACTGGTTAGACTGGGCGTGGTTTATAGCAGGAACAGTGGCTATGTTGAGCTTTTTCATTCCTTTGACTTTGTGGAATAGGTTTGAAATAGTTATACTGATGTGCTATATTCCTTTTTCATTTGTAGCTTTGGCTGTGGCTTTGCAGCTAAAGATGCGGTTATGGATAATTACTTCGGTTATGGGGGTGATTATTACGTATAGTGTTTTATTTTATCAATATGGGGTATATTTGCCTTTGCTATCATCGGGGTTGGCGTGCTTGTTATTTTTAATACCTGGTGTGCAGCTGTATATGCAACATAAACGCCAATTGAAAGAAATAAAATAGTAATTAACAATGAAGCCTGTAAGAATGTTACTAGTGATAGCTGTTGGTTTAACGGCTATCACCTTGCTTCAGGCAAAAATGAAAATAGTCTTGTAAGGAAGTTTAAAATATTGCAGGATTTTTTTGTATTAATACTTCGGTAAAATATAAATATTTTAAAACTTATGTTCAGTGAACTTGACCCTATTTTGCATTCACAACTTCGGTTGGCGATAATATCGATGTTAGTATCGGAAGAAAAGGTAGATTTTGTTCGTGTTAAGGAGGTTACTAAGGCAACATCAGGAAATATATCGGTGCAGATACAAAAATTAGAAGCTGCTGGATATATTACTGTTAAGAAATCAATTAAGGATAATTATCCTAATACAGAACTTCAGCTTACTCATAAAGGGCTTCTTGCTTTTGAAAGTTATATAGAAGCCTTAAAAAGTTATCTGAAACTATAAAATCTGCTTAGAGATTAGGAAGATAGAAGTTTTTGTAGGATAATTGTGCGGACTTCTTCCTTTAGGGGGTCTTTATCGATGAGGGTTTTGCCTTCGGTAGAAACGGGAGGTAAGATGGTTACACGCATAACACCCGGAGAACCGGCAAAGAAACGGAAGGGGAATCGGTTTTTGGTGTCGTGCAAGATGATAGGTACAATCGGAATTTGACACTGAAGGGCAATGCGGAAAGCTCCGTCCTTAAAGGAATCGAGAATGATGGATTCATCATCGGGGACTCCGCCTTCGGGGAAGATGCAGATGCTTAGGTTTGCTTGTACGCGCTTGAGGGCTTGTACATACACCTCACGACGACTTTTGGGGCTGCTCCTATCGACCATAATGGCTATGCGCTTGTAGAAATAACCAAAAAGGGGTAGGCGTGAGAGTTCTTTTTTACCTACTATCACAAACGGATTGGGACTGCAATAGAACATTAACATTATATCCATCATACTGTAATGATTGGCAACAAGCATATAATTTTGGTTTTTATCAAAATGATATGCTTTTTTTATGCGCGGTAAAAAGCCCATTCCGTAGAGAATAGGGGTTGCCCAAAGATTGCGTATTACCCAATAAAGAGGACGATACCACTTTGCCTTATAGGTAAGGATAAGTAATAGGGGTAATAATATGATTATCAGGGTGGTTACTAAGATGTAGAACCAGCATTTCCAGAGTAATTGACAGAGTTTTTTTATCATAAGTGTTAGGTTTTAGGGGGTGGGGCTTTAGCGTTAAAATTTTGTTAAAGTTAGGAATTGTTTTGGTAGTTCGTGAAAAGGTCGTACCTTTGCCGGCGCAATGAGGGTGGTAGCTCATTGTAAAACTTCAAATAATAGTTTTCATAATTTAAAGTTTTGGTTGGTTAATGGAAAAGTCCGATAGCAATATCGGACTTTTTTCTTTTTCTACCCTTATGCAAACCACCATAACCGGTAAGGAATCATTGAAAAGAGGCAGATGAGTGCTAAGCCGTAAAAAAGGGCTATCTTCGCAAACATTGCTCGTACTTGTGTTTGTTTTTTTAGTTTTGACCACCCTATGGTGATGAGGGTAAGAGCGATGATGTTCATCAGGGGGTGTTCCAGCAAGAGTTGGCGCAATTCGGCATTTTTCATTACTACTTTGGCTCCTTCACTCCACATTTGAAAGCGTGGGCTTACGAAATACACTATAAGTCCTAATAGGAGTTGTATGTGTGAAAAAATGAGGGCAAAGAGGCTTAGGCGAAGGTCTTTGACTTCAAAATATTCTTTCTTCTTAAAATAGCCTATAAGGGCATTCATAACTGCAGCGATGAGTACTGCCAACACGAGGTAGGCACTTAGTGAGTGTAATTGTTTGATTACTTGATACATACGTTTTCTTTTTTTAAATTAGGGCGCAAAGATACAAAACAATTAGGAAATTAGGAAATTAGCAAATGAGGAAATTAGGAAATTAGCAAATGAGGAAATTAGGAAATTAGCAAATTAGGGGGAGAGGGGGAAATGAGGAAAATGAGGAAAATGCAGAAAATGCGGTGTTTGGGGGATTTTGTTGCGAATAATGTAAAGCGGGGGTATAGAGATGAAAGGCTTGATATTCAGTTATGTAACGCTTATCCTTCGCTTATCCTTCGCGACATACTCGGTTGCGCCAGCTCACCGACTACCTTCGCTCTGCCTTCGCTCACCCTTCGAGATGGCTCCAAGCTGTTTTGGGTACTGTTGGTAGGTTAAAGGGTTGATTTTTAAGGGTTTGTAATTTCTGCCAAAAAAGGGAATTAAAGTAGATGGTTTTTGCATTATTTGCTATAAAAATGAGAAAAAGATGCGTTTTTGTTATTTTTAAGATGGGAGTAAGGTGTCTTGCGATTTTGTGTGTTTGACTTAATAGGAATCGGTTTTATAGGGGTGTTGTGTTTTTTTGTTGGACAAGTATTTGCATAGGTGAAAAAAAATTAGGAACTTTGCCACGTGATTTTGAAATAAAAAGAATATGGCTTTGACAGAACAAGTATTTGCCTTACAAGTGGCAACGAGAAATAACTTACTTACTTACTTAGAAAACGCATCGGCAGAAGCGTTGGCACAGATTCCGGAAGGGTTTCACAACAATATGTGGTGGAATATAGCGCATTGTGTAGCGCAACAGCAGATATTATGCTATAGGCTATCGGGGGTGAAACCTGCTGTAGATGAGTTATTTATAGAGACTTACAAGAAGGGTACTTACCCTGATGGGCATATTCCTACCGCTGATGAAATTCAAGAACTTAGGGCTTTGCTCATAAGCAGTGCTAAGCAACTGCAAGCGGATTACGAGCGCGGGGTTTTTGCTAATTTTACTCCTTATACAACCAGCTATGGGTATGCGCTTGGATGTATTGAAGATGCTATCAATTTCAACAATACTCACGAGGGTATGCACCTTGGAGTGGTGATTGCTTTAAACTATTTTGCTAAATGATAGAGGATAAAAATATACAACGTACCCAGCTGAGTGACTTGGGTGAATTTGGATTGATAGAAAGACTGACGGAGGGTTTTGAGATTAAAAATGCTTCGACTATAGTGGGGGTAGGTGATGATGCGGCTGTGATGGACTTTAAGGATAAGAAAACGGTTGTATCGACCGACTTGCTGATAGAAGGGGTTCATTTTGACTTGAGTTATGTGCCGCTGAAACACTTGGGATACAAATCGGTAGTGGTGAACGTATCGGATATTTATGCGATGAACGCAAAAGCGACACAGGTTACGGTATCGGTAGCGGTATCGAACAGATTTCCGGTAGAAGCCTTAGACGAATTATACGCTGGCATACGCTTGGCTTGTGAACGTTACCAAGTGGACTTGGTGGGAGGTGATACGACTTCATCGACCCGAGGGCTTATCATATCGGTAACGGCTATAGGAGAGGCTAATGAAGAGGATTTGGTGTACCGCAGTGGGGCTAAACCTTTTGACCTTGTGGTACTTACGGGTGATATAGGCGGGGCGTATATGGGGTTGCAGATATTGGAGAGAGAGAAGGCTGTTTTTCAGGTAAATCCGAACTCGCAGCCTGATATTGAGATGTATTCGTACCTATTGGAACGACAACTGAAACCCGAAGCGAGAAAGGATATTCCGCCCTTACTGAAAGAATTAGGGGTAAAACCGACGGCTATGATGGATGTGAGTGATGGATTATCATCGGAAATACTGCATATTTGTAGGCAATCGGGGGTGGGATGTAACTTGTACGAGGAGAAGATACCTCTTGACCCTGAGGTGATTAGTACGTGTGAGGAGTTCAATTTGGACAGTACTACCATAGCCCTAAGTGGGGGTGAGGACTACGAATTGCTGTTTACTATTAAACAAGAGGATTACGACAAGATAAAAGGGAACCCTAACTTTACTGTGATAGGGTATATTACGGACAAGAATGAAGGGGCAAACCTTGTGACACGCGATGGGCAGTCGATTCCGATTATTGCGAGAGGCTGGAATGCGCTTTTAAATAATTAAACGTTACCAAAAGTACGTATGAATATGTTTGAGAGTGTTGGTAGAAAAGGAAAAATCAAAAAGATGGTTCAATATACTGATGGTTAAGATAGATAAAAACCTTGATAAATTTAAAGGGAAAGTTCTTTTTCCAAAGAAATTAGCTCTTGCAGAGGAACTTTTGCAACGTGCTAAATTTCCTTCGGAATTAAAAGCGAAGTTTAACATATTATAAAATACCCTTATGGAAAGAAGATCATTTTTTAAACGTGGGGCGTTGGCAGCTTTGGGTGGTTTGGTACTGCCTCAGTTTGATTTGCAAGCGCAAACCCTTGGAGAAGCTAATAAAAATAAACGTACTAAAAACATTATTTTTATGGTGAGTGACGGTATGAGTTTTGGTACCTTGGTAATGTCGGACTTATATCTGAAACGCAAATTTGGCAGACCTTCGGCTTGGATGGGTCTGTATGAGAATAACCTTGCGCAAAGGGCTGTGATGGATATGGCATCGGCAAGTTCGGTAGTAACGGACTCGTCGGCGGCGAGCTCATCGTGGGGCGGTGGAGTTCGGGTGAATAACGGTAGCTTGAATATTAGCCCCAGTGGGAAAGAGAATATGCCTATCCTACAAAAGTTCAAGAAGGCGGGTAAAAAAGTGGGTTGTGTGACTACTGTGATGGTGAACCACGCTACTCCTGCCGGTTTCTGTACTTGGAGCAAAAGTCGTAATGCTATGGACGAGATAGCTTTGAACTACACTGAATTGGGCTTTGATGTGATGCTTGGGGGAGGTAGTAAATACTTTGACCCTGCACACAGAAAAGATAAGAAAGACCTTTTTGAGGTGTTAAAGAAAAAAGGTTGTACTGTAGCACGCACCAGAGCTGAGATGGAGAAAGCTCCTACTAACAAACCTCTTTACGGACTGTTTGCAGAAGAGGCTTTGCCATACTCTATAGACAGGGAACAAAGCAGTGAAGAAAAGGCTAAATCACCAACTCTTGCCGAGATGACTGCTAAAGCTATTGAGCAGGTAAAAGGTCACCCTAAGGGGTTTGTAATACAAGTGGAAGGAGGAAAAGTGGACTGGGCAGCTCACGGTAACGATATAGGGGCTTTGCTATATGACCAAGTGGCATTTGACGAGGCTGTGAAGGTGGCTATAGACTTTGCTAAAGCTGATGGTAATACGCTTGTGGTGATTACTTCAGACCACGGTAACGCTAACCCAGGACTTATTTACGGCAAAAACTGTAACGATAACTTTGACAGATTGCAAAACTTTACTCATAGCAACGATTGGATTTTGCAACAGATTAACCCTAATGATTCAATAGCCAAAGTACGCGAACACGTGGCTCAGTACTGCGGTGGAATGAATATTAACGAGGATCAGGCAAAAGAGTTATTGGCTTATTACGCTAAAACAGAAAGGAAAGAGGATGGTTTGTACAACTACAAACACTTGCCTTACCGACTTTTTGCCGAAATACAAAAAGAACATACATCGGTGGGGTGGATAAGTATGGATCACTCATCGGACTATACTGAACTGGCTATGTATGGACCTGGTAGCGAAAAACTGAAACCTTTTATGCGCAATACTGATATGCATAACTTTTTATTGGAAGTGGCAGAGGTAAGTGTTAATTAATGAAGACTTTTCAGTTTCAGAAACTTGTTACCTTTGTAGGAATATTGCTCTTCATAGTAAAGTTGATAGCGTGGCGAATTACTAATTCAAATGCTATTTTTTCGGATACTATGGAGAGCATAGTAAATATTATAGCAGCCTTTATGGGGCTCTATTCGTTACATCTGTGTAACAAACCACGTGATACCGACCACCCTTACGGACACGGCAAGGTGGAGTTTGTAACCTCGGGTATTGAAGGAATGTTAATAGCTTTGGCAGGGGTATTGATACTTATTGAAGCTATTTCATCACTTATAAAGGGGATAGAACTTGATAAGTTAGACTGGGGTATTGCTCTTTTTGGTTCGACGGCTATAGTGAACTACGCTATGGGGTATATTTCATACCAGAAAGGCAAAAAAGAGAACTCATTAGTGCTAATGAGTGCTGGGAAGCACCTGCAATCGGATACTTTTGCGACGACAGCCATAGTGCTGAGTTTGGTATTGGTGCACTTTACAGGTTGGCTATGGCTTGACCCGCTGATAGCTATTGGTTTTGGTAGCTATATTATAGTGATTGGTAGTAGGATAGTGCGCAAAGCCCTTAGCGGGATAATGGACGAACGAGATGAAGCACTGTTTGCTGAATTAGTGAGTATCTTACAGGCTAATAGGAAAAAGGAATGGATAGATATTCACAATATGCGCATTCAGCAGTTTGGCGCTCACTTACATATTGACGCTCATATTACTTTGCCTTACTACTATCCGCTTAAAGAGGCTCATACCGAAATGGAGAAGGTAATACACTTACTGGCTGAAAAAGTGGATAGGACAATAGAGTTTAATTTTCACTTGGACTACTGTAAGCCTTTTTCGTGTGAGTTATGTGCTATTGATTGTAAGTTTAGGCAAAAACCTTTTGTAAGAACTGTGCAATGGGACGTGAAGAACATTGCTGGTGTGGTAAAACACAAAGTAACTGATTAACAATTTGAAAAGCAACAAATAAATGAATAAAATATTACTTTTAGCTGGATTGGCATTCAGCGTATTAATGAGTGCGCAAGAAGCACCTAAAGAGGTTAAGACTACTGTGGATGCGGTAACTGTTTTCACTGATGGGGCGCAAGTGACTCGTAAAAAGAATATCGCACTACCTAAGGGGGTTAGTGAGCTTAAATTTATTGACCTCTCTCCTTTTATTGCCCCTGAAAGCGTGACGGTGAAAGCAGTGCCAGGAGTGACTATTCTTTCGGTAAGTCATAAACTTAACTTTTTGGATAAAAGCAAAGCTACGCCCGAAGTAGAAGCTATTGAAAAAGAAATAAAAGCTGTGGAAAAGCAGCTTGATGATGAGATAACTTACTTAGGTAAGAGATAATATTGACTTGCTACAAAAGAATAAAGACCTTAGCGGTAAAAATGCTCCTGTGCAGCTCACGAATCTGCAACAAGTGGCTGACTATTACAACAAACGGCTTACAGAGCTAAAGTTTGAGCAAAATACGCGTACTGAGAAAAAGAAGCAGCTTACAGACCGCTATAACAAACTCCAGAACCAAAAACAAACTCTTTTAGGCAAAAATAACACCGAGAAAGGTGAGATATTGGTGAAGGTGAGTGCTGAAACAGCTAAGAGTTACCCTATAGAAGTGCAATATATAGTGGATAACGCGCGCTGGACACCTTCATACGACTTGCGCGCTACTGATATTACACAACCTATCAACCTTATTTATAAAGCTAATGTACAACAAGATACTAAAGAAGAGTGGAACAACGTGAAACTCACGCTTTCATCGGCAGACCCTAATATATCGGGTGAAGCTCCTACTCTGCAAACTTATTTTCTTACCTATGGCAGTGTAGACCCTAACATAATGCAGAAGAATAGGAGTTTAAAAAAGACTACGGGTATGGTGCAAGGGGTGGTACTTAGTGAAGATGGGTATCCTTTAGCAGGGGCTACCGTAATTGTAAAAGGTACTACCATAGGTGCTACGGCTGATTTTGATGGTAAATTTACTCTTAGTGCTTCCAGTGCCGAGAATAAATTGTTACAAATTTCATACATAGGCTACAAAACGACTGATGTTTTAGGACAAAAAGTAATGACGGTGAGATTAAAGGAAGAGCCTCAGGTGTTAGAGGAGGTAGTAGTGGTAGGTTATGGTTCACAAGCTAAGAAAGCTGGCACTGGCAGTGTGAAAGAGGCTCGGGTAAGAGGGTTAGCGAGTGTTAGCCAGAAAAATGATGACTATCAGGCTGCTGACTTGATACAGATGACTGCCTCTCAGAATCAAACTAATGTGCATTTTGAAATTGAAACGCCTTACACCATAAAATCGGATAACCAAGTGTATTCGGTAGATATGCAGCAATTTAGAGTTCCTGCTGACTATAAATACTACATAGTGCCTAAAATAGAGCAAAATGCTTACCTGATAGGTTATGTAACGAACTGGCAGCAATACAACCTTTTGGAAGGTGAGGCTAATATCTTTTTTGAGGATACTTATGTGGGCAAGACAACCTTGCAACCTACTCAGGTGTCGGATACGCTTAAAATATCGTTAGGACAAGACAAGAAAGTATCGGTAAGTCGTGAAAAAGTAAAACAATTAGCTTCACGCCAGTTTATAGGCAGTAAGAAAGAAGATACACGTTTGTTTAAAACTATTATCCGCAACAACAAACAACAACCTATTAGTTTGACAGTAGTAGACCAGTTGCCTATATCGACCCAAAAAGAAATAGAAGTAAGTGCTTTGAATATTTCGGGAGGTAAATACGATAAAGAGACAGGGGAGATAAAGTGGGATTTTGGTCTTAGTCCTGCAGAAAAACGAGAGCTGAACGTAGAATACTCGGTGAAGTACCCGAAGAATAAGACTATATGGTTGGAATAGGGTATTGGCGTTAAATATAAAAAATGAAATATATTTTGCTGATTAAAGTTTTTTTAATACTTTTGCTGATAATTATACTTCATAATAGATATACTTATGAAAAAAAATAAGAATGGACTACCTTGTTTGTTTGTTAATGTAGGGGCAATTCTTACAAAACTGTTAGAAGAGTCTGATATATCAAAATCATACAGAATAATAAAGTATGATATTTTAAAAGACAAAAGGGATATTACTAACGTTGTTAATAAATTAAAAATTGGTGTTATTGTAATAGAAACATCAAAAGTTAAAGAATTTCCTGATAATATTATTAGAGAGATTATTGACTTGAGAACAAAAGGCGTTATTATTTATGAAGCTGAAGAGTTTTATGAAATAATTAATAAACGTATTCCTATTGTAAGATTAGAATCGAAAAAATATATAGGAGATGATATTTTTTCTATTAAGCAACGTATTAGGCATCGCTGGGTAAAGAGAGCTTTTGACCTAAGTTTAATATTAATTTCATTACCTTTTGTTCTTCCTTTAGTATTAATAGGCGTTATTCTTACTGTTCTTACTTCAAGGGGCGGGGCTTTCTTTGCTCAATCACGTGTAGGAAAAGAAGGTGTTCCTTTTAAAATTTATAAAATAAGGACAATGGTAATAAACAATGGAGGATTTACACAAGCTAATGACTCTCGGATTACTCCTATAGGGAAGATACTTCGTTTCACAAAAATAGATGAGTTGCCACAACTATATAATGTTTTGATAGGGGATATGAGTATTATAGGACCTCGTCCTGAAATACCTGAATATGTGGAAAAATATTCAGAGCAGGTGCCTTTCTTTAAACTGCGCCATATGGTTAAACCAGGAGCGACAGGATGGGCGCAAATACATATTCCAAAAGCAACTCCAGAAGATAGTATAAGAAAATTGGAGTACGATTTGTATTATATAAAACGATACTCTCTATTTCTTGATATTAAGATAGTATTGCGCACTCTAAAAGTTATTTTAACTTTAAACAGTAATTAATATTTATATCTTTTTTGTACCTTTGCGCCCTAATTTATAAAGATGCTAAAACAAAATTTACAACTTAAACTCTCGCAAAAACTCTCGCCTCAGCAAATACAGCTGATGAAACTTGTACAACTCCCTACCTTGGCGTTTGAACAACGCGTTAAACAGGAGATGGAGGAAAACCCTGCTTTAGAGTCGGGACGCGAAGAAGATGTGTATGATGAGTTTCGTGATGAGTTTGATAACTCGGGTGATGAGTACAATGATAGCGAGATTATTGATATGAACGATATCAATATAGATGAGTATCTTAGCGATGACGAAATACCAGAATATCGCTTGCATAGCAATAACTATAGTGATGACGAGGAAGATAGAGAAGTGCCCTTTAGCGCTGAGATTTCTTTTCATCAATCTCTTATCAATCAGCTGAATACTTTTACCTTAACAGATGAGGATTATTTGATAGCTGAGTTCTTGGTGGGTAGTATAGACGATATGGGCTATATACGACGAACCTTACAAGACCTTACTGATGATCTTGCTTTTACCCAAAATATCTATACCGATGAGGAACACGTGGAGCAGATACGTCAGCAAATTATCTTTCAGTTAGATCCTGCTGGAGTAGGGGCTTTTAGCTTGCAAGAATGTTTATTAGTGCAACTACGCCGTAAAAAACAAACTCCAGCAATACTGTTGGCTATTGATATGCTTACTGAAGCCTTTGAGGCTTTCACTAAAAAACATTACAGTAAGTTACAACAACGCTTTTTGGTGAGTGAAGAGGAACTGAAAGAGGCTGTGCAAGAGGTGGAACGCTTGAATCCTAAACCCGGTAGTAGCTATGCGGGTAATAATGTGCATATTGAACAGATTATTCCTGATTTTACTGTAAAAGTAGTAGATAATGATTTAGAACTTTCACTTAATGGGCGTAATGCGCCGGAGTTGCACGTATCAAAAGAATATACTACTATGCTTGATACTTACAAAAAGAGTAAAGAGAAGAGCAGCTCACAAAAAGAAGCTGTTTTCTTTATCAAGCAGAAGTTAGATTCGGCTAAGTGGTTTATTGATGCTATCCGCCAAAGACAGCAGACTTTGCTTATTACTATGGAGGCTATTATGGAGCATCAGCGCGAGTATTTTCTTACAGGTGATGAATTAAAAATAAAGCCGCTTATACTAAAAGATATAGCTGATAAGGTGGGTATGGATATTTCGACCGTATCAAGGGTGGCGAGTAGCAAGTATGTTACTACTCCTTACGGTACAAAACTTATCAAGGACTTCTTCTCGGAAGCTATGAAAAATGACCAAGGTGAAGATGTATCGACCCGAGAAATTAAGCAGATATTACAACATATTATTACTAAGGAAGATAAGAGTAAGCCACTGCCTGATGATGAGCTTGCCCAACTACTAAAAGAAAAGGGCTATCCTATAGCTCGTAGAACTATTGCTAAATATCGTGAACAATTAGATATTCCGGTGGCAAGACTTCGTAAAGAGTTGTAAGCGTTTTTTTATAAAGCCAAGTGGGGGTGATATATGAAATAAAGAAGGAGTTTACGCAAAGTCTTCCTCAGGGAAACCTACGAGGTAGGCTCTTTTTTTAGCGCGGGTGAGGGCGGTGTAAAGCCATCGATAATAACTTTCATCAACTACGTAATCTTTTGGTAGGTATGGTTTTTCGATGAACACAACATCCCATTGCCCGCCTTGACTTTTATGACAGGTAATAGCATACGAGAACTTCACTTGTAAGGCATTGTAATACGGGTCTTCTTTTATTTTTTGGTACCGCTGGTAGGCAAAAGGTTCATTGACATATTCTTCTTGGACTTCATCGTACAAGGCTTTGCTTTGCTCATTAGTAAGAGCTGGAGCTTCGGAGGTGAGAGTATTGAGCAGTATGACCGTATCAAAAGGAGGAACATTAGGATAATCGATAAGTTGGGCGGTAATTTCGGCAAAGCGAAACCCATAGTACTCTTTGATGTGGTGAATGCTAAGCACTTCAATAATATCACCATTAGCGATAAAACTTACTTGGGGATTATCCTTGCACCAGTAATAATTGTTTTTCACGACCATCAGGAGGTCGCCAGCTTCAATTTCATCTTCAGCATCAAGGATAATTCGGCGTATTTGTAGGTTCCAAGCTACCGCATTTTTGTTAGAACGCACAATTACGATGGTTTCTTCACTTCCGTAATTGTCATAGGCTTCGGTAATAGCTTCTTGTATAGCATCTCCTTCGGTAAGACGAATAAGGTCGGGGGTTTTGAGATTGAACTGGAAATCAGTAAAACTATATGGGTTGGTAATAACCTTCCGAAGGCGAGTAGCATTGCGCAATATGCCTGACCGGCGTTTTTGTCGTACTACTTCGGTGAGTTCGGTGCTGAGGACTTCTTTCTGGTATTGATATTCTAAATGGCCTATATTCAGAGCAGGGCTTTCGGTAGTGTGTACAGGAGGTAGCTGGGCACTATCACCTATGAGCAAGAGCTTGCAATCTTTGCCCATATAGACGAAACGTATGAGATCGGAGAGTAGGGAGGTGGATCCAAAGGCAGTGTCATTATGAGAAATCATTGAGGCTTCATCAACAATGAAAAGGGTTTTGTAAGCTTTGTTATTTCGGAGTGAAAAAGAGAGCTCTCCGGCACTATTTTTGTGGTAGTAAATATACTTGTGAATGGTATAGGCTGGCTTTTGAGTGAAGTAGGTCATTACTTTAGCCGCACGTCCGGTAGGAGCGAGTAGTACCGCTTGGTGCCCAATGAGCGGGAGCGTTTTGATAATGGAGTTAGTGATTGAAGTTTTACCTGTACCTGCAAATCCTTTCAGGAGGAAAAGTTTTTCGGAGGCATTTTCAGAGAAAATGTAATTGGCAATCATTTGTAACGCAACTTCTTGAGAGGGCGTTGGGATGTGTGTAAAAGCTTGTAATATAGATTGATAGAAGTTTTTTTTGTCCATTGTAAATCAGCAATATAGGGGCAAAGATATAAAAAAAACTTAAAATAATTTTTTTGTTTCAAAAAAAGATTGTAGTTTTGCGCAATACCAGTCAAAAAGATTTATAATTAATTATAGTATTAAAAACAATGAAAAGAATTGTAACAATTGCATTTTGGGTATTAGGTTTAGTGTTTTGCTACCTAATTTACAGGTCGGTTACAGGGCCTATTGAGTTCAACAGGATTAAGACCGAGCGTTTTACAGAGGTAATTAAAAAGCTGAAAGACATTCGTAATGTACAGGATGCTTACCTCAAGATCAATGGTAAGTATGCTGATAATTTTGATCAGCTTACGAGTTTTGTAGAGACCGCTCAGTTCACTATCACTTCACAACGTGATACCAGCTGGACAGAGTTTGACAAGACTTTCAATATTGAAGTAATGCGTCAAGGGGTTCGTATTGATACCTTGGGACACGTGAAAGTAAAAGACTCATTGTTCAAAGATGACCCTCGCTACAAGAATTTGCGTTTCGTTCCTAAATTTGGTAATTTGCCAGAAACACAATTCACTATGAAAACCGCGATGCTTGAGAAAAACAACGTTAACTCATCTGTTTTTGAGGTGTATGTAAATAAAATAGATGTGTTAAAAGATCTTGACAAAGATTTAGTTGAGAAAGAATTAGTAAAAACTTCGGTTGAGGACGTAAGGGGTGACAAAATAAAAGTAGGTTCACTTGAAGAACTTACTGTGAATGGTAACTGGCCAACTTCGTATGACGCAAAAATTGCAAAAGAATAACGATTTAAATACGTATTTTAAAGAATTGTCCATTCAAATTAACTTGGATGGACTTTCTTTTTGTGTATTTAATCCTGTGGAGCGATGTGTTGAGTCGGTATATAATTTTCCTATAGATTTTGTTTATAAACGACAGGAGGAGGTAGAACGGGATTTGTATGCAATAATTGCTAATGAGAATGATTTGCGGCAAGATTTTGACAATATAAAAGTATTGCATAACACTTCTTTATTTGCTCTTATTCCGCAGCCTTTGTGTGGAAATAGAGATGATTTGCTTGCTTACTTGAAGTACAGTGTTGATGTAACAGATGTAGCAGCAAGAGATGTTGAGGTAGACAAAATTCATTCGATTGAAATAGTTAATGCTTACTTACCTAATATAGGAGTGAATAATGCTTTGGAGCACTATTACGGTAGGTTTGACTATCAGCATTTTGCAACGGCTATGCTTAAGATGTTTTTAAAACACTACGCTACTCACGCTTTTGAAATGATGTATGTTTACGCAGAGATAGGCTCTTTTTACTTTGTGGTATTTAGAGGGAAAAGACTGCATTACTTTAATAGATTTACTTACGAAACTATTGAGGATTTTTTGTATTACATACTTTTTTCAATTGAACAACTTGATATTGACACAGAGCGAGTGGGACTGTACATAGCAGGTGAGGTAGGAATAACGGCTTTGTTGTACAGCAAGGCACGACGATATATTAAATATATTTATCTGCTGAAATATCATAAAGAGCATTTTAGCAAGGGTATGAATGAAGAGCTTATTAGGCGAAATTTTGTACTTACTCAGTCATTTTAAACATACTATGAATTTACTAAACACTTTACAGATTGGGCTCAGGTTATACTTGGCTACTATTTTGCAGCACCTTATGGCAAGTGCTGTTATTTTTGTAGTTATTTCAGTGCTTTACTGGTGGTTAGCTCCTGTTATTTTTGAGATGCCTATAGAAGAGATTGCCTTGCTTTCCCAAGATTCTAAGAAAATAGAAGCTTTGCTGAGTAATCCTGCTTTTGGTGTTAAATCGTGGCTTTTTATGCTTTTGTTAGATGGTATTATTACGCCTTTTGGAGCAGGATTGTACCACAATTATAATGCTGTAACTAAGGGTGAGACTGCTACTTTTGGTAATGTATTTACTTATTACCATTCTGCTTATACAGGTAGTATTATTAGCTATCTGTTTTATTTAATGGCTTTTAAGACAATAATAGCTGTAGTATTAGGAGGTTTGGGATTTCCTGCTTTAAGTATGGCTACCTTAGTAGTGATTTCATTGGTATTTTCATTCACTATCCCTATTATCATTTTTGAAGATAAGTCTGTATTAAAAGCTATGGGCGAAAGCTACAAATGTATAGTTCCATCTATCTTTACTGTAATGCTGGCACTCAGCTTAGCCTTTATTGTTAGTTTAAGCGGACTTTTTGTTTTTGGCATAGGAATTGTAGTGACACTCCCTATATTGTCTGCTACAATTTTTGCTCTGTATTATCAAGCGAGAAATAAAAAATAAACTTAAAAATTATATTATACAATGAGAAAACTTATGTTGTTAAGCCTATTGATGGTAGGCTCGTTTACTTTGAATAGTTGTAATGAATTGCAACAGGTATTGGCAAATGCTTCACAAAGTGGTGGTGGTATAAATATTGCGGCTGGGCTTAAGCAAGCTTTGGAGTTAGGCGTAAGTGCTGGTGTGGATATGTTGAGCCAAAATGAAGGGTATTTTAAAGACGAAGCGGTGCGCATTCTTTTGCCTGAAGAACTGCAAAAGGTAGATAAGACTTTGCGTACTATTGGATTAGGTTCACTTGCCGATGAAGGACTAAAAGTGATAAATAAGGCTGCTGAAAATGCAGTAACTCAAGCAAAACCTATTTTCTTGTCTGCTATCAGAAATATGACTTTTACCGATGCTATGAATATTTTAAAAGGTAATAATACGGCAGCTACAACTTACCTAAAAAACACAACATCGAGTGCATTGGAAGAGGCTTTTGCTCCTAAAATTCAAGAATCACTTAGTACAGTGGGAGCTGATAAGATTTGGGAAAATATTATAAATAAATACAACCAAATACCACTAGTAAAACCTGTTGAAGCAAATCTTACAAAATATGTTACTACACAGGCTATTAATGGTTTGTTCGTAAAAGTAGGTGATAAAGAACAAGAAATACGCACTAATATAGCTGCACGTACTACACCGCTATTACAATCGGTTTTTGCTATGCAAGACAATAAATAAGAAATGAAACGGGAAAGAATCTATTCTAATAATATTTCGATATTTGACACTCCATATAGCTCGGTTCCGTTTTCTCAAGTAAGAAATATGAACTTTAAGTCGGTTATTGAGGAATTGATAACTGATAGCTTAAAGGAAATAGAGGAGGTGGCTAATAACTATAAAACAGCAACTTTTGAGAATACTATTATACCATTAGCTTATAGTAGTTTGCGTATTGATAGGTATGCTTCGGTGCTATTTAACTTGAACAGTGCTGATACAACAGATGATTTACAGCAGCAGGCACAGGAGGTTTCGCCCTTACTTGCTGATTATGCTAATGATATTAGGCTGAATGGGTTGCTTTTCAAGCGGATTAAATCAATATACAAAAGGCGTGAACAGTTGGGATTGACGGCTGAACAATTGACCTTAGTAGAAAAAACTTATAGAAGTTTTGTGCGGAATGGTGCCTTGTTACGTGATAGGAAAACACAATTGCGTGAAATTGATAGAAAGTTGGCATTACTAAAGCTGAAATTTTCGGAAAATGTACTGGCAGAAAATCAACTGTTTATAGTGCATATATCGGACTTTAGCAAGATAAATGGACTGCCAGAGTATGCGCTTGCAATGGCTAACGAGGAAGCTAAGAAGCGAAACTTGGAGGGCTGGGTATTTACTTTAGATTTTCCACTTTATACGGCAGTAATGAAGTACGCCGACAACAGAGAGTTAAGGCGTAAGTTGTTTGTGGCTTATAATAGTAGGTGTGCACATAACAATCTGTATAACAATCATTCTACAGTGCTAGAAATTGTTTCGTTAAGGCGTGAGCGTGCACGTTTGTTAGGATATGAAAACTATGCTGCTTTTGTACTAGAAGAGCGTATGGCTGAGACCCCTCAGAATGTTCAGCAGTTTTTGACGAAATTATTGGATAATACAATCACTAAGGCTAAAGAAGAGTTAAGTGAGTTAAGAGAATTTGCTGAAACTTATGATGCAAAGCACAAGCTTGACCAATACGATGGTAAATTTCAGCAATGGGACTTTGCTTATTACGCAGAAAAGCTGAAGCAAGAGCGTTTTAAGATAGATGATAACTTGTTAAAACCTTACTTGTTATTAGATAAGGCTGTAGAGGGGATGTTTGCAGTAGCTAACAAGCTGTATGGATTGCAATTTAGCCTTACAGAAGAGGTAGAAGTTTATCATCCAGAAGTGAAGGCATACAAGGTTAGTGATGCTGGAGGTGCATATATAGGGTTGTTATATACTGATTTTTTTCCGCGTATAGGGAAACGCAATGGGGCTTGGATGACGACTTTTAAGGAGCAATATGTTGATTTATTAGGTAATGATTCACGTCCTCACATATCGATAGTGTGTAACTTTACAAGACCTACAGCTGCAGAACCTTCATTACTTACTTTTAATGAGCTTACTACCTTGTTTCACGAGTTTGGACACGCCTTACACGGCTTACTCTCACAAGTGACTTACCCCAGCTTAAGTGGAACTAATGTAGCTCGTGATTTTGTGGAGCTTCCAAGTCAGTTGATGGAGAATTGGTGTTATGAAGAAGAAACCTTGCGCCTATTTGCTACTCATTACCAAACAGGAGAGTTTTTACCTATAGAATGGGTGCAGAAAATAAAAGAGGCTGAAAAGTTTATGGAGAATATTCTTACTGTTAGGCAGCTGAATTTTGGTTTTTTGGATATGATGTGGCATAGCTTTAAGTATAATACGAAGATTGGCAATATTAAACTTATAGAGGAGAATATGAGTTTGAACAAGGAATTGTACCAATATTACGATAAGGATTTATGTATTTCAACTTCTTTTTCACATATTTTTAGTGGTGGCTATGCTGCTGGCTATTACAGTTATAAATGGTCGGAGGTGCTAGCTGATGAAACCTTTAAAGTTTTTAAGGAGTGGGGGGTGTTTGATAAAAACGTAGCACTCCGCTTTAAAAACGAAGTGCTAAGTAAAGGTAGTAGTGAGAAAGAAAAGACGTTATATGAACGTTTTCAGTTAGTAAATGCGCTAATTAACAAATGAGTTAGTTAGCGCATTTGTTTTTTTAATCAATGTCTTTGATTTCAAAGCGAATACCTACAGAAAAAGGGTGTTCATTTACAGGGTTGTTGGTGAAAAGAGGTACAAGACTGTAACGGGCATAAAAGACTGCTGAACGGTAGCCTAAGTGTGCTGATAGCCCATACGTCCATTGGTTTACATTAAAGTCGCGGTATTGAACATCTTTTACTACACTACTCTTCTCATAGTATTTTACTTTTTGTTTGGTAGCGAAAAGTACCCCTATGTAACCTCCAAAGCCAAAACGAAAGTTATTCTGTGCAGGGTAATAAGTATTTTCTTTGTCTTGATACGATGAGCCTAAATCAAACTCAAGGCTTACAGGTAAGATTAAATAATTGGTTTTGAACTTAGAACGAATAGTCTCTTTGGGGTAGGGGACTATTTTGGTGATAGTACCTTCTTTTACAAAATACTCATCATTTCTCATTTTTAGTTTATCCATCATCCACGATATGCCGTAGGTTATATGCAACAAATTATTGTTTTTAAAGATACGGGTGTTGAGCTGGTAACCTAATTCAAATGATTTAGACCCCCAAGCACGGTAACGACTATCACTGAACTGTAGTTGGCTGTGCAGGTTGTGAAAGCCAAGAGCTACTACCCCAGCGGGTTCTGTACGTCTTCTGTAATATTTAGCGTCATCATACTCCCATTTATCTATACTTCGTTTTGTTTTAGGGTGTTGAGCTGTTTCAGTAGGTCGTTTGGGTTTACTTATAGAATCTATTTTTTCTATTACTATTTTGTACTCGGTAGGAGTAATGGTATCAAGTTCTTTAAGTAAATTGTAGTTTTCATCTACCTTTTGGCGTAAAGTAGCCGAAAGCTTAGAGGCTACCTCTTTGGTTTTTTGCTGAATATTGACCCGAGCAGCTTCGGCAGCCTGTTGTTTGAGCTCTTTAGCTCTTTCGGCAGTGATTTCTCTTTTTTCGACTTGCTTATCAATAGAGATAAGTTTTTCTTTTAGCAGCGCTTTTTCGGAGGTAATGATAGAATCAATAGCGCGCTTAGAATTTGCGATTTCGGCGTCATAATTGGGTTGGGCGGTGAGGCTTCCTACAGCAAAGAGGAAAAGAACTCCTACAAAATTCAATACTTTCATAACATTCCTTTTTAATTATTGTTTGAGGGCGAGTTTGGCTTCGTTGAACTTATTCACTATTTTGTCCAAGAGGTTTTGCACTCGGTCTTTAAATATTTCTACTTCTGTTTCCGATAGTATTTTATCGGTATTATATTGGTTTTCTACATATTTTTCCAAACTTATTTCAGTACTTGCCATCAGTAGGAGGTCGTTGGTTGATAGTTTTTCCAAGTCCTTAAGCAGCGCAGCCTCGGCAGCATCGGCTTGGGCATACATATCGGTTACGATGTCTTTCATTATGTTGGATAGCAACTCATTAGGTTTTATATCTGATAAAAGGCTATCTATTTCTTTATCTACATTTTTAGTTGCCTTAGTAGGTTGAACTGCTTGTATGTGTTTAGGGGTTGAGGTAACTACAATTGTTTTGTTCAGTTCCTTTTCTAACCCTTCATTGGGGACTTTTTTAGGTTCTGTTACTACTACGGTAGAGGTAGGGGAGGTTGTTTCTTCTTGTTTGAGCAGGTAGGTAGTGCCTAACAGTAACAATAGGGAGGCAGCGGCAGCGTAATACCACACGCGGCGTTTGCTTTTGCCAGCTTGGGTAGCTTCGTGGGCAGCTAATTGTTCGTCTAACTGAGCCCATACATTGGCTGAGGGGGTAATTCGCCTATACTTAAAGAGGCGTTGTAAGTTATCTTTCCACATTTCTAAGCTCTTTTTTTATAAGTTGTTATATAGTCTTTGAGTAGCTTTTTGGCGTAAGCTAACTGAGATTTAGAGGTGCCTTCACTGATACCTAACTGGCTGCTGATTTGCTTGTGTGAATAGTCGTCGAACACATAAAGGCTAAATACGGTACGGCAAGCAGTGGGTAGCTTATCAATAAAGGTTTGCATAGCCTGTTCATCAAAAGGCAGGGTATCGGGGTCGTTATCATCGATAGTGTCATAGGAGTCACTCCAATCGGCAAAAGAGGTCTTTTGGATTTTGCTTCGTAGGAAGTCGATACACTCATTTACAGTGATGCGGCGCATCCAAGCGTAGAAGTGCTCTTGTTCTTCATATCTGTGAATATTGGTAAATATCTTGAAGAAGGCTTTTAGTAGCGCATCTTCGGCAAATTGCAAATCGGTGATATAGAGTCGGCACACCGAGAGCAGGGCAGGTGCATACTGGTCGTATAACTGCTTCTGTGCCAAGCGATCATTGCGCTTAGCTTTCTCGATAAGGTGTTGGTCTATTTGCACTTTTTTAATGATTAATAGTTTATCTCTTTTGCCCTTATAAACGAAGAAAGATTAAAAAGGTTGGAAAAAAAATAATTAATTTTCTAATTTTATAATGTCATAGCCTTTTACAGTAAACGGAATGCCTAAGGCAGCATTAACTTTGCTGATGGTATTGTTGGGGAAACGTATCCAGCAGGTATTGGTAGTAGCCTTAAAGGAAAGTGAGGCATCGTCTTTACCTCTCATCTCGACAAACTGAACGCCTACCCATAACTCGCCTTTAGGGGCTACTACTGATAGTTTGTGAGTGAAGACTTGTGGCTGATCGGTAGGGAATAAATCAATGTAAATAGGTTCTTTGATGAGGGGGGTGAAGGTTTTGTGTTCTTTGTCGGTTTGGTATACTACCACACGTAGCACTGCCATATAGAAAGAGCTTTTATGCACCTCTATACTAAACTCGGTGAGTTGGGTGTCATAGGGTAAGGTAATAAAGTCACCTAATTCGGAAAGGAGACCACCTTTTTGCTGGAAATAGTCTTTCATTTCACCACGAAGGGTGATGAAGGTACTTGCCCCAGGACTTTTTACATTACGTATTTTGGGTTTCTTTACCTTTAGCGTAGTAGTAGGCAGTTGTATGACAGACTCACTGAGCTGTACTTCTTTTTTTATATCGTGATAGGCTAACACTTTGTGCTGATAGCTGAGATGTGAAAAGTAAATACTATCGGTAGGTTTGGCTCCTAAACTCTCCAATGAAAAGTTTCCGTTCTCATCGCTGATAAGTCCTTTGTTAGTACCTACGATGCCTATATTCACATATTCAACCGGCTCGTGACGGCTGTTCACTATTCTGTTCTGAGCTAAGGAGGAAAGCGCAGTGAGCGGTAGTAATAAAAACAGGAAGATTTTTTTCATAGCTTGCTAAAATTTAATGCCTATTGAAAAAGGATGTACATTGGCAGGACTGTTTTGGAAGAGAGGAGAAAGGCTGTATTTGGCATATAGGCTAATGCTTCCGTAACCTATTTCGGCTGATAGCCCATAAGTAAGTTTATTTACATTAAGATTGTTGCGTACAAAAAGTTTGTAGTTATCATCAGCCTCAGTATATTTTAGTTTTTGGTTTACATCGATAAGAAGACCTACATAAGCACCTACTCCTATACGGAAGTTTGAATTGTATCTTTTTTGTAGTTCGAGAGGCAATGTAAGGTAATTAACACGCAGTTTGGTACTTTTTAAGGGGAGGGTATATGGTGTTAGTTTTACGTCCTTTCCTTCGGGCACAAGATAATTATTGTTTTTTAGGCTGAATGTATTGTTTTGCCATACTAAGCCATACACAAAGAATAAGCGTTTTTCTGGGTTCAGGCGTGAAGATAATGTAATACCCAACTCACTTTCTACACCTGTTTTAAAATAACTGTTGGCATTGGTAGCTTGTTGGATACCTAAAGCAACGCGCAAGTTTATTCTTAAAAGGTCATCTTTTTTTATGTGTGCCTTCTGTAGGGTATCGGTAGCTTTTAGTTTTTGGCCATAGGTTTCTTTCAGTTGGCTTGCTGCCATAAGGCTATCAAGAGAGGTAGCAGGTAGGGTATCTATCTGTATTCCGGTAGCTTTTTGCTTGATAAGTTTAGCCAAGCGGAGCCCTTCCTTATAACTGTGCAGTTGGGAGTTGTGTTTCCACGCCGCTTTTATTTCTTTGAGCATCAGCTTGCTCTGTTCTTCTGTAATTTTCTTTTCTTCTAATAGTGCCTTTACGGCTTTTTCTTTTTTGTACATCAGCATACGTTCGGACGCTACCAGAGAATCAATAGTGTATTTGGTGCGTAGAATTTCTTTTTCAAAAGGGTTTTGCCCCCAAAGGTTGGCGGTTAGCAATAGTGCCATTACAGATAAAAGGTGTTTCATATTTTTGTTATTTTTTTACTTTATTCTGTTAAACAAAAACTTTGCCAAAGCTGTTTGTTGCGGAGGCAATTAACATCTTTGGCAAAGGATTAAATTACATTATTAGGAGGTTATTCTTTTTCCCAAGAGAAAGGGAAACGCTCAGAACGGGAGTGGCTTTCCTCCATAATTTTCTTTATTTTTTTTACTATTTTAGGATACTGCTCGGCAAGGTTGTGCTGCTCGGCAGGGTCGGTAGTGAGGTTATAAAGCTCGATAGGGGCATTTTTGTCTTTATTCATATTTAGGCGTACCCCTTTCCAGTTTTTATAGCGCACGGCTTGTCTGCCCCCCATTTCGTGGAACTCCCAATACAGGTGTTTGTGTTCTTTTTGTTTTTTCTTTCCTAAAAGAGTAGGCAAAAAGGATACCTGATGCTTGTTAGGAGCGTATTTTTGATTCGTAATTTCGGCAAAAGTAGGCATCATATCCCAAAAAGCTCCGACGTGGTTGCTTACACTGCCAGCAGCTACTTTGCCTTTCCAATAGACTATGTAGGGGGTGCGAATACCACCTTCATACAAATCACGTTTGATACCGCGCAAACCTCCTGAAGAGTTAAAGAAAGCAGGGTCGGCACCACCTTCACGGTGCGCTCCGTTATCACTGGCAAAGATAATGATAGTGTTATCATCAAGTCCTTTTGCTTTTAGCTGTTTGCGTATATCGCCCAAATACTTATCGAGGCGACTAACCATAGCGGCATAAGTGCCATAAGTATCGGGTTGTGACATATAGCCCGCCCATCCGAAAGGTTTGGAGAGGTCTATTTTATCGTAATCAACTCCTTTAAAAGGTTTTTTAGGCAGGTGTTGGTATTGCTGATAAATACTGTCATTAGGTACTACTAATTCGGCGTGGGGTAGGGTATAGGTAAGCCACATAAAGAACGGTTTTTGGGCGTTTTGTTTACCTATATAATCCAATATTTTTTCTTGGATGAGGTCTTCACCATACACTACTTGATGTTCATAATTACCATTCTCGGGAATAGGCACCTTTTGGTTATCTTGCCATAAAAAGGCAGGGTAACGGCGGTGAGCGCGGAACTGAGAATTATAGCCAAAGAAGGTATCAAATCCTTGTTTAAGAGGGTTCCCCTCGGAGGGTACTATTCCTAAGCCCCATTTGCCAAAGCAGCCTGTGTTATAGCCAGCGTTTTTGAAGAGTTGGGCTACGGAAGGGTCGTTGGAGCGCAAAGGAGCTTGCCCATCCACCGGTTCACGGACTTCTTCATTGCCACGAATGTGGGTTTGCCCCGTAGTTTGACCTGTAATGAATGATGCTCGTGAGGGAGCGCATACTGAAGTACCCGTGTAAAACTGGGTAAATTTCATTCCTTCATTGGCGAGCTTGTTCAGGTTAGGGGTTTTGATGATTTGTTGCCCATAAGGCTCAATATCGGCATATCCTAAATCGTCGGCTAAGATAAAGATGACATTGGGCAGTTTTTGTTGTGCATCAAGCCTTATAGTAGCTATAAGGGTTAAGACACTCAATAGTAAATATTTCATAATGGTAAAAATAATTAATAATTAACAATAAAAAAGACTTAATACAGTGAGATTAAGTCTTCTTTTGGTATAATTTATTTTTTAGTAAATTTTGTATCAGGTGATTGAGAGCTTGTTATTTGATTACTTGATATTTTAGTAAACACAAAGGAATATTTAGTAGCGTTACTCACTACAAAACTAACACTATAAGTTTTTTCAGATACATGTTCTTTAACATCGGATACTTGATCTACATACATACCTTGATTAAAACAAAGTTCTTGAGCTGGCAATAGCCAACAGAAGTTATCGGCTTCAAACTTGTATCCTACATTAGCTGCATCAAGCCAAGAGCCTTGAATCCAAGCTGGAGGATTAAACTTTTTTGAGCTATTTGAGCTATTATCATCACCTTTGCCACAAGCTACCATTGCTATGGTAGCAACTAATAAAAGAATTGTTTTTTTCATTGTTCTGTTTGTCTTTTTAAAATTAACAGTTGCAAAAGTAGTAAAAATAACAATACCTGCAAATTAAAAACTAATTTTCTGTTATAATGAGCTCTATTGCTTCTTTTTTTCTATTTCGCGCTGAAGGGCAGCTTTAAGGCGAGCGAGCTCCTCGGGGTGGTCTTTAGCTATATTTGCCAATTCCATAGGGTCTTCTTGCAAATCATAAAGCTGTTCTTCGGGGAAGTTAGCCAAGTGAGTGCGGGTAAGGGGTTGGTATGAGTGGTAATTGGGAGGGGTAGGCTGTATGTACTTCCAACGCCCATCGGTAATGGTAAGTGCTCCTGCAGAGCCTACCACGTATTGCCTACCTTTTTTATCGGTTCCTAACAAGGCTTTTAGTTGGTTTTGGCTGTCGGTAGCTGCTTTTTCGGGGACATCTTTGCCTATAAAATTAGCTAAAGAAGCGAATAAGTCGATATGAGAGAAGAGGGCATCGGTAGTGCCTTTTTTTACTTTTTTGGGGTAATGAACTATGAAAGGCACGCGGGTACCAGCTTCGTAATTACTGTATTTACCGCCGTGGTTATGAAATTTGCCCCAAGGGCGGTGTTTGCCAAGTAAGGCTTCGGCTTGGTCGTCATAACCATCGTCGATAACCGGGCCGTTATCACTTGTGATGATGATAAGCGTATTGTCAAACAAATTATTGGCTTTGAGTGTTTTAACAATCTGGGCTACTGTCCAGTCGAATTGTAGAATTACATCGCCACGGAAGCCCATACCGCTTTTGCCAGCAAAGCGTTTGTTAGGGTAGCGCGGTACGTGTATGTCGTTAGTTCCTACGTAAAGGAAGAAAGGTTCGGTTTTGTGATTTTCAATGTATTTTACTGTTTTAGCGACGATGGTATCGGCTAAAAACTCATCTTGCCAAAGGGCTTTTCCGCCTCCTTTCATATAGCCTATGCGGGAGATACCATTTACGATGGCTTGGTCGTGCCCGTGATTGAGAGCAGGTTTGAGTTTGGTAAGCAGTTCGGGGTTGTTTTTGCCGGTAGGTTCGCCCTCAAAGGGTTTCCCGTAGCTAACCTCGATAGGAGCTGAAGGGTCGTAATTTGCGACGCGTTGGTTTTCAATCCACACACAAGGCACACGGTCGGCAGTAGCAGCCATTAGGCAAGAGTAATCAAAACCTATATCGGAAGGGCCTGGAGAGATAAAGCCATTCCAATCTTGCTTACCGCGTTCGCCCCCCATACCTAAGTGCCATTTTCCGATAGCTCCTGTGGTATAACCTGCTGATTTAAAGACATCGGCAATGGTAGTTTGTTCGGGGAGTATTACCATAGCGGCATCACCAGGGGCAATGCCTGTATCGGGGCGTCGCCAGTTGTAAAGTCCTGTAAAAAGAGAATAACGAGAGGGGGTGCAGGTGGCTGCTGTGGCGTGGGCGTTGGTAAAGCGCAAGCCTTGCTTGGCTAAGGCATCGACAGCAGGGGTATTGATGGTTTTTTCACCATAACAACTAAGATCACCATACCCTAAATCGTCGGCAACGATGAGGATAACATTGGACTGAGTAGCTTTGTTTTTAGGCGTTTGTGCTTGTGCTGAGAAACACAAAAAGCACATAAGCCAGAGGAGATGTTTGTTCATAATAGGTTTTTAGGTAAGTTTGTTATTAAGTTAAGTTTTCGGAGGCAAAGGTATAACATTTGTTTTGAACTACCAAAAAAAATGGGAGGTTTTAGAGGTCAAACGCATAAAATTACAATGGTACATTGAAGTAACCTCAAAAATAACAAAAAATCATCTTTTTCCTATTTTCATTGCGAATAATGCAAAGAGAGGGGTTAGGATTGAAATGCTTGATATTCAGTGAAGTAACGCTTATTGTTCGCTCACCCTTCGCTCTGCCTTCGGTATGCCTTCGCTCGGGCTTCGAGATGGCTCCAAGCTGTTTTTGATAAGGTTTTTATTGTAATGAGTTCATTGTTAAGGAGTTGTGTTTCTGTGCAAAAAAGGGAGTTGGGGTTGGTAATTTTTGAATTATTCGCAACAAAAACGAGAAAAAGATGCCTTTTAGGCATTGAGTTTTGGAGAGGAGTAAAACAGTTTTCGTACGTTTGACCTAGGACTAAAATTTACTACTTTGCTAATTCAAAAAAGTTTTGTACTTTTGCCGCAATAATGTTATACTATACGCCTACTATCTGAACCTTAAAGACCTAACAAATTATGACAGAGACCGTTACCGACACCATTGTAGCACCTGAAATTTCTACCTTAGAGGAGATTTCGGTAGCCGAAGAAACAAATGCAGCTATAAGAGCGTACGAGACTATTAAACGATCATTAGGCGATGAGGTAGCGAAGGCTATCGTTGCCTATATGAGTTCGTTTGCTGCTGTGCGAATAGAGTTGATTGATTTTAGAAAGTATTTCTACGCTGAAATGAATGCTGTGAACGCTAAAATCAGTAACTTAGATGCTAAGCTTGGCTTAGTGGATTCTAATCTGAATACTAAGATTGACGCTGTAAATACCAAACTCAATAGTAAGATTGACGCTGTAAACGCAGAGCTTAATACTAAGATTGATGCCGTAAGAACTGAACTCACAGCTAAGATTGACGCAGTAAGAACTGAACTCACGGCTAAGATTGACGCAGTAAGAACTGAACTCACGGCTAAGATTGACACTGTAAATGCCGAGCTTAACGCTAAGATTGACACCGTAAGTGCTGAACTCAATGCTAAGATTGACACTGTAAGTGCTGAACTTAATGCTAAAATCGATAAGTTAGATAACAAAATCGATAGGATTAATACTGATTTGAACGCTAAGATTGATAGGATTAATACTGATCTGAACGCTAAGATTGATACCGTAAATGCTGAGTTAAGTACTAAAATTGATAAGTTAGATAACAAAATTGATAGGATTAATACTGATCTGAACGCTAAGATTGATACCGTAAATGCTGAACTTAACGCTAAGATTGATAGATTAGATAGCAAAATTGATAGGATTAATACCGAGCTTAATGCTAAGATTGATAAGTTAGATAGCAAAATAGATGCAGTAAATGCTAATTTGAGCGCTAAGATAGATTTGAGAATAAACCAATTAGAGGTAAGAATAGAAGAAAAGATAGATAAGAAGTTCAATACTTTTTTGTATACCCTTATTGGTGGCATCTTACTGTTTATTATCACTACTATTGTTTCAAAATGGTTAGGATAGTAAGCCTTGAAAAAAATATTTTTTTTCAAAAAGTAGCTAATTAAAAAAAACTTTGTACTTTTGCAACGTTATTGACTTTAATAAAAAATAGAAAAGTAGTAAACATTAATACAATGAGCATTAAAAAGAAATTAAACCCTGACTATGTTTTTGAAACGAGTTGGGAAGTGTGTAACAAGGTAGGCGGCATTCATACCGTGATTGCTACTAAAGCCCCCAGTATCGTAAAACAATTCAGGAGTAAATATATCTTGATAGGTCCTGATATTTGGCAACACAATGAAAATAAGGAATTTGTTGAAAATCCTGACCTTTTTAAGTCTTGGCGTGCTAAAGCAGCTACCGAAGGATTGCGCGTACGTGTAGGTAATTGGAAAATAGAAGGTAACCCTATCGTTATCCTTGTAGATTTTTCTCATTATATTAGTTCAAAAAATGATATTCTACGCTATTATTGGGATAACTATAAACTCGACTCTTTTAATAGTTCGTGGGACTATGTGGAATCCGTTCTTTTTGGTTACGCAGTAGGAAAGGTAATTGAAAGTTTTGTTAAATTCAATACCGCTTCACGCGAAAACGTTATATGCCACTTCCACGAATGGATGACAGGTGCGGGACTTCTTTACATAGAAAATAAGATGCCTAAAATAGGCTCTGTTTTCACTACGCACGCTACAGTAGTAGGTCGGTCAGTTGCAGGGAATGGATACCCTCTTTACAACGAAATGAAAAACTATAACCCTGAAGAAATGGCTTACCGCTTTGGGGTACAACACAAACATCTGCTTGAAAAAGAAACGGCTAAAGTAGCCGACTGCTTTACTACCGTAAGTGAAATTACTGCCCAAGAAGCACTACACTTCTTAAAACGAAAAACAGATATTATCACTCCTAACGGATTTGAAAACAAAATAATACCTGCTGAAAAAGATTTTGCTGCTAAACGCTCGGAAGCTAAACAAACACTTGTAAATGTGGCTCAAGCCTTAGTAGGTTTGCCCGTAAAAGCTGATACTAAAATAGTAGCTATTAGCGGTAGATATGAGTTCCGCAACAAAGGTATCGATGCCTTTATAGATGCGCTTGGTGCTCTTAACAGAAATCCTAAAAACAAAAAAGAACTATTAGCTTATATCCTTATCCCTACCGCTCACGATGCTCCTAACCAAGGATTGTTACACAACTTGGCAACCCCTCATCAGCCTGTAGATAATGAACAAAAACACCTTACTCACATCTTGCCTGATGCTTACCACGATGTGATAATGAGTCGTATTTATGAGCAACAACTTTTTAACCGCAAAGAAGATAAAGTAAAAGTAATATTCTGCCCAAGCTATCTTAATGGTTATGACGGGGTGTTTAACCTTAGTTACTATGACCTGCTAATGGGCTTGGATAGTACTGTATTCCCTTCATACTATGAACCATGGGGCTATACTCCGCTGGAAAGTCTTGCTTTCCGCGTGCCTACTATTACAACCTCTTTGGCTGGTTTTGGTAAATGGGTGAACGATTATTACCCTGAAAAACAAACTGCTATAAAGGTTATAGAACGCAATGATAGCAATTATGGCGATGTGGTAAGTGCTATAGTGAAAGATATTACAGTGCTGTTAGACAGCAAAGAAGCCGACTTAGAGGCTCGGCGTACTACAGCTGCTAAAGTAGCCGATATTGCCTTGTGGAAAAACCTTGTGCAGTACTACATCAAGAGTTACGAACTTACCCTTGAGAATATTGAAGACCGCGTAGAAAAACTGCCTCCTATAGAAACCGAAGGAGTAGCTTACCTTGAAAAATCAAAAGTAGTGAACAGCCCTAACTGGCGCAGTGTTATTATTCACCGTGCTATCCCCGAAGCACTACAACCTCTTGAAGAACTGGCTAAAAACCTTTGGTGGTGCTGGAACGACGAGGCTTATGAGGTATTCAAATACATTGATAAAGAAAAATGGATTGAGGTACGCAAAAACCCTATAGCCCTACTCGATAGCATTTCACTAAAACGCTATAAAGAGTTAGAGCAGGATAACGTGTTTATGAGAAACCTCTCAAAGGTATATGCCGATTTCCAAGAATATATGGCTAAAAAAGCTGAAATGATAAGTCCTTCGGTTTCATACTTTAGTATGGAATACGGCTTGCATTCATCATTGAAAATATATTCAGGAGGTTTGGGTATCTTAGCTGGTGACTACCTAAAAGAAGCCAGTGATAAGGCTACCAAAATTACAGGGGTTGGCTTGCTATACCGCTATGGTTATTTCTCTCAAAAACTATCCTCGGCAGGTAACCAAGAGGCAGATTACGAAGCTCAAGACTTCTCCAAAATACCTGTTACCCCTGTTACCGATGAAACAGGTAAGTGGATTATTGTATCAATCGACCTGCCAGGGCGTACTCTCTACGCTCGTGTATGGCGCGTTGATGTAGGTCGTATAGAGTTGTATTTGCTTGATACTGACTTTGAGAACAACCGTGATGACGACCGCTCTATCACTCACCACCTATACGGAGGAAACTGGGAAAACCGACTTAAGCAAGAAATGCTTTTAGGCTTAGGAGGTATCAAAATGTTGCGTAAGCTGGGTATTGATAGTGATATTTACCACTGCAATGAAGGACACGCTGCATTTATAGGGTTAGAACGCCTTAGCGAGTATATCCAAAATAATAACCTTACCTTCTCAGAAGCTATGGAAGTAGTACGTGCTTCCTCTCTGTTCACTACACACACACCAGTGCCTGCTGGTCACGATGCTTTTGAAGAAGGCTTATTACGCGCTTACTTAGCTACTTATGCCGATAAATTGCACGTAAGCTGGGAACAAATATTAGCTTTAGGAAAAATAAACTTAGAAAACCCTCACGAAAAATTCTCGATGAGTAACTTGGCAGCTAACCTGTCACAAGAAGTGAACGGGGTGAGCTGGCTACACGGTGAGGTAAGTAAAGATATACTAAAAGACTTATGGCCAGGCTATATGCCAGAAGAGTTGCATATTAGTTATGTGACCAATGGGGTACACCAGCCTACTTGGACTGCTGGTTTGTGGAAAGAAGTAGAAAATGAAGTGTTTGGTAAGGACTACAAAACACATCACTACGACCCTAAGAGTTTTGAAGGTATCTATAAAGTATCTGACCAACGTGTGTGGGAAATAAAAACAGCTCTTCGCTCAAAACTATTGCGCAGAGTAGAACAAAAATTGCGTTTGGAGAAAAATACTCCTTACTTCTCACCACGTCAGTTAGTTGAAATTAAGGAAAACTTACGTGAAGATATTCTTACAATAGGTTTTGCACGCCGTTTTGCTACCTATAAACGCGCTCACTTGCTATTCACTAACATTGAGCGTTTGGATAGAATAATTAATAACCCTGAACGCCCTGTACAGTTTATCTTTGCGGGTAAAGCGCACCCAGCCGATAAAGCAGGTCAGGACTTGATTAAAAATATAGTGGAAATATCAAAATTACCACAGTTTTTAGGTAAAATATTGTTCATACCAAACTACGATATGGAGTTAGCACGCCATATGGTTCAAGGGGTGGATGTGTGGATGAATACCCCTACACGTCCGTTAGAAGCCTCTGGTACAAGTGGTGAGAAAGCAGCAATGAATGGTACTATGCACTTTAGCGTACTTGATGGTTGGTGGGTAGAAGGTTATAGAGAAGATGCAGGATGGGCATTGCCTATGGAACGCGCCTACGAAAATCAACAGTACCAAGATGAAATGGATGCTGAAATGATTTACAATATCATTGAGGACGAAATAGCACCTATATTCTACGACAAGAATAAAGATGGTATCTCATCACGTTGGTGTGCTTTAATTAAGAATACTATTGCTAAGGTAGCGGTGAACTTCACTACTACCCGTATGCTTACCGATTACGAAAATCAATACTACTATCCTATGACCGAGCGCGTAACTAAAATTAAAAACAACCAGTTTGCGTTGGCTATTGAGCTATCTGACTGGAAGAGAAAGGTTACACAAGAATGGGATAATATTAAAGTAATCGATTTTAAAGTGCCTAATCGTAATGAACAACTCATCTCTATAGGTAAAACATATAAAGGTGAAATAACTTTAGATGTAGCAGATTTAAGTCCTGAGGATATAGGAGTAGAGTTGGTATTGGCTGAACAAAAAGATGATAAATTGAAAGTGTTATCAACTAGTGAGTTCACCTTGGCATATCACGAAGGTACTCGTGCTACCTATCAGTTAGAAATAGCATCTGAGTATCCAGGAGCTTTGCAATTAGCAATGCGCATATTCCCTAAAAACGAACTTTTGCCCCACCGTCAGGATTTTGCATTAGTAAAATGGCTTTAATTTCGTGTGAAAAGCGCTAAATAAGAAAAATAATTATAAACGAGCAATTGTAGTAAATATTTGATAATCAACTACTAAGATGGTTAATTTTAGGTAGTTGTTAAATTTAACAAAAAAAAAGTTGTAATAAAATTTAACTGTATTAAAAATATTGTCTATATTTGCACCAAAATTAAAATAGTAATCAAATTCATTTTTTAGTATGAAGAAAATCAAAGTAACTTTATTTGCTTTGGCTGCTGCTTTTACAGTAGGGGCACAAGCACAAGATGAAAACAATCCTTGGCAAATAGGATTTGGAGTAAATTCCGTTGATATCCGTACTCCTATGGATTTTGGATATGTTATCAAAGACTGGGGAGGGCCAAGTGATATCAACATTCTTCCTGCAGTATCACGTCTTTCAGTAGGTAGATACATTGGTAAAGGTTTTTCTGCTGAAATTTCAGGATCATTGAACAAAATCGAAAAAGGTTTTGGATACAATAAAGATCTTGATAACAAAGTAGACCAATCATTCTGGGCTATTAACTTAGCTGGTCAGTACCACTTAAATACCCTTTGGAGTGGTGCAAGATGGTTTGATCCTTACGCTCAAGTAGGTTTCGGTTATGCAGCTATTGATAACACTGGTAAATTCCGTACCCTTGTAGGTGGAGGTTCTAACTTCTGGTTTACCGACAACATCGGTATTAACTTGCAAACTGCTTACCACCCAACAATGAAGTCTGAATCACAAGAAAACTACTTTCAACACGCTTTAGGTGTTACTATCAAATTCGGTAAACAAGATAAAGATGGTGACGGTGTAGCTGATAAAGACGACCAATGTCCAGATGTACCAGGTCTTGCATCTCTTAACGGTTGTCCTGATGCTGATGGCGATGGTATTGCTGACAAAGATGACGCTTGTCCAGATGAAGCTGGTTTAGCTGAATTTAAAGGTTGCCCTGATACCGATAATGATGGTATTGCCGATAAAGATGACGCTTGCCCTGAAGTAGCTGGCTTGAAAGAATTTAACGGTTGTCCTGATACCGATGGTGATGGTGTAGCTGATAAAGATGACAAATGTTCAAATGTAAAAGGTCCTAAAGAAAATAATGGTTGCCCTTGGCCAGATCGTGATGGTGATGGTGTACTTGATAAAGACGACGAATGCGTAGATGTACCTGGTCCTGCTTCTAACAACGGTTGCCCTGAAGTAACTCAAGAAGTACAAAAGAAATTGAATGACTTTGCTCGTACTATCTTGTTTGATGTGAACAAAGCTACTATCCGTCCTGAATCAGCTACTGTATTGAACAACATCGTTAATGTATTGAACGAATACAAAAACGCTAAATTCTCAGTAGAAGGTTATACTGATACCAGTGGTAACAAAGCTAAAAACCAAAAACTTTCTGAAGAAAGAGCTTACTCTGTTAAAGCTTACCTCGTAGATAAAGGTATCAACCCTGCTCGTCTTTCTGCTAAAGGTTTTGGTCCAGAAAAACCAATTGCGTCTAACAAAACTAACAAAGGTAGAGAACTCAACCGTCGTGTTGAAATCAACTTGGTAAAATAATAAAAAACATTGTTTTCATCTTTAAAAAATAAAAAGGCTGCCACAATGGTAGCCTTTTTTATTCACAATTATTAATTGTTAATAGCTTCCTGTGACTCCTATTGAACTTCAACTACAAACCTTACCTACTAACCCTGGTGTCTATCAGTTTTACGATGCTGATGAGGTGCTTATTTATGTGGGAAAGGCAATAAATCTGAAAAAAAGAGTTTCATCGTACTTTCAAAAAGTACACGACAATGCTAAAACACGTGTTTTGGTAAAGAAAATTGTGCGTATAGAGCATATAGTAGTAGCTACTGAAAGTGATGCCTTACTCTTAGAAAATAACCTTATTAAGAAGTATCAGCCGCGCTATAACATACTGCTGAAAGATGATAAAAGCTATCCGTGGATATGTGTGAAAAAAGAGCGTTTCCCTCGTGTATTCTTAACAAGGCGTATGGTCAAAGATGGCTCATTGTACTTTGGCCCTTATACTAGTATGAAAACAGTACATACTCTGTTAGACCTCTTTAAAGAACTTTTCCCTTTGCGTACTTGTGCTTATGACCTTTCGTTACAAAATATACAAAACCATAAGTTTAAAGCATGCTTAGAATATCACTTGAAAAACTGTAAGGGTGCCTGTGAAGGATTACAAACTGAAGAAGATTACAATGAAAATATTCGGCAAATAATAGAAATACTAAAAGGGAATTTTAAAGATACAGTTAAGCGTTTTAAAGAAGAAATGCTTTCACTTGCTGCCGATTTGCGCTTTGAAGAAGCTCAGGTCATAAAAGAAAAACTTGAGGTATTGGAGAAGTATCAAGCAAAATCGACGATTGTGAGTAGTAAAATTAGCAATGTAGATGTATTTACTATTGTATCGGATGAAGAATATGCCTATGTAAACTTTTTGCAAGTGGCTTATGGGGCTATTGTTAGGGCTCATACTATTGAAATTAAGAAGAAACTTGAAGAAACTGACCGTGAACTGTTAGAATATGCTATTATAGATATCAGAGAGCGGTTTTTCTCTGCATCTAAAGAAATTATTGTTCCTTTTGAGGTAACTCTTGCCGAGGGACTCCTGCTGACGATTCCTAAGTTGGGTGAGAAAAAACAACTCTTAGAACTCTCTGAACGCAATGCAAAACACCTTAGGCAAGACAGATTTAAACAAGAGAAGATATTAGACCCTGAACGTCATACAAATAGGATATTAACACAAATGCAGCGTGATTTACACCTTGCTGTGCCTCCGGTGCATATTGAGTGTTTTGACAACTCAAACATTCAGGGTACAAATCCTGTGTCGGCTTGTGTGGTGTTCAAGAATGCAAAGCCAAGCAAGAAAGACTATAGGCATTTTAATGTGAAAACGGTAGAGGGGCCTAATGATTTTGCTTCGATGGAAGAGGCTGTTTTTAGGCGTTATCGCCGTTTGTTAGATGAACAACAGCCTTTGCCTCAGCTTATCATTATAGATGGTGGCAAAGGACAACTTTCGTCGGCATTGAAAGCTTTAGAGCAGTTAGAGCTAAGGGGTAAGATAGCTGTCATTAGTATAGCCGAACGTTTGGAGGAGATTTATTTCCCTGAAGATAGTGTACCCTTGTATTTAGACAAACGCTCCGAAACTTTACGGATAATACAGCAGTTACGTGATGAGGCACACCGTTTTGGAATTACTTTCCATAGGCAGAAACGAAGTAATGCCGCTATAGTCTCGGAATTGGACAATGTGCAGGGTATAGGAGCTAAAACTAAAGAAACTTTGTTACAGCACTTCAAGTCGGTGAAGAGAATACGAGAGGCTACCGAAGAGGAATTGGTAAAGGTAGTAGGATTTAGAGGGAAAAAGGTGTATGAATACTTTTCGTCAATCAATCACTAATAATTGATTAATTACAGGAAAAGGCTGCTCAAGGAGTTTGGGCAGCCTTTTTTATGCTTTTATTTTTCCTTAAATAGGTTTCAAAAGTGAATGAATAGAGATGTTTCTCATCGGGGGAATGATTCTCTGAGGAGGTTATCTGCCACTCTGAGGAGGGGATTGTTGGGAAAAAAACATTGGCTTGGGCAAAGGAGTGATGTACCCGTGTAAGCTCTATTTTATCGGCTAAAGGGAGTGCTTGGGCATAGATTTCACCACCACCGATGATGTATGGCTCAGGGTCGGTAGTAAGGGCGAGGGTTATTGCCTCGGCTAAGCTACCTACAACGGCTACGCCCTCGGGGACTTGGTAGTTGGATTGGCGTGTGATAACGATATGCTTTCGGTTAGGAAGTGGCTTAGCGAAAGTTTCAAAGGTTTTTCGCCCCATAATGATACAATGCCCTGTGGTGAGGGTTTTGAAGTGCTTAAAATCGTTGGGGAGGTGCCATAAAAGCTGGCTACCTTGCCCTATAGCGTTGTTATTATCGGCAGCGGCAATGAGCGTTATCATTAGGGGGCAGGTATTAGGGGGGCTTCTAATTGTTTTTTAGCTTGTTCTTTTTGTAGTTCAAACTCTTTTTCGATAGCAGCTTGCATCTGGATAATTTTTTGTTGTTGCACTTCAATAAGTTTTTGACGTTGTTTTTGTTGCCATTCTTTGCCTAAGAAAGGGTGGAATACAAAAACGTCCATAGCGTGCCAACCCCAAAAGAATAACCAAACAAAGGTCAGCCATAAGTACCAATCGTATTGGGGGGTAAAGTTCAGCAGCTTGTTAGCTACGAAAAAGAATACACTACCTAAGGCAAATACACCGAAGTGGATGTATAGGCGGCGTTTGCGTTTTAAGTATGTTTCAGCAGTTTTGAATAGCTGATATTGTTCTTGTGATAATTGGGCGTTTTCCATCTCTTATTTTAAATTAAGTTTTCAGGTTGCAAATGTACAAAATAATTGTCAATTATGTATAAAGGCTGTCCCAAAAAATTATTTTATTTTTTAAGCAGCTGTTCCTTTGTGAAAAGCAGGGGCTTACCTAAAATATTTGGTTTTATATGTTTCTATGTGTATAATGTTAGTCAGTAAATCAGCAGGTTAGTTGATAAGAAAATCCCCGTGCAGCTATTCACTATACGGGGAGTTGTTTTATTATGTGTCGTCCTACGACTAAAACCTAACCACTACTTTTCCTTTGGCTCTTCCTTTGCTCATATAGTCAAAGGCTTCAGCTATTTGGTCAAAAGGAAAAACTTTATCGGTTACAGGGCGAAGATTCCCGCTTTCAATCAGCTGACTTATTTGGGTGAGTTGTGCGCCATTGGCTCGCATAAATAAAAACTCATTAGTTCTTACTTAGCAAATTTTCTCATTAGCTCTTCCGAGCGTTTGCGTCCTGCCAAATAATGAGGGTCAAGAGCTAATATTTATGTTCGTGAAAGTACTCATAGGTACTAGCTTCTAATTCCCCACACTCGGAAATAAGATTGCCTTCTGCATCGTATATTTTGTAAGTTTGTTGGGTGTTACCTATGCAGTTTTCACCGTCTAACCCCAATAATATAGAGTAAAACACATCGGTTAAAAGGGTATTGATTACCTCTTTTAGTTGTTCTTGCTGAGCGCTACTGAGAGCCATTTTTTTTATAGCAGTATTTACAGCATTAGGGTATTTGGGGAACTCTTCAAAACAAGAGTTTAAAAAGTTTAGTTTTTCGATATAAAAATTCTTTGCAAAATCGTCTGAGGTCATACTATTAATGGGGTTTAGCTAATAAATTTATCAAAATCCGATTCAAAAAGCCTATCTTGTGTGATACGGTACTTTTCAAACTCTGTTAAGGCGTGAGTATGAGCTATTTCAGCCGTAATTTTACCATCATCAGCAGTTACTCGAAAAATTCGAGTAACTGAATTTTCGTCTAATTCGTTGTCTGAAAATATCTTCTGCAAGTGGTAGGTAATAGTATGAGATTCAACATTGTAAAGCAATCCCATCATTTTTTGAGAAAGCCATACATTTTCATCGGCGTATAAGCTTTGTATATTGCTTTCGCCGGTGGCTGTTATAAAAGTAAGATACTCCGCTACCGAAGTGCGTATCATATCTTTAGACGGATATTTCTTATTCATTATTCTTCTTCTTTTAGCTGTGCCAAAGGTACAAAATAATTGTCAAATAGCAAGTTTTAACTCCAAACGCACCAGATTTTCATCTATACCGAAACAGAAAAATTTTCTGTTTAAGCCTTGACCGAAGGATGAGCGAAGGATAAGCGAACTATAAGCGAAGGATAAGCGTACGCCCCCAAACCCTCCCATTTCTGCCAAACTACCTAAAAATAGTATATTTTTCTGTTTTTACCCCAAAAGGCAGAAAAACAACTTTTTGCTACACCTTCCTTCCAATTTGCAAATTCCGTGCGCTTAACCTATTGCTATTTAAACTTTTTTTTGCTATTAAAAAAAATATTTGTACCTTTGCAATCTTAATAGGTGATTTATTCATTTCAGTAGAAATTATGGCAGAAGAAATATATAACGAACAAAATCCGGAAGGCTATTCAGCCGATAATATTCAATCGCTTGAGGGAATGGAGCACGTGCGTATGCGCCCCTCAATGTATATTGGCGATGTAGGCGTACGAGGCTTGCACCACCTTGTGTATGAGGTACTTGATAACTCTATCGACGAGGCTTTAGCTGGCTTTTGTAACACTATTAACGTGGCTATTAACCCCGATAACTCTATTACGGTTGAGGATAACGGGCGCGGTATCCCTGTCGATATACACAAAAAAGAAGGCGTATCGGCATTGCAGGTGGTAATGACCAAGATTGGAGCAGGAGGTAAGTTCGACAAGGGGTCTTATAAAGTATCAGGTGGTTTGCACGGGGTAGGGGTATCCTGTGTAAATGCCCTTTCCGACCATCTTACCGCTACCGTATATCGCGACGGTAAAATTTGGGAACAAGAGTACCAACGCGGGGTGCCTATGTACCCTGTAAAACAGGTAGGCGACAGCGATAAACGCGGTACTAAGGTTACTTTTCACCCCGATGAAGTGATTTTTGAACAAGGAATTGACTATAAATACGATATTTTAGCCGCTCGTATACGTGAATTGGCTTATCTAAACAAGGGTATCACCATTACCCTTACCGATTTGCGCGAAAAAGACGAGAAAGGTAACTATAAAAACGAAAAATTCTATTCAGAAAAAGGATTAACCGAGTTTATTAAGTACTTGGACGGCAATCGTATGCCTATCATCAGCACTATCATTGCTATGGAAGGCGAGCGCAATGGCATACCTGTAGAGGTCGCTATGACTTATAACGATACCTATACCGAGAACCTCCATTCGTACGTGAATAACATCAATACCACCGAAGGAGGTACTCACCTACAGGGCTTCCGTATGGGGCTTACACGTACCTTGAAAAACTATGCCGATAAGTCTGGCTTGTTGGAAAAAATGAGCAAGGACAAGAAAAACCCTGTTGAAATAGAGGGCGACGACTTTAGGGCAGGGCTTACGGCTATTATCTCGGTAAAAGTAGCTGAACCTCAGTTTGAAGGACAGACAAAAACCAAGTTAGGTAACCGCGAGGTAACGGCAGCGGTATCGCAAGCAGTGGCTTCTATGTTAGAAGACTTTTTGGAAGAACACCCTAACGAGGCGAAAACTATCGTTGAAAAAGTAATCTTGGAAGCCCAAGCGCGCCAAGCGGCTCGCAAAGCACGTGAAATGGTACAGCGCAAAAGCGTAATGAGCGGCGGAGGGCTACCAGGTAAATTAGCCGACTGCTCCGAAGAAGACCCTACAAAATGTGAGCTTTTCCTTGTCGAAGGAGACTCGGCAGGGGGTACTGCCAAGCAAGGGCGTAACAAGGATATTCAAGCTATCTTACCATTGAGAGGTAAGATACTGAATGTGGAAAAAGCAATGCAACACAAGGTTTTTGAAAGTGATGAGATTAGGAATATCTACACTGCCCTTGGGGTAACAGTAGGTACCGAAGACGATGCTAAAGCACTTAACCTTAGTAAGCTGCGCTACCATAAAGTGGTTATTATGTGTGATGCCGACGTCGATGGTTCCCACATTACCACCCTCATACTCACCTTCTTCTTCCGCTATATGCGTGAACTTATCGAGGGCGGACACGTATATATTGCTACACCACCGCTTTACTTAGTGAGAAGCAAAACCAGTAAGCGAGAACAGTATGCGTGGAGTGATAAACAACGCGATGCGTTATCGGCAGAGATGGGCAATGTAACTATACAACGCTATAAAGGTTTGGGTGAGATGAATGACCACCAGCTGTGGGAAACTACTATGGATCCTCAGCACCGTACTTTGCGCCAAGTAACTATTGATAATGCGAGTGAAGCTGATAGAGTATTCTCAATGCTGATGGGTGACGAGGTGCCACCACGCCGTGAGTTTATCGAGAAAAACGCTAAATATGCTAAGATTGATGCGTAGTTAATTTGGTGATTAGGCTAACGTTCTAATAACTAAAAACTAACGACTAATTATTATGCCATATACAATTACAATAACGAATGATAGTAGAGCAGCTTTAGACTTTGTAAAATTTGCTAAGAATCTTGATTTTGCCGAGGTTACTAAAATAAAAGAACCTAAAAAGATGACTTTTAGTGAACAAGAAGTGCTTGAAGAAGATGAATACGGTATTCCTGTAAAATACCGTGATGAAATTATGGCTATATCTAAAACAGTAAATAAAGGGATTGCTAAACGTTGGAATGCCGATACATATAAAGATGAAGTTTCATAGTTATGATTGTAATTTCAGATAGCAATATTATTTTTAGTTGTTTTTATGCACCTAATGGCGTGGTAGCTACTATTCTAAATGAGAAGAAAAGTAAAATCCAACTCATAGCTCCGTCTTATCTTTTAGAAGAACTTATGGAACACCTACCTTCTCTGATGAAAAATACTAATAGGACAGAGAAGCAGGCTCTTCACTTCTTGAAAAATATTATAAAGAATATTACTTTCTATAGTAAAAAAGACATCTTGAAGAGGTATGGAGATGAAGCTGAAAAAATAGTAGTTGATATAGATAAAGATGATGCTCCCTTTGTGGCATTACATTTACAAGAAGGTCATAAAATTTGGACAGGAGATAAGATTCTTATTAATGGTCTGAAAGCAAAAGGCTATGATATATGCATTACAACAGAAGAACTTAAAAAATATCTTTACAAAAAAAAAATAAGTACAATGAGAAAAATCTTAAATATAGCTTTAGTAGCTATGGCAGTTTTACTGATTTCTTGCAAAAAAGATGATGATAACGAAATTATTAGTCGGCTTGCAGGGACTTGGAATGTAGAAAAATTTGTTGTTGATGGAGAAGATAAACTAGGACTCTGTTATCAACTGTGGTCTTATTCTTTTACTGATAAGGAGTATATAGGCACTTTCTATTCGTACAGTCGGAAATATGAAAAATGTGTAATGGATCCTTTAGAAAAAGGCACTTTCGAGCTTTCAAAAGGGGTGATGGCTCTCAAACCAGTTAAGGGTGGGGTTCTTTATATGAAAGTTTCTTTTTCGGACGACAAACTAACGTTATTAAATTCTAAAGGTACATCGTATATGGAATTAAGGAAGAAATAAATTATTAAAAGCAAAAAGCGCAATACTGCAATGGTGTTGCGCTTTTTTTATTGTCAGTTCTTAATTAATCACTATCTTTGCACCCTAAAAAAGAATAAAAATATGAATCCCATACGTATAGGTACACGTGATAGCGAGCTGGCAATGTGGCAGGCTCGCACCGTACAACAACAATTAGAAGCCTTAGGCTACCCAACCGAACTGATAGCTACCAAATCACACGGCGATATAGAACTCAGCAAACCCCTCTATGAAATGGGCGTTACAGGCATCTTTACCAAAGCCTTAGATGTTGCCCTGCTGAATGATGAGATTGATATAGCAGTACACAGTATGAAAGATGTACCTACCCTTCTCCCCGAAGGACTTGCCGTAGGTGCGGTGCTAAAGCGCGCTAATCCTCACGATGTGTTGGTCTATAAAGGCAACCCATCATCGGTAGAAGACGAAATAGCTACCATAGCTACCAGTAGCTTGCGCCGCAAAGCCCAATGGCTACACCGCTACCCTAAGCACCAGATTGAAAACCTACGCGGCAACGTGAATACACGCCTGCAAAAATTAGCCGATAGCCAATGGAATGGAGCTATCTTTGCCGCTGCCGGATTGGAACGAATAGGTAAATTGCCGCAAAACCACCTTGTGTTGGATTGGATGTTACCTGCCCCTGCACAAGGAGCTATTATGGTAACTGTACACATTGATAAGTATGATGTACACCAAGCTTTATTGCCCCTGCACGACCCCTATACCTTTATAGCTACCCAGTTAGAGCGCGATTTTCTCCGAGCTTTGGAAGGTGGTTGTACAGCACCTATAGGAGCTTTTGCTCAGTTTAAGGACGATAAACTGCACTTTAAAGGCGGTTTGTGGAGTGAAGATGGCAAAGAAGCAAGAGTTATTGAAGAATTTCTTACAGAAGTAGATGAAACAACAGGCGAAAGATTAGCACAGCAAGTTAAGGCATTAGCAAAATAGCAAATTTGCTATTTTGCTAATTATTCGTACCTTTGCACCCGTTTATTTATAAGTTGTAAATTGTAAATTGTTAATTTGTTTTCTATGCTAAACGTTCATAACCTATCTGTTTCATTTCAAGGAGAGTACCTTTTCGAGGAGGTGGCTTTTATGCTTAATGCGGGCGACCGCGTGGGGCTGATTGGTAAGAATGGGGCAGGAAAATCTACTATGCTTAAACTGCTATCGCGTGAAATGAGACCCGATACCGGAGGCATAGCAACCGATAAAGAGGTGCGTATAGGTTTCCTTAAGCAGGATATTGATTTTGTTAAAGGGCGTACTATCCTTCAGGAGGCTTATCAGGCTTTTACCGAGATTAAGGAGTTGGAACAGCTCTTAGATGATATCCACCACCAAATAGAAACCCGTACCGATTATGAAAGCGACGAATACCATAACCTATTAGATAAACTTAGTGATTATACCCATCGCTTCGACCTCATAGGGGGCTACCAATACCAAGGTGAAACCGAAAAAGTACTAATGGGATTGGGCTTTAAACGAGAAGATTTTGACAAACTAACCGATACCTTTTCCGGTGGGTGGCGTATGCGTATTGAGTTGGCAAAACTCCTTTTGCAAAACAACGATGTATTACTGTTGGACGAGCCTACTAACCACTTAGATATTGAATCGATTATATGGTTGGAACAGTTTCTCACTACCTATAGCGGGGCAGTGGTCATTGTATCGCACGACCGGATGTTTTTAGATAACGTTACCAACCGAACTATTGAGATTTCGGTAGGTAAAATATATGATTACCCCAAACCTTATACTAAATTCTTGGAACTGCGAAAAGAGATTCGTGAAATGCAACTCGCCTCACAAAAGAACCAAGAAAAGAAAATACAACAGACCGAAAAACTGATAGAAAAATTCCGCGCTAAAGCTACCAAAGCCTCTATGGCACAATCGCTTATAAAAAAGTTGGACAAGATAGAACGCATAGAGGTCGATGAGGAAGACAATGCCGTGATGAATGTGCGTTTCCCCGTATCGGTAACCCCCGGTAAGGTAGTGTTGGAAATAGATGATGTAAGCAAAAGCTATGGCGAAAAAGAAGTCCTTAGCCACGTGAGTCTGTTAGTGGAACGCGGTAGTAAGATAGCTTTTGTAGGACAAAACGGGCAGGGAAAAACTACCCTTGCCAAGATGATTGTAAATGAAATACCTTATGAAGGTACTATCAAACTCGGGCATAACGTGCAACTGGGGTATTTTGCCCAAAACCAAGCCGACTACCTCGATGGTGAACTCACAGTGCTCGATACTATGTACTACGCCGCCAATGATAGTAACCGTATGAAAATACGTGATATATTGGGGTCGTTTTTGTTCCGAGGTGATGATGTCGATAAAAAAGTAAAAGTACTATCAGGGGGTGAGCGCAACCGCTTGGCTTTGGCAAAAATGTTGCTTTCCGACTTTAATGTGCTGGTAATGGACGAGCCTACTAACCACTTAGATATCAAATCTAAAAACGTACTCAAGCAAGCACTCCAGCAGTTTGAAGGTACTCTTATTATAGTATCACACGACCGTGATTTCTTACAAGGATTAACCGATAAAGTATATGAGTTCAAAGAGAAGCATATCAAAGAGTATTTAGGTGATATTGATTTCTATTTAGAACAAAGAGCTGCCGCTAATTTTAGAGAGATAGAACAGGCTAAAACACCTATAACTGCTACTCATAAAGAAGAAGTTAAAGAAGAAAAGTTATCGTTTGAACAGCAAAAACAACAAAAATCAGTTCAGAACAAACTGAATAAGTTAGAGAATAACATTACTGCCCTTGAAAAAGAACTGAAAGAAATGAATCAGCTAATGGGGGAAGGACTACAAACAGATACCTTTTACAAAGAATACGAACAGAAAAAACAGATGTTGGAGGATTTGATGACTGAGTGGGAAACCTTAATGAGTTAAAATCGGAATGCAACCTAAAAAAATATTACTATTCATTATAGGGATACTGATAGCTTTATTTGCAATGACCTTTTTCAGTAGGTATCATACCACAGCCAGTGGTATGGTGCGTGAAGGCATTGTTTTTGGCAATAATGCAATGCTGCGTTACCCTACTCCTGATATATTGGGTATGTTGTTTAAAAATGCCGAAAAAGACAATAAGCACCTCGATGAACTTATCAAACAGACAGAAGGTAGCATCGTCGATGAAAAGACAAAGGCTTTGGCTGAAAACGATACCATTGTAGTTGATAGCATTCATAAGTTAGAAACTAATGCCGAAGGTAAAATATACTACCCTGGGAATAGGATTGATTATATTAAGCAACTGAAAGATAAGCTGCGCCAACCTACTTGTCAAATTGTGCATTACGGTGATTCACAAATAGAAGGCGACCGCATAACAGGTTACGTGCGTAACCGCCTGCAACTGGCTTATGAAGGGGGAGGCCCTGGTTTCTTTCCTATAAAAGTGGTGTATAACCAAAATAGTATTGATATTAGTACTACCGGTAATTGGGTGCGTTATGCTTTCTTCGATCGTAAGCAACGGCGTACTGTAAAGCACGATATGTATGGGCTTTTTGCTACCTATTCACGTTTTACGCCCTATACTAAGGATACAACAGCCACTATGCCTATCAGTAAAGCATCTATAACGCTTAAACCCTCTAAAAAATCGTATGCAAGGTTGCAGAATTACACTAAGTTTGGCTTGCATTATGGCAATGCTAATAGCAAAATAGCTATCAGGGTGTATGAAGAAGGCAATATACTGAAAACTGATACACTCATAGCCGATGGCAAATACCATAATTACAAGCTCAGCTTTTCCACAACCCCTAAAGAACTAAAGATAGAGTTAGAAGGGCGCATAAGTGCCGATTTTTATGGCATTACCCTTGACGGAGCTAAAGGGGTTAGAATGGATAACGTAGCTATGCGCGGTGAGGCAGGGCGTATTTTTACGCGTATGAACTATGAAAATTACCGACAAATGTCAGCCGACCGCCAGCCCGATATTTTTATTTTTCAGTACGGAGGGAATACCATACCCTATATGAAAACAGAACAACAGCTAAAGGAATATGTAGAGGGGCTCATTTACAATATGAATTGGGTAAAACGCGCTAATCCCAAAGCTATATTTATGCTGTTAGGTCCTGGTGATATGACTACCTCACGTAACGGGAAGCGGCTTACTTATCCGTTTTTGCCTAAACTCAATGATTTGATGAAAGAGGAAGCGCTTAAAAATGGAATAGCTTATTTTAGTATGTACGAGGCTATGGGCGGAGAGAACGCTATGATTACGTGGGTGAAAGAAGGAATGGCAGCTTCGGACTATGTACACTTTAGTGCTAAAGGAACTAAACTTATATCGGAAGTATTTTACCAATGTTTGCACAATGACCTTGCAGCAGTTGAATAACAAACTATGACAGATTTTTTTAATAATTTTTTCACTTTCGATGCTAAGCACCCGCTTACCTTTGTGCGGATAGATTTCTGGATATTCTTTGCTTTAGTGTATGCGGTATTTGCCTTTATACACAATCGCAGGCACGTGCGGAATTTGTTTTTGCTGGTAGCGAGTTTTTATTTTTATTACAAGTCGAGTGGGTTGTTTGTACTGCTATTGGTGTTCAGTACTGTTACCGACTTTTATTTAGGACATTATATATACAAACAAACAGATGCCTTTAAGCGCAAAGTAGGGGTTAGCATTAGTGTTTGCCTAAACTTGTTGGTATTAGGTTATTTTAAATACGCTTATTTTTTTACCGATACTTATAACTTTCTTTTCCATACCGATCACCAAACTTTTAACTACTTAGCTTATTGGGCTAATGGTTTTAGTGATAAGGGGTATTTTACAGTAGATAAGATTATTTTACCTGTAGGTATTTCGTTCTATACGTTTCAAACTATTAGTTATACGGTAGATATTTACCGACAAAAGGTAACTCCTTTAAAATCGATGTTGGACTTTGGTTTTTATGTGAGTTTCTTCCCTCAATTAGTAGCCGGACCTATAGTGCGTGCCGAAGAGTTTGTGCCACAAATTCTGAAACGTACAAGTATTACCAAAGAAGAGTTCAATAAGGCGATTTTTTTGATACTGAAAGGGCTTATAAAAAAGATGATTTTTGCCGATTTTATAGCCTTACACTTTTTGGATAGGGTATTCGATGCGCCTACTATGCACTCGGGCTTTACTAATATTTTGGCACTAATAGGGTATTCATTACAAATATATGGTGATTTTTCGGGCTATACCGATATTGCTATAGGAGTTGCCTTACTGATGGGCTTTACCTTGCCTATCAACTTTAATTCGCCATACAAGGCTCTTAACTGTGGTGATTTTTGGAAACGTTGGCATATATCACTTTCTACTTGGCTAAAAGATTATTTGTATATTCCGCTGGGTGGTAATAGAAATAGCAGTTGGGGTACTTTTATTTTTGCTTTGCTATTTGTGGTGATAATGGTTGTGGCTATTAACAATTTGGCTTTTACGCTTATTACTGGATTGTTGTTAATTATAGGTTCGGGGGCAGCGTTTTTCTACAAACCTTTTGAACGATACCTTACTACGAACATCAATATTATGCTTACAATGCTTATTGGTGGCTTATGGCACGGTGCTTCGTGGAAGTTTGCTATATGGGGCGGACTTAATGGCTTGGGGGTAATAGCCTATAAGTATTGGCGAAAGGTGAGTCCGTATGAGAATAGTACACTTTGGATAGCGCGTGCTTGGAAGATACTCTTCACCTTTGGCTTTATTACCTTTACACGTATCTTTTTCCGCAGTACCGATATGGAAAGCGTACAGCAGTGGTTCGGACAAATAGCTAATAATATGAGCTGGGATACGGCTACCCAAGTGATGAAATACAATAATATTCCGCTGGGTATTATTCTTATAGGCTATATTACACACTGGCTACCCCAAAGTTGGAAAGATTATATTGAACACGTATTTACCCAAAGCCATTACGTAGTGAAAGGGGCTATAGCTATGGTGGTAGTCTTGATTTGTTATCAGGCTTATTCAACCGATATACAGCCGTTTATTTACTTTCAGTTTTAGGTTTTAAAAAGCGTGTTAAACGATATTTTAAACATTGAACATTAATCATTAATTATTAAAAAGATGGTTTCAATTAAACAGTTATTACAAGAAGGAAAAATAGTACAGGGTGAGGTTACCCTGAAGGGTTGGGTGCGTACTTTTCGCAGCAACCGTTTTATTGCACTGAACGATGGTTCTACTATTGATAATTTGCAGGTAGTAGTAGATTTTGAAAATACTGACCCCGAATTGCTTAAACGCATTACTACAGGGGCTGCTATTGAGGTGAAAGGACAGGTGGTTGAGAGCCAAGGAAAGGGGCAAAGTGTAGAGTTACAGGCTACTGCTCTTACTATTTTAGGTGACAGTAACCCTGAAGAGTATCCTATTCAGCCTAAGAAACACTCACTTGAGTTTTTGCGTGAGAATGCTCACTTACGGGTGCGCTCTAACACTTTTAGTGCTGTAATGCGCGTACGCTCTACTTTGGCTTTTGCTATTCACAAATATTTTCAGGATAATGGTTTTTTCTATGTAAATACTCCTATTATTACAGGTAGTGATGCTGAAGGTGCTGGTGAGATGTTTAGAGTTACTACTTTAGATGCTAAAAATCCGCCGCTTACTGAAGACGGTGAAGTAGATTACAAGAAGGACTTTTTCGGTAGAGAAACGAATCTTACCGTATCGGGGCAATTAGAGGGTGAAACCTTTGCAATGGCTCTTGGTAAGATATATACTTTTGGGCCTACTTTTAGGGCTGAAAACTCCAATACCTCACGCCACTTGGCTGAGTTTTGGATGATAGAGCCTGAAATGGCTTTCTATGACCTTATCGATAATATGGATTTGGCTGAGGACTTTATTAAATATGTGCTTCAGTACACTTTAGAGGCGCGCAGGGATGACCTTGAGTTCTTGAACAAGCGTTTCATAGAAGAAGAGAAAACTAAACCTCAGAATGAACGCAGCTCTATGTCGCTAATAGAGAAACTTGAGTTTGTAATTCACAATGAGTTTAAGAGAGTGAGTTATACCGAGGCTATTGATATTCTTAAAAATAGCAACCACAATAAGAAGAAGAAATTTCAGTACCCTGTGAATGAATGGGGGGTTGATTTGCAGAGTGAACACGAACGTTACTTAGTAGAAAAACATTTTGAGTGTCCTGTTATTTTATACGATTATCCTGCCAATATTAAAGCGTTCTATATGCGCCTGAATGACGATGGTAAAACGGTGCGTGCTATGGATATTCTCTTCCCTGGTATAGGTGAAATAGTGGGAGGTTCACAGCGTGAGGAGCGTTATGATGTGCTTAAGCAGAAAATAGCTGATTTGGGTATGGATGAAGAAACACTTTGGTGGTATCTTGACCTACGTAAATTTGGTACCGCAGTACACAGTGGTTTTGGTTTGGGCTTTGAGCGTTTGGTACTTTTTGCTACTGGTATGACTAACATACGCGATGTAATACCTTACCCACGTACTCCGCAAAGTGCAGAGTTTTAGTTTAAAAATTGGTTATAAAATGAGGGCTATCGGAGAGGAAATCTCTGATAGCCCTTTTTTATTATGGGAAAATCATTAGAAAACTACAATGAATATTTATTAACTTTTTCTTTAGCTTTAACAAGGTCGAGCTCAAGGTCGTTAATTTTTTGTTGTCTTTTAAGTATTTTACCTTTTAGCTTAGCTTCGTCTTGAGGAGAAAGAGTGCCTTTGGCTTTTTTGATATTGAATTTATTTTCTTCTTGTGCCAAGTCGGTTTTAGCTTTGGTAATCTTAGCTTCTACTTTAGATACTTCGGATTGTGCTTTAACTAAGCGTTCTTGTTTTTTCTTAGCAGCAGCTTCGGCTTTTTCGGCTTCTTTTTTAGCTTTTTCAGCTTGTTTTCTGGCTTTTTCTTCGGCTTTAGCTTTAGCTTTTTCAGCTTTTTCGGCTTCTTTTTTAGCTTTTTCAGCTTGTTTTTTGGCTTTTTCTTCAGCTTTAGCTTTGGCTTTTTCAGCTTTTTCAGCCTCTTTTTTAGCTTTTTCGGCTTCTTTAGCTGCTTTTTCTTCGGCTTTTAAGGCTTTTTCTTGCTCCTTTTGAAGTTTTTGTTGCGCTTTAAGCTGTTCTTTTTCAGCTTTCAGTTGCGCTTCACGTTGCGCTTGGGTAACGATTTCGGTAGCTGGAACTGTTTGGGTTGTACTTGTATAAGTATCAGTAGTTACTTGCGCTGAGGTTAGTTGTGCAGCGAAGGCTGCGGCGATAAATGTAATTAGATTTAATTTCATACGTTAGTTATTAAGTTTTCTTGTATTAGAATTTTAATAGAATTTCAATAAGGAAAGTCGCCTGCTGGGATAGGGAATAGGGAGGTGCAGGCGACTTTGGGGAATAATTAAAATATAAATAGTTATGGATTATTGAACAACATTACCTCGTATTCTCAAACTTTTCACTGGGTTTGTTTTAGCGTTAGAGGTAATAGTAACAGTTTTGCTGATGGGTCCAACACGATTGGTATCGTATCTTACTTCAATTTTTCCTTTAGCACCAGGTGCTACGGGCTGATTAGTCCAAGAAGGAACGGTGCAACCACAAGATGAACTTGCGTTGGTAATTACAAGGGGTGCTTTACCAGTATTGGTAAATTCGAATACGCGTACGCCATCGGCTCCTTGTTTGATAGTTCCATAGTCGATTTCTTCGGCTTTGAAAGTGATTTCAGCGTCTTGAGCATAAGCCATTACGCCGAAAAATGCTAAAAATACAAATGTTAAAAACTTTTTCATAGTACAAATAATTAATTTTTTATTTTACGTTTTTACACTGAACTAAGTTACAATAATCGTGCCAAAAATTAGTTGTTAGTGTTTAGTGGTTAGGGTATAGTGGTTAGGGTATAGTGGATAGGGCTTAGTGGATAGGGGTTAGTGGATAGGGGTTAGTGGATAGGGGTTAGTGGATAGGG
>CAUREJ010000003.1:0-66904 GCA_963523735.1 uncultured Capnocytophaga sp.
GGAAAGATTTAATAGAGAGGAAATGGAATGGGATTGCAAAAATAAAAATATTGAGATGTAAAAATAATTCATATATTTGCACTCTGAAAATGAATGTATTATGAAATTATTCAAAGGACAAAGCCTCTTAGAGTTTACTGAACGCTTTAAAACAGACTTAGATTGCGAAGAATACTTAGCTTCCATAAAATGGGAAAAAGGGTATTGTTGCCGTAAATATGTACATACAAAATACCAAGTCAGAAAAGATTTTTCACGCACTTGCAATATCTGTTCAGATACATTATAAAATTTGAATGTTATGAAGTTTCTTAAAAAAATAATCACAATAACCGTTTTTAGCATACTAACATTTAGTTCTTGTCAAGATTATAATAACAATATAACAACAGCTATGACAAATAAAAAAGAGTTTTCGTATGCCACAACGGCAAGTGCCCCAAAAGGTTATGGTATAGAGGTTTACTATGGACTTTTTATGGATGAAAATGGTGAAGTAATTGGAGCAATACCATGCTCTGGGGTTGAGTATAACTCTTGGCAATATGATGGCAGTGAAGGAGCACAAGGAGGGCATATTGTTCCCTCTCATATCGAATATGTTTATCTTTCATTGATAGAAAAGAAGTTTTATAAAGTAGACGCTGACCTACCGAGAGATAAGATGTTGAAATATTTCCAAGAGGGTTATACATTATGGGAGGAACGAGAACGAGATGAGCAAGGTAACTATGCACATAGTACTTATAACAAGATTACCGTAGGGGCAGCACCTGGTGGAGTTATTGTAGTATGGTTATCAGGAAAATTTAACAGAGTAGAGATTTGCAGGTTACAAGCTGAAGAAGTGTTTGTGGATAAGAATAAGTTTTCAGAGCGTATGGGATATAATTATGACCCAAAGGAAACGCAAGAAGCCTTTTTTGATTATAATTACGATTATATGATATTCAATGGCAAACCAAAATTACCCCCTCCTTATGGATTATGGGATAAATATCGTAAAAGATACAAATATCGTTATGTATTGGATTCCTATAAAGAAGAAGGTGATTATCTAAAAGGGATGCATTCACGCCATTATAATGGAGAAGCATTCTGGCTTGATGACAGCCCTGAACTCTGTAAAGAGTATCGAGAAATGGCTATTCCTTATCATTTGAGAATTTTTACATTACAATATGGCGCAAGATTTGAATTTGATGATACAGAAATGATGACATTGTTTGAAAAAATAAGCAAGAAGTATCCTGAGGAGCCGTTTGAAATAGTATTTAAACCTAAGTTTATGTATAGAACGTATGATGTTTTTGTACGCTGTAAAGGCGAAGAGTTTCCGTTAGAAAAATGCAGTTTAAAAAATGTTTGGGGAAAAGATTAACTATCCCCTCGCTGGCGCGAGCTTCTAGCTCGTGTCCCTGCCTAACCCCTCAAACCTATCGGAGCTTTAGATTTGTCAGACAATTTTGCCCCGTTTTGCCTGCTAGCGACCAGCGACTAAAAACTAACAACTAATTTTTGTTATTCAAAAAAACATTCGTATTTTTGTCCCAAAAATTAATCTTTTTCAAGATGAAAGAAGTGAAAAACAAGAATAAGTGGCTTACAATCACCACAGTAGGATTTGCACTTTTTGCAATGTTCTTTGGGGCAGGAAATCTTATTTTACCTCCTTTCATAGGCTTGCAAACAGCCGAAAACTGGGCTATAGCCCTCTTAGGATTCTTCATTACAGCCATTATTGCCCCTTTTTTAGGAGTGTTAATGGTAGCCAAAGTAGGCACCCATTTCACCGATTTAAGCCAAAATATAAGCGGACTATTCATAAAATTACTCACATTAGTCATTATCCTTTGCATAGGACCCCTAATAGCCATTCCGCGAACAGGAGCCACTACTTTCGAGGTAGGAATACAACCCTTATTGCCAAATTTTAGTAAAATACTGTTTTTATTACTGTTTTTCGGGGTAGTTTTACTTCTTTCTATCTCAAAAGCCAAAATAGTAGCCATCATAGGCAGATATTTAACCCCCTTTCTGTTGTTTGTACTCTTGCTACTCATCGTTTTAGGGGTAGTAATGCCCATTAGCGAGGTGCAAACTACTACTTTAACCCCCCAAGGGAGCTTTGTACTCGGCTTTACCGAAGGCTATCAAACAATGGACGTGCTGGCATCGGTAATCTTTGCAGGCATCGTCATAGGAGCCATAAGTAACAGCGGTTACCACCAAGCCCAGCAGCGCACCCATATCACACTGTGGTCAGGGGTAGTATCCACCTTGTGCCTGCTCTTCATCTACGGCGGACTCATCTATCTCGGGGCTACTTCCGGCTACCCCTTCTCCGAAAAAGTACAGCGTACCAAGTTGTTGTTGCACATATCGCATTCCGTTTTGGGGCATTGGGGCACTATGGCAATAGCAGTAGCTATAGGCTTTGCCTGCCTTACTACAGCCATCGCATTAACTTCGGCAGTAGGTGATTTTTTTGAAGAGTTCACCAAAGGAAAGATAAGTTATAAAGTAGGCGTTGTGTTATGCACTTTAGTGTCGGTAATCCTCTCGGTTAATAGTGTCGATGCTATTATCCAGTACGCCGGACTCATACTCTTATTCTTGTACCCCATAGTATTTACCATTATACTGTATGAATTGTTGTTCAGTAATTTTGTGCGCAACCGGATTGCCTATTTGGTAAGTATAGCCATTACAGCAGTAGTGTCGGCAATAGCAATAGCCGAGCATTTGAACCTACCTTTAGGCAGTTTGTACCAGTTTAGGCAATGGCTGCCACTAAGCAGCTATCAGTTAGAATGGGTACTACCCTCATTAATAGGGTTCTTAATAACAACCATTTTTGTAAAAATTAAAAAATAACTATATGAAAATTTATTATTACTGCCTGATAGCTTTAGGAATGTTGCTATCGTGTGAAACAGGCACTAAGAAAGATAAAGAAGAAGATGAAACCGCCCTACAGCAGTTATTGCCCGAAACAGCCGCTCAAGTAACCGTTATGCCGCTGCAAACAAAGGTTTTTACGCACGAATTGCTGAGCAATGGCAAGCTACAAGCAGGTCAGTCGGTAGTATTACAGTTCAAGGCAACAGAAAAGATAGCTCATATTTACGTAAAAAACGGCGATAAAGTAACCGCAGGGCAAACCATAGCAGCCTTGGAACTCTTCCCCTTTCAAAACAAACTACAACAAGCCACCGACGAGCTAAAACGCAGCGGCTTAGACCTTCAAGATGCTCTTATATCACAAGGATTTAAAATAAAGGATTCAGCTTCCATACCCCCTGCCACCTTCCAGATGCTCAAGGTTAAAAGTGGCTATAACCGCGCCAAGAACAACTATGAACTCGCCCTTTTTGATTACCAAAACGCTACCCTAAAAACCCCCATAGCAGGCACCGTAGCCAACCTTAACAGCAAAGAAAACACTTACCCCAATGCAGGCACTCCTTTCTGCAATATAGTCAATTTCCAAAACACCGAAGTAGCTTTCTCTATTATGGAAAGTGAATTAGGGTTAGTACATATCGGCGATGCTGTAAAGGTTACCCCCTTCTCAATGCCCGAAGTGAAAATGCAAGGCAAGATAACCGAAATAAACCCTTGGGTAGATAGCAACGGAATGGTACAGCTAAAAGCCTCAGTAAGCTATCACCCCCAAATGGTAGAGGGAATGAGCGTGCGAGTAAGCATTTTCCGCGAAGTAGAAAAACAATGGGTAGTACCTAAGCAGGCGGTGGTATTGCGCACCAATAGGAAAGTAGTTTTTTCACTAAAAGATGGCAAAGCCTATTGGCATTATGTTGAAACAGGCTTAGAGAACGCCACCCAGTACACCATTACTAGTGAAACCCTAAAAGAAGGCGATACAATTATCACATCGGGGAATATAAATTTAGCACACGAATCGCCGGTAGTAGTGCAAAAACAATAAATTGGCATAGTTTTTGAGTTAAATATAAGTAGAATATAACAGAAATAAGATACAAATGAAGAAGATACTTTTGGCAATGGCAGCGGTAGCTATGCTTAGCAGCTGTGGTAACAGTAAGAACGCTGTGGCTTATAGCATTGCTCAGAACTATTTTGTAAATAACACATTTGGAAATAAAGAAGTCGAAACGCTGAAAATAGATACCCAATCGGAGTTTAATAAGGTTTTTGGTACAGCTACAACTATGAGCAGTCGCCCTACTACTATTGATTTTAGCAAGCAATCGGTATTGGCAATTGTAGCTCCTGCCAGCAATAAGGAAATAACTATCCGCATTAAGGCGTTAGAGACTACCCTTACTAATGGTATCTTGGTAAAATACACTATTGATGAGGGGAAAGACTTGGGCTATACGGCTCAATCATCGGAAGTGCTTATTGTGAATAAAACGGATAAGGAAGTGCTTTTCCGAGAAGTGTACTAAAGAAAAAAAATCGCTATTATATTTATATTGTTCAAAAAAAAAGCGTGCGCTGTTTAGCGACACGCTTTTTTTTGTGCTTATAATCGATAGGTGTTTTTAGCAGGAGGTAGCTTCCCTTTTACATCATAAATGATGCCTTGTGGTGTTAGGTACTCACTTATATTGAGCTGTAATAGCTGGGTGTGTGGCACACAAAGTACTATCACATCATTGTGAGTAGGGAGCTGCGCTGGGTTGGTAAGTACGCTTATGCCGTACTCACGCTGTGCGTGGTTAGCCGATACAAGAGGGTCATACACGGTAAGGTTATTGGTAAAGTTTTCGAGGGTGCGGTAAATATCAATGACTTTGGTATTGCGCAGGTCGGGACAGTTTTCTTTAAAAGTGAAACCTAAGAGGAGTATCTGGCTGTTTTTCACCACTACCCCTTGTTGGCATAACAGATTGATGATTTGGTAGGCTATATATCCGCCCATAGAGTCGTTGGTTTTGCGTGCTTCCATCATTAGGCGAGGTGATAGTCCGTGTAGTTTGGCTTTTTGTATCAGGTAATAAGGATCAACGCCTATGCAATGCCCTCCTACAAGTCCTGGTTGGAAGGGTAGGAAGTTCCACTTGCTGCTGGCAGCTTGTATTACGGCTTGGGTATCGATATTGAGGAGGTTGCAGATTTTGGCTATTTCGTTCATAAAGGCGATATTCACATCGCGTTGGGCATTCTCGATTACTTTTGCCATTTCGGCTACTTTGATGCTGGGTGCGGGGTAGGTGCCTGCTGTAAGTACTGAGTTGTAAAGGGTATCTATTTCGGCAGCAATGGCAGGGGTAGAGCCTGAGGTTATTTTGCAGATGTTTTCTACCTTGTGCTGCTTGTCGCCAGGGTTTATGCGTTCGGGTGAGTAGCCTACAAAGAATTGGCTATTATAAGTGAGGGCTGATACGCTGGCTAATATGGGTACGCATACTTCTTCGGTAACACCTGGGTATACGGTGGATTCGTAAATAACGATGTCGCCTTCTTTAAGCAGGGTGGCTACTGTGTGGCTGGCACTTCGCAGGGCGGTGAGGTCGGGTTGTTGGTACAGGTCGATGGGGGTGGGTACGGCTATGATATAGACGTTACAGTCCTTTAACAGGGTGGGGTTGGTGGTGCAGCTGAGGTTGGTGCTTAGGTGTTTTTGGAGGGTATGGGGGTCTATTTCGGCAGTGCTATCATTGCCGGCATTGAGTTGTTCTACACGTTCTTGGTAGGGGTCATACCCTATGGTGGTGTATTTTTTGGCGAAGAGGCAGGCGAGGGGGAAGCCTACATAGCCAAGCCCTATGATGCCTATTTTGTATGTTTTCATTTCTATCCTTCTAAATTGTACTGTTTTATTTTTCGGTATAGGGTTCGCTCGGAAATGCCGAGTGACTTGGCGGCTTCTTTTCGTTTGCCGTCATTACGATCGAGTGATTTGGCTATCATTTCTTTTTCTTGTTCTTGGAGTGAAAAGCGTTCTTCTTCGGTGGCTTCGTCGATGTAATCATAATCGATGTTAATGGGCAGTGTTTCTTTGGTTCGGGTGGGTTCGGGGTATAGGGGGTGGTTGTTCTCATTGCCGTAAATGCGGTGTATGAGGACTTGGTTTTCTTGCTGTACTTGGGGTGAGTTTCCGTTTTCGAGCAGTTCGAGGGTTAGTTTTTTCAGGTCGTTAATATCGTTACGCATATCGAACAGTACTTTGTATAGGATTTCACGTTCGTTGGCGAAATCGGTATCGGTGCGTGTGGCTTGTGGTACGACGGTGGGTAGGTTAGCGCCTTCGTGTGGGAGGTAACTGTGTAAGGTGGGGGCGTTAATGTCTCGTTTTTGTTCTAATACGGATAATTGCTCGGCAACGTTTCGCAATTGGCGTATGTTACCGCTCCAGCGATAGTTGGTGAGCATTTGTACGGCATCATCGGCAAGCTTGATAGGAGGCATTTTGTACTTGGTGGCGAAATCGGAGGCGAATTTTCGGAACAGGAGGTGTATGTCGTCTTTTCGTTCGCGCAAGGGAGGTAGGTGTATTTCGACAGTGCTGAGGCGGTAGTACAGGTCTTCACGGAATCGTCCTTTTTTGATGGCTTCTTGCATATTGACGTTGGTGGCTGCTACTATACGTACGTTGGTTTTTTGTACGATAGAAGAGCCTACTTTGATGAACTCGCCGTTTTCGAGCACTCGTAACAATCGGACTTGTGTGGTGAGGGGTAGCTCACCTACTTCGTCGAGGAAGATAGTACCCCCGTCGGCTTCTTCAAAATATCCGTTTCGGGCGGCTGTGGCACCTGTGAAGGCACCTTTTTCGTGTCCGAATAGTTCGGAGTCGATAGTTCCTTCGGGTATTGCGCCGCAGTTCACGGCTATGTATTTTCCGTGCTTGCGCAGGGATAATGAGTGTATGATTTTGGGTATAGCTTCTTTGCCCACGCCGCTTTCGCCGGTGATGAGTACGGATATATCGGTAGGGGCTACCTGTATGGCTTTTTCGATGGCGCGATTTAGCTTGGGGTCGTTACCTATGATGCCAAAACGTTGTTTTATTGTTTGTATGTTTTCCATAGAGATAAATCAATTGACAATTATTTGTGAGGGGTGATACGGGCGTTTGGTACCCTGCTTGAATTACTATAGTAGTTTTACTTGTAAGAGTTCTCTTCCTATATCTCTGATGCCTTGCTGTATTTCTAAAAGGCGTTTTTCTGACGGATTACTTTTGCCTGTAGCGTATTTGCGCATCATTACAGGGCTTATAGCTACACGTCTTGCTAATTCAGCCATATTAAGCTCAGGCAACTGCTGACTAATACCATCCAATACTATTTCATATACAAAATCTACTCCTTTACTATACTTGTTTACAAAATCATAATCTTTATCTTTTTTGCATTCTTCTAAATGGAAAGTAAAGGCTTCTTGCATATTGTGTTTTAGTTCTTCAAGGGTTTTGCCTTCGGCAACTATAATACCTTCGATATTTTCGGTATTTCCCCAATAAATACCTTTTTCTTTGCGTACAGTTACTCTTATTTTTTTCATATTGTGATATTTTTTTTGTTCCCCCCCTCTTAAAGCAGGGGCTGTCTGAAAAGTTTTATTTATGTGGGCGTTTGCAAAACGCCCCTACATAACATACTACAAAAGTTGTTGATAATCAGAGTAATCAACTTTGCCAAAGTTTCAGACTTTGGCAAAGTGTAGCGACGCAAAAGTGATTTTGAGACTTTTTGGACACCCTCGCTTGCTTTAAGATAGAATTTACAGTGTCAATATCAGAGCTATTCATTGTGTTATCATTTTAACGGCGCAAAGATAGGTAACTTTTTTGTAACCTACAATGTTTTAGCAACTTTTTTATTAAAACGATTATTTTGTTAGGTTTCAGGTAGCGTGGGAAAATTGCGGAAAATGCAATGTTTTGGGGTTTTTGTTGCGAATAATGCAAAGTGAGAGGGTGGTATTTATACGCTTGATATTCAGTGGTATAACGCTTATCCTTCGCTCACCCTTCGCTCTGCCTTCGGTATGCCTTCGCTCAGGCTTCGTTACGGCTGTAAGATGCTTTTGGTGTCGTTTTTAGTCTAACAGGCTGGTTGTTAAGGGTTTGTGGTTTTTGGATACAATGAGAAGTTTGGGAGGGGATTTTTGCAGTATTCGCAAAGAAAATGAGGAAATTAGCAAATGAGGAAATTAGCAAATGAGAAAATTAGCAAATGAGAAAATTAGCAAATGAGAAAATTAGCAAATGTGGAAATGTGGAAATGTGGAAATGCGCAAATGGTTTTGTTGAACAAATTGAGGTGTTTTTGGGGCTAACGACTAAAGACTAATTTGCTATTTGCTAATTAATTTGTACCTTTGCATTTTGTAATTAATAATTCCTGTGTGTTAGTTGCTTTGGCATCGGTGTTTTTTGCTTGCTTTGACGGCTTTGTAAGGCTTTTTATTCGGTTCGTAATGGGCTGTTAATGCGATGTTACACAGGAATAACGGATAAGAATATGAGTGATACACGGCGCGATATACGTGCCCTGAGCAGAGATGAACTGCGGGCTTTTTTTGAAGGCGTGGGCGATAAGGGTTTCCGCGGCAATCAGGTGTATGAATGGTTGTGGCAGAAGGGGGTGCATACTTTTGAGGAGATGACGTCTCTGCCTAAAACAACTCGTGAGATGCTGGCGGAACACTTCTGTATTAACCACATTAAGGTGGATGTGATGCAGCGTAGTAGCGATGGAACTATCAAAAACGCGGTGCGCTTGCACGATGGTTTGCTGGTGGAATCGGTGCTTATCCCGACGGATACGCGTACAACGGCTTGTGTATCGAGTCAGGTGGGTTGTAGCTTGAACTGTGCTTTCTGCGCAACGGCTAAACTGAAACGGATGCGCAACCTTTTGCCTGATGAGATTTTTGACCAAGTGAAGGTGATTGATGAGCAGAGTAGAGCGTTTTTTGGCAGACCGCTATCGAACATTGTTTTTATGGGAATGGGCGAACCGCTGATGAACTATAACAATGTGCTGAAGGCGATAGAGAAAATTACATCGGCTGAGGGCTTGGGAATGTCGGCTAAACGGATTACGTTATCGACTTCGGGGGTTCCGAAATTGATTAGGAAAATGGCTGATGACCAAGTGAAATTTAAGTTGGCGGTGTCATTGCATTCGGCTATAAGTGATGTTAGAACCGGAATTATGCCTTTTAACGAGCAGTTCCCCTTGGAAGAACTTAGAGATGCTTTGGCGTATTGGTACCAAAAGACTAAGAACCGTATTACTTATGAGTATGTGGTGTGGAAGGGTATTAATGACCAGAAGAAGGATGTGGAGGCTTTGATTCGGTTCTGTAGATTTGCGCCGAGCAAGGTGAATTTGATAGAGTATAACCCTATAGATGACGGTGCTTTTAAGCAGGCTGACCCTAAGGCTTTGGAGATGTACCAAACGATGCTGGAGGCGGCAGGTATTACGGTAACGGTGCGGCACTCACGAGGGAAGGATATAGATGCGGCTTGTGGGCAGCTGGCTAATAAAGGGGCTGAAGCGATTGCTCCTAAAAGTGATAAGTTGTAAAGAAAAAAGAATGGTCTGCTTTTGAGACTGATTGGATATATTTGTTTGACATTATTTATTGAATGGAAGTATTTTTAATAAAAGCGGCTCAGCTGATACTGAGCTTATCGATTTTGGTTGTCCTGCACGAGTTGGGGCATTTTATTCCTGCGAAAATTTTTAAGACGCGGGTAGAGAAGTTTTTCTTATTTTTTGATGTTAAGTTTGCTCTTTTCAAGAAGAAAATAGGGGAAACGGTGTACGGCATTGGGTGGTTACCTTTGGGTGGCTACGTGAAAATTGCTGGTATGATAGATGAGAGTATGGATAAGGAACAGATGGCGCAACCGCCTCAGCCGTGGGAGTTCCGCTCTAAGCCAGCGTGGCAACGCCTTATTATTATGATAGGTGGCGTGACGGTGAACTTGCTGTTGGGTTTCCTTATCTATGCGATGATTCTTTTTGTGTGGGGACAGAACCAAGTGAAACCCGATGGGGTGGAGGGTGGCTTTGCTGTAAGCCGCACTATGCGTAGCTATGGTTTTGAGAATGGCGACGTGGTTACGGCTATTAATGGTAGTGCTTTGGAAAATGTGTTGGACGCTAATAAATACATTTTGCTTCGCGATGCCCAGCAGGTTACAGTAAGGGGTATAGACGGGACAGAAAGGAGCTTGTCGTTACCAGATTCGATAGGTAAGATGTTGTTTTTGAGAGGCGAGAGGAGTCCGCTGAGTGTTAAATTGGCACCTGTTATTGATACGGTAGTGCCTGGTGGGGTGGCAGATAAGGCAGGCTTACGCAAAGGGGATAAGGTGGTGAGCCTTGCCGGTGAGCCTATTTACTATTTTTCGGACATTCCGCCGGCAGTTACTATGGCTGCTGAAAATACTCCGGTGCCTGTGATGATAGAGCGCGAGGGGCAGCCAATGGAACTTACAATGACCTTGGACAGTAGCAAGCGAATAGGTGTAGGCGGAGGTAAGAATAACGAGGCTGTTAAGCTGACTCATAGAATGTATAGCTTGGGCGAGGCTTTTAGCCACGGTACGGCTTATGGCTATGGGGTGCTGCGTGACTATATAGCCCAGTTTAAGTTTGTCTTTACTAAGAAAGGGGCTAGCGAGCTGGGAGGCTTTGGTGCCATAGGAAGTTTATTCCCTGAACGTTGGGATTGGCTGTCGTTTTGGCATATTACAGCGTTTTTGTCGATTATATTGGCGTTTATGAATATACTGCCTATCCCTGCTTTAGATGGCGGACACGTGGTGTTTTTGCTTTACGAGATGATTACAGGACGCAAGCCGAGTGAAAAGGTGTTGGAATACGCACAAATGGTAGGTTTTGTGATTCTTATCTCGCTATTACTGTACGCCAATGGTAATGATTTATACAAGGCGATATTTAAATAATTGGTGAATTTGCTACTTTTGCAATTTGGTGAATTAGAATTTTATTTATATCTTTGCAGCCTGAACAATTATAATGGCAACACTAAAACTATCAATGGATTATGACTGCGATTTTAAGCTCATAGGGCTTCACAGCTCTTTGTCTGATTATCGTTTGGCTTATTTTTTGAACAAAGAACTACAACTACAACTGCACCGAGAGGATAAGAAAAAGGTTTTGGAGTGCCCTATTAGCAGTGGGTACTATTCATATTACACTTGGCAACACCCTATTAGCGATATTAAATGGCATTGCATAGGTAATAAGCTTCGTGTGGAACGTGAGATGAATAAAGTGGGGCTTTTTGACAGTACTTATGCGATGCAGTATTTGATAGCTTCTTTAAAGAAAGTTGATTATTTTTTGAAGATAGATACTGACGGGTATTTGGATACTGCTAAACTTATTTCGCAAATGAACTCGATACCTTCTACCACTGCTTATATTATAGAACCCAATACACTGAGTTTAAAACATAAATTGCTTTTTCAAGAATGCTAAACACTAAAAAAACAAAAATAGTAGCAACCTTAGGTCCTGCTACGGAATCGCCTGAAATCATAAAAGCTATGATGGAGGCAGGCGTTAATGTATTCCGCATTAACTTTTCGCACGCTGATTACGATGATGTGCGCCAAAGGGTGGAGATGATTCGTCAGATAAATCAAGAATACGGCTTTCATACGGCTATCCTTGCGGACTTACAAGGGCCTAAACTGCGCGTAGGGGTAATGGAAGACGATAGCCACGTAGCCCCTGGTGACCGTGTTACCTTTGTAACAGGAGAGCCTTTTGTAGGGACTAAAGAGCGCGTGTATATGAACTACAAAGAGTTTCCTATGGATGTAAATCCTGGTGAACGTATTTTGTTGGACGACGGAAAGCTTATCTTCGAGGTAGAATCGACTAATAGAGAGAATGAGGTGGTAGCTGTTGTGGTACAAGGAGGGCCTTTGAAATCGAAAAAAGGGGTGAACTTACCTAATACTAAGGTTTCACTACCTGCCCTTACCGAAAAAGATGTACGCGATGCTTTATTTGCTATTACCCAAGAGGTAGATTGGTTTGCCCTATCATTTGTACGCCATCCAGAAGATATTAAGGATTTGAAGGATTTGATAGAAGAAAATGCTGGACACCGTATTCCTATCATTGCTAAGATTGAAAAACCTGAGGCCTTAGTGAATATCGATAAGATTATGGCAGCGTGCGACGGTATTATGGTGGCTAGAGGTGACCTTGGGGTAGAAATACCTGCTGAAGAGGTGCCTTTAATCCAGAAAGAATTGGTACGCAAAGCTAAATCACACCACATACCTGTAATTATTGCTACCCAAATGATGGAGAGTATGATTAATAGTCTTACTCCTACTCGTGCCGAAGTGAATGACGTAGGTAACTCGGTTATGGACGGTGCCGATGCGGTAATGCTTTCGGGAGAGACTTCGGTAGGTAAGTATCCTGTACAGGTAATAGAACAAATGAGCCGTATTATTAAGAGTGTGGAAGACTCTAACTTGATACAAGTACCATTGATTACACCTTTTATTCGCTCATTGCGCTATGTAACTAATACTATTTGTTTCCACGCGGCTAAGATGGCTAACGATACGAATGCTAAGGTGATTACTTCACTTACTAACAGTGGGTATGCGGCGTTTAGGATTTCGTCATACCGACCTAATTCACACATTCTTATCTTTACCTCTAACAAGCGTATCCTTACCCAGCTTAACTTATTATGGGGGGTAACTACTTTCTACTATGACCGCTTTGTATCGACTGATGAGCTTATTGAGGATATTAACCATATAGCTAACGAGAAGGGTTATGTGGATATGGGTGATATAATGATAAGCTTGGTTTCAATGCCAATGCAAGGTAAAGGTATGGTGAATACCTTACGTGTATCGGAAATAGATTCGTGTGCGGTGAGCTTTGATAAGAAAAAGAAGAAATAATAACAAACCTATTTGATAAAAAGAAAGCTGCCAGGGGTAAAATCCTGACAGCTTTTTTTGTTGTTAATTCAATAATTGGGTTATTTTTTGGAGTTCACTAACTATATCGGCTGAAGAATCGAGGGTGACTAAGCGTTGGCGGTGTTCTTTGAAGTTAGGGATTCCTTTGAAGTAGTTGGCGTAATGGCGTCGCATTTCCAGAACTCCTTGTCGTTCGCCTTTCCACTCAACCGACCATAGGAGGTGGTTTTGGGCGGCTTCACAACGTTGGGCTATAGTAGGAGGGGGGAGTAGTTCGCCAGTGGTGAAATAGTGCTTTATCTCGTTAAAAATCCACGGATAGCCGATAGCGGCACGCCCTATCATTATGCCATCGACATTATAAGTATTGCGGTACAGAAGGGCTTTTTCGGGGCTATCGATGTCACCATTCCCGAAGATAGGGATATGGATACGAGGGTTGTTTTTCACCTTTGCAATATAACTCCAGTCGGAATGACCTTTGTACATCTGGCTGCGGGTGCGTGCATGAATGGTGAGGGCACTAATACCTACATCTTGTAGGCGTTCGGCTACTTCCTCAATGTTAATACTATGCTCGTCCCAGCCTAAGCGGGTTTTTACCGTTACAGGCAAATGGGTGCTATTAACTACTGCTTTGGTAAGGCGTACCATTAAATCAATATCTTTTAGTACTCCTGCCCCTGCGCCTTTGCTTACTACTTTCTTCACAGGGCAACCAAAGTTAATATCGACTAAATCGGGGTGCACTGTAGCTACTATTTTAGCAGAGAGTGCCATAGCTTCTTCATCACCGCCAAATATTTGTATGCCTACGGGGCGTTCATAATCAAAAATATCTAATTTTTGTCGGCTTTTAATAGCGTCACGAATAAGCCCTTCGGACGAGATGAACTCACTGTAAAGCATATCAGCCCCGTGCATTTTGCAGAGGCGGCGAAAGGGAGGGTCACTTACATCTTCCATAGGGGCAAGTAACAGAGGGAACTCTCCTAAATCTATATTTCCTATTTTAGCCAATTTGTAAATTATTAATTGTTATTTGAATAAATATCCTGCTCCTATCCCTATAAAATAATTAGCTTCGGGCTGGAAAAGGGTGCGACCACCACTAAGGTCTAATTGGAGATTGGGCTTAAGGAAGTAAGCTATACCTACATCGATATTGTGCAAGGGGGCACAGTGCGGCTGATAGGTAGCGTAATACTCTACAAACCCCCAAAACTTAGCGGTAGGGGTGTAGTTCAGTTCGGTGGTGAAGTTGTATGCTTCAAACTGTTGTACGCTACTCAAGCTATAGGCTAACGAAAGGTTGTTGGTAAGAACGCTTTCAAACGCTAAACAAGCATCAAAAGAGTAAGGGGTAGCTTCTGCTTTGCTGTACTGTCCGTAACCTATTAATGAAACTGAAGGAAGGTAGCGTTCCGACTGCCACAAGCGTTGTTTTACACTGAAAACGGTACTGCTAAAATCGGGAGTTTTGAGGTCAAAATTAGCCTCTAAGCGCACTTCGGTGTTGGTGATAAGCCCATAGCGGAACATAAGGTTATCAGTGATTTCTTCTTTGCTGAAAACAAGTCCGTTTTCTGCCTGAAACTGCCCTTTAGGCAAGGTATACACTCCCTCACTTTGGTCGGGACGGTCGGTGTTTAGACTTTCGTCGGTTTGAGCCCAAAGGCTACTGCTGATAGAAATTATAAGAGCTAATAGTAAGTACTGTTTATTCATCTATTTTTTCGTATAAGAAATTGTTATAAGGGAAGCGGGTGATATGTATTTCCTTTACTTTTTCATATACCACTTCGCGAAACTCTTCTAAGTTATCTTTGTTCAGTGCAGAGATAAACAATACATCGCGCCCCATTTTCTGCATCCAAGTCTGTTTCCATTCCTCGAGGGTAAAGTGCTTTTTAGTACGTTCGGTAGCGAGGTCATCGGGGGCTATTTCTTCATTTGTATAAGCGTCGATTTTATTAAAAACCATAATAGTAGACTTATCGGCACTGTGTATTTCGGCTAATATTTGGTTTACCGATTGTATGTGTTCTTCAAAGTTAGGGTGAGAAATATCGACTACGTGTAGGAGTAAGTCGGCTTCACGAACCTCGTCCAAGGTGCTTTTGAAGGACTCGATAAGCTGGGTAGGCAGTTTTCGGATAAATCCTACGGTATCACTAAGCAAGAAAGGCAGGTTCTCGATTACTACTTTACGCACGGTAGTATCGAGGGTGGCAAAGAGTTTGTTTTCGGCAAACACTTCACTTTTGCTTATCACATTCATCAAGGTTGATTTGCCTACGTTAGTATACCCTATTAAAGCCACGCGCACCATAGCCCCCCTATTGCTGCGTTGGGTAGCCATCTGCTTATCAATAGCCGTAAGTTTCTTTTTCAGTAGGGCAATACGGTCACGTACTATACGGCGGTCGGTTTCTATTTCGGTTTCACCAGGTCCGCGCATTCCAATCCCACCACGTTGGCGTTCTAAGTGAGTCCATAAGCCCGTAAGGCGTGGCAAGAGGTATTCATATTGTGCCAGCTCTACTTGGGTACGTGAGTAGCTGGTTTGGGCGCGTTGGGCAAATATATCTAAGATAAGCCCCGTACGGTCTAATATCTTAGCTTTGAGGATACGTTCGATGTTTTTTTGTTGGGCAGGGGTAAGTTCATCGTCGAAGATAACAGTACCTACCTCATTTTCTTCGACAAACTGCTGAACTTCTTCCATTTTACCTGTACCTATAAATGTTTTTGGGTTAGGCACCTCCAGCTTTTGGGTAAAGCGTTTTAGCACTTCGCCTCCTGCGGTATAGGTCAAGAACTCCAGTTCATCTAAATATTCCTTTGATTTTTCTTCTGTTTGTATTTGATTGATAATCCCTACAAGGACTACTTTTTCATAGGTAAGGTTTATTTGTTCAAGCATAATGGGGAATAGCTCTAAATGTCGTTTTTATTTTTAAGTTTGAGGGCGCAAAGATACTCACTAATTCCTAAATTACCAAATCTGTTAAGTTGCCGATTGGGTGTAAAAAGCTTTTTTCTGTTCTTCTTGCGCTATGAATTCGGTTAATTCTGAAGATATTAGCGGTAGTAAAACATTTCCTAACAAAAACATATTAGTAGAGAAGATAGTAGGAATACCTTTCTCATCTTCAGTGTAGTGCTTTTGGGCATTGGCAATGGCTGTTGCAAGCTTAAAAATGGCTTTTTTAGGATTTACTCCTCCTGTTACTTTTTTATTTAAGTAGTTTTTAAATGTTTGGCTTATTTTCAGGGGGTCTTCAGGTAGCTGAAAATCGGTGGGAGGTAGAGCAATTACACCGTAATACAGCCATATTTCAAAATAAGGGTTACTTATAATAAGCGAAAAGTTTTCGGTTTCACAAACAGGTTTTACTCTTACAAGGTCATTGTAAAAGTGGTCGGTATCCGAAATGATAAAATACTTATCGGGGGTTTGGGTCTCGCTTGTGCTGTAATATGCTTTTCTATCTTTTGCAGTTTTTAGCAGTCCGTCAGGATTAGTAGGGTCTGGAATAAACTCTATTTTTATACGATTAAATTTATCGGCATTTAGGAGGGGAAGGAAGTAGTCTTTTTCTCTTTTTTCTCCTCCCGAAATAAGCACGCAAAACCACTGAGGCTCTTTATAACCATCTCCTTTTTGGTATTTTTCTTGAATATTCATTAATACAGGAGAGGGTGTAATGGTTTTATCAGTTGGCTTTTGGGCTTCAAACAAATCCTTTTCACGGCTTATTTTTTGGTAGCTTCTCATAGCATTTCAAAAGGTTTTATTTTAGGGGTTCCACCGTAACGCCCCTCTAAGTAGCCGTTTTCAATATTGAGATGGTTCTGTAACTTAAAATCGTTTAAAGAGTACATTTGGGTATTGCCTTCATCTTTTTCGGTAAGCCATACCTCATCGGGGCGCAATAGCTCTTGTTGGTTTAGTAAATGAGTGCTGTGAGTGGTAAATATTAGCTGACCATTAGCGGTGTTATTTGCATAGAATTTCAGTAGGTTAGCTATTAAATTAGGATGTACGCTATTATCTATTTCATCAATAAAAACAGCTTTCTCTTCAAACATAGCACTGTAGAAAGCAGGGATAAGGGTAAGTAGCCTAACAGTACCTTCGGACTGAGCTCCTATTTTCATTTTCCCAGCATACCCATTTACTCCTATTTGGTTAAAAAGTAATTCTTGTATAGTAGTTATTCCTTTTTCGATAGCTATATTCAGCGTATTCCGATTGTCTTGCCATTGTGCTATTTGTTGGTTCTCCTCTCCCTGCGAAACATCTAATATCCGTTTTATTTCTTCGCTATTCTTGCTTTTTACTGCCCATTCTTTAAAAGGAACGCTTTCTATTTCGACCGAAGAAATTCCTATGCCTATGGTGCTAAATACACTATTGACAAAAGCCAACAGAGGAGGTTGCCCAGCTAATAAACCTATAAGGGCAGGTATTCTGCTGTTAATATCAATGATTTCTATTTTGTTACCGAACCATTCCAAAACATCGGTAGTTATTTCAGTAGGTAATAGAGGGAATTTGGCATTTAGAGGCAGTATTGAAGCTAAAGGGTTAAGACTTAGCAACTTTTTTACTGAGGTTTCATTCTCCAACTGTTGGGCTTCTATTTTGCTACCTATTCGTTCAAAAATAAGCTTATCACCCGTTTGCCCTATACCCGAAAAGTGTAGTTTTTCATACACTTCTTCTTTGGTGAGGGCTACTTCATAAAGGTAGTATTTATTGTTAGAAATAAATTCTATCTCAAATTCTATTTTACCAGTTTTCTTATCGGTAAGCTGAAATACAAACTCTTCAAAGTTAATATCTTTCAAGAAATTCTCATTTATTACAAAGTCTCTTAAAAAGCGGATAGCCTTAATAAAGTTAGATTTTCCTGAACCATTAGCTCCATAAATAGCAGCTTGTTTTAAAAAGGGTATAGCGTAGGCAGTGTTAATGTGATGTGATAGCTGCTCACGCTTGGGGTTAGGAAACATATCAAAACAAGTTTCTTGGTAAAATGATAGGAAGTTTTTTATTTTAAATCTCAGTAACATAAGATTGACAAGTCTTTATGGCTGCAAAGATACTCACTAATTCGTAAATTACCAAATAAAAAAACTGCCCTCATTGGTGGGGGCAGTTTTTTATTGATGTATTCAAAAACTTTATAAGTCTAAGTTATTGATAGTTTCATTTTCAGGTATAGAGAAAGTAAGACGTGGATTGTCATAGTTAAAACTTTCGTTCTTTTCCTCTACGTGGTTACTTCCTCTTTCTATGGTTTTATGGTTGCGCTTCATAGCAAAGTAACTTTTTCCTTCTCCCCATAGCTCAATACGGGTGTTAAGATAAATATCGTCTTGTAACTGTGCATTGGTAAGCGCATCTACATACGCTACATCGGTAGCGGCAGTAGCTTTGGGGTAACGCAATTCCAAAAGCTTTTTATAGATAGTTTTAGCTTGTGCATCTTGTCCTAATTTAGCCAAGGCTTCGGCTGCTAATAAGTAAAACTCATCTACACGCATATAGACATAGTCAGTTGAAATTTTTCGTTGCCCTCCTATCACTCTATCAGGTGCAAAAAACTTGTTAGCAGGAAGCAAATCTTTATTAAACTGTTTTTTACGAATGTCGTTTTCACGTATTTTGGCGTAAAGCTTGTCGTCCATCGCTTTACCATCTCCTGCCATAGCATAACTATAACTATAGATATCTATCATACCCCACCACGATATCAAATCAAAACTGTTTTCAGTGATAAGGTCTACCCCCCACATCCAGCTTTTAGTCTCGATATCATTAAAACCGCCTCCTTTTTTGGTTTGGGCATCATATACGGTTTGCTCAAGAGTGGTAAGTGGGTAACCGCTATTGTTAATAATGTCTTGTGCCAATTCGGCTACTTTTTGGTTGTTGCCCATAGCGGCGTAGGTATAAGCAAGCAATCCTTTGGCTACATACTTATCAATCATACCTTTTTTGCTACGTGTAAAACCTTCCAAGTTAGCTACTGCAAATTCCAAATCACTTACTATTTGGGCATACACTTCCGATTGTTTTACTCTTGGTTTGCTCACAATGTCGGCGGTAGTGTACAAAGGGATAGAGTTAGTTTTTGAATCGGGCTCGTACTTAGTAGTGAATATTTGCATTAGGTAGAAGTAAGCATAGCCACGCAAGGCACGGAACTGTGCCAAAGTGTACTTCTCACTATTGTTTTTAGGGCTTGCTAACTCGGCTATCGACTTATTAGTTTCGTATATCATACGATAGTAATAGCGCCAAGGTATATAGTTATAATTATTACTTGGTTGTTGAGTTGCCTTTAAATTAGCAATGTCTTGATACTGACGATAATTTGTTGCTAATAGAGCCATATCGCCGCAGAGCATATCGGTACAAATATCTACGTTTTTTTGCCCAAAGTCTGTATGCCCAGAAGTACCTCCAGTACCGGTTTGGTAGGTCATTAAGTATAAACCGTTAAGGCGAACATCGGCAGGGGCATTTGATACTACTGCCGTAGGCTCTGTTTTGAGAAAATCGTCTTTACAAGCAGTAAAATTAAAAGCTACTGCCGATAGTATGCTAAATGTTAATATCTTTTTCATAGTACATTCTGTTTAAAAAGTTGCTTTTACCCCTAAAGTAAAGGTAGATAAAGGTGAATAAGTATAACGTCCAGAACTACCTGATTCTGAAGTGGTAGGGTTAAAACCTTTGCGGGCAGTAGCTAACCACAAGTTATCACCAGCCAAAGTAAAGGTCAAACCTTCAAAACCTACTGTTTGGCATACTTTTTTGTCCAAACTATAAGCTAAGGTAATATTGTTCAGAGCCAAATAATCAGTCTTAGTCAAGAAACGAGAAGAGGAGCTATTAGCTTCACCATCATCGCCGTAATTTGATGTTAATCTTGGTACATCGGTAGGATCACCAGGTTGTTTCCAATGGTTTTCTATATCTTTATGCCAGTTGTTACTTCCTACTTTATCATTATTCATCAAGGCAGCGTATACCCCATCGTAAGCGTATCCGCCTAAGCTGTACAACAACTGTGCACTAAGTGAAAAGCCTTTGTATCCTACATTTAGGTTAAAGGCACCACGTACATCGGGTATAGCACTTTTACCTATATATTTTTTGGTAGCTAGGCTATAGCTTTCGGTTACACCTTCTTTGATAACGGCATTAGGGTTTTTAGCTTGGTATTCGTGCAAGGAAGGGATAGCTTCATCGTCGTCTTCCTTGAACACCCCATCGTTATTTTTATCGATGTAGTGCATAGTCCATTGGGCAGCCCCTGTTTTAGAGTTTACCCCACGGTATTCACGGGTGTAGATGTCATAGAGTGAGTGCCCTTTACTTCTACCAAAAATACCTGATATATCAAGGATTTTTTCTCCTTTTATAGATTTGTCATAAGGCATTTTGGTAAGTTTGTTAGTAAGTATCTCACCATTTACCCCTACATCTACACGCCAATCTTTGGTATTTACCAAATGGGTTTGTAGGTTAAACTCAAAACCACGGTTAATCAAATTTCCATCGTTTACTTTCCAGATACCATTACCAGAAGAAGGAGCCAAGCGGCTGTCGAAAACTAAATTATCAGTGGTTTTGTGGTAATAATCTACTTGTAGCTCGATAGCGCGTGATTTTAGGAAAGTAAATTCGGCACCAACTTGGAATATTTTTGCTTTTTCCCAAGTAAGGTCGGGGTATCCTATTCGGTTGAATGTTGCTGAAGGCAAGCCCATAAAGTTACCCAAATCATATACATCGTAGCCAGAGTAGTAAGATACATTTCCTCCGTCTGAGTCTACCGACTGGTCACCTACCGTACCGTAGCTGGTTTTAAGTTTGAAGTAAGGCAACCATTCTTTATCTTTCAAAAAGTCTTCTTTGCTTACTACCCAGCCCAAACCTGCTGAAGCAAAGGTACCCCATTTGTGGTTCAAGAAACGTGAAGTACCATCACGGCGCAATGAACCTGAGAACAAGTATTTACCATCGTAATCATATAATAGCTGACTGAAATAACTTTCCATACGGTAGTTATAGATATAAGAAGTCAGAGTAGATAATGTGATAGCGTTTTCAAGTTCGGTACCTTTAGGGTCTACCAAACCACTCTTACTACCACTCAAAAGATAGTAATCAAAAGTAGTACTTTCGTGCGCTACGAATGCTTGTAAGTTATGTTTGTCGAACTTTTGGCTATAGCGTAACATTTGCAAGAAAGTGTAGTTAAGCAATTCATAGCGGCTTTTGCTAAGATGACCTTTCTGGCCTGCCGAACTACCGTAATAAGGGTTAGTATAGTTGTTTATTGCATTGTTATAGTACTCACCACCCAAACGAGTTTCAAAAGTAAGTCCTTTTGTTATATCGGCACGCAAGAAAACATTACCAATTAAATTATTACGTGTTCTATTTCTTTTATCGTAAGTAGCTTGTGCCACCGCATTGGTAAGTGCTCCAAAACCACGCCCTTTACCAAAATCGTACTGATAGCCACCGTAATAAGGCTCATCTATTTTATTACCATTTTTATCACGCAAAAATAGTGGATAGATAGAAGGAATGTTATCAGTAAACCAGAACAAGCTGTTAGAGTCAGAACTTTGTCCGTTAGCTTTGGTTTGGGTATGAACATAACTTAAGTTAAACTCTCCTTTAAGCCAGTTTTTAGGTTGGTAGCCCAAGTTAAGGCGGCTTGAATAACGTTCAAAACCAGAATTGATAGCATACCCTTCGTCCTTAAGGTAACCAAAGCCTGTATAGTAAGTAGTTTTGCCACTACCGCCGCTCATACTCACGTTGTACTCACTGCGTACAGCAGTTTGGAAAGCATAGTCGCCCCAGTCCTCAGGGTCGTATTTGCGGGTAACTCCCTCGTTTATTTTCCCAGTATCAGGATTGATAAGGTTAGCCCCTGCTACATTCCACATATTGTATTTAGGATCAATACCTAATTTATTAAACAAATTTTTATTAGCGTAATCGGCTGGACTGGTATACCCAGCACCAGCAAAACCTGCTGGTTTTTTAGCTTGTATTAAAGCACCGTTTTGGCGCAAAGCCTCCCAAGCCAATTCGGTATAGCGTTCAGGGCTTTTAATCACTTCATAACGAGGCAATAAGCGCATATTAAACCCTACTTTTGATTCTATTTGAATGCGTGACACATCGGTACGCCCTTTTTTGGTAGTGATGAGTACTACCCCATTCGCACCACGTGACCCGTATACTGAGGTAGAAGTAGCGTCTTTTAATATCGACATACTCTCAATATCATCGGGGTTGATAGATGAAACGGCTCCTTCATAAGGCACTCCATCTACCACATACAAAGGGTCGCGGTTACCGTTTACCGAACCAAACCCACGAATACGGATAGTAGCCTCAGTACCTGGTTGCCCTGAAGAGTTAATTACACGTACCCCAGCTACTTCTCCCGCAATAGCTTTTGATACGTTCGATACACTTTTTCGTTTAAGAGCCTCTTTATCAACAGAAGCAGCCGTACCCACAAATTGGTCTTTTTTTACGGTTACGTAGCCTACTACTTCTACTTCTTCAATTTGCTGCGCCTCTTCTTCCAAAGTGATGTTGATAGTGTTTGAAGAGCCCACTTTTGCAGTTTTACTTTTCATTCCTAAGAACGAAAATTCCAGTGTTTTACCAGCGGCTACCCTAATGCGGTAACGACCTTCCATATCAGTTTGCACTCCTTTGGACTGCTCACCTTTAACAATAACGGCTACGCCGAACAGCTCCATACCACTGCCATCACGTACTACTCCCGTTATTTCTCGCTCTTGGGCTAACGCAAGCCCTTGCACTATTAACGCTAATAATAATGCGAAAAAAACTTTGTTCAGTCTCATCTTTCTACTTATTTTTAATTCGGCGCAAAATTATATACTTTTTCAGTATGAAACAAATTTTTGCATTACTTTTTTTTAGCACTTTGAGGAAGTATTAGCTAAAAATTCGCAATAAAATTGCTTTTTCTTTGAAGTATTTTTAATAAAAACAGAAAATCGTGAAAATGTGGCAAAAATACAGCTTTTGCATTGCATATATAGTAGCTGTAAAAAACATTGCAAATGTTACATTTATAACATTAATTAACATTTAAGTCTCCCACAAAAGGCACGAATTACCCCCCATTACAGGGGTAAAATTAGATATAAAAGTCTTGTTTTTAGTCTTTAAAATACCCTTTTCGGCTGTATTGCCACTGAAAAATCTCTTCTTTGCTATCGGTAATTTTATCGGTGCAAATGCCTTTGTCATCGGGGGTGATGCTTATTTGTTGGGTATTGCGTTGTTCTTCAAGCAGGTAATAACCGCGTTTTTTTTGGGCAGAAATAGTAAAAGAGCTTCGCACCTCAGTAGTTTCGCCCTTACAAGGGGTATTGCCTCCAAGGCTGATATGCCCTTCATAACTCAAAGCCGAGGCGTTAAGCAAGGGTTTTAGCTTTTTACCCTTAGGCAATAGCCACAGCAGCTGTTCACTCCCCACAGGGTGCTGGCGGTTTAGGTTGGAACAGAACACGCGGATTTCATACGCTTGTTTTTTAGGTTTTACCTCAGGTTTGCGTTTGCTGATTTCAATGCCCTGAATGCGCTGTGTTTCATTGTTTTTCCAAAAATTTTCGGCTATATAATATCGTTCTACGCGTTCCTTTGCCGTGTTATAGTACACTATATAAGCATCGTAATCGGTAGTATTTCTTTTTTCTAACGGAAAAACGATAAGTTTGCCTTCGGGCTCGTCGGCAAACTGCTGTTCGGTGTATAGGTGCCATACTACATTGCGTTTGTTCAGTTTGAATGTAGCTTCAATAGCCTTAAAGGCAGGGCTGTTATGGTATTCCTGTGCGGCAAGGCAGCAAGGTAACCACAGTAATAAGAGAATAAACTTTTTCATCTTTTGTTATTGATTTCGTCCTTGTTCATCGGGATAAAGGGTGTGTACAGGGTCGCTTTGCCAGTACTTACCGCTATCGATATCCATAATAGTGATGCGCCCCCTAAAAGCGGCACCTGTATCTATATTGGTTACTCCGTTAAAACACAGCGGTTTATCGGTGCCAAGCCTTGTGGTAGGGGTATGCCCTATGTAAATGTGCTTGTACAACAACAAGCGTTTGGGGTAGTACAGTTCATTGGGGGCAAGAGTAGTGGCTTGGGCAGTTTCCCAGAGGGTTCTGTCCCAGTAAAACATAGCCTCGAAATGTTCGTGCGCAATACCGCGCAGGTTGGTGAAGCCCGCGTGTACAAAAAGGCGGTTTTGGCTGTCCAAGTAATAATTTTCAAGAGATTCCAAGAAATTGAGGTGCGCGATACGGCGTTCGGCAGTTACCAGCTGGTAAGCCTGTTCGGTAGCTTTACCGCCGTGCAGCCGCCATAGGGTATCCATAGGTTTATGCAATAAGAAATCGTAGCACAGCGCATCGTGATTACCACGTAGGAAGAGGCAGCGGTGTTTTTGTTTGAAATCTATCAGGAAGTCGAGTACCTCGGGGGTTTGGCTCCAACCATCGGCATAGTCGCCAAGGAAAATGATGAAATCGTCGGGGCTTAGTTCGGTGCGTTCCAGCACCTGAGTAAGGGCGCGGAAAGCTCCGTGAATATCGCCTATAATAAGAGTACGCATAGCTTTTATTGTTTGTCAGGCTGCAAAAGTAGCAATTAATTAGCAATGGACAAAAATTAGTCGCTAGTCTTTAGTCGCTAGTCTTTAGTCGCTAGTCGCTAGTGGTCTGACGTATCTTATTTATCTAAACGTAGCCTTTGAGCTTAGGGGATAGGGGAAATTAGCAAATGAGGAAATTGAAGAAAAAGCAATGTTTGGGGGTTTTTGTTACGAATAATGCAAAAATCCCCTCCCAAACTTCTCATTGTATCCAAAAACCACAACACCTTAACAACCAGCCCGTTAGACTAAAAACGACACTAAAAGCATCTTACAGCCGTAACGAAGGCTGAGCGAAGCCATACCGAAGGCAGAGCGAAGGGTGAGCGAAGGATAAGCGATACTTCACTGAATATCAAGTCTTTCACCTCCCTCCCCTCACTTTGCATTATTCGCAATAAAAATGAGGAAATTGGCAAATTTGGAAATTAGCAAATGAGCAAATTAGGAGATTGGATTTGTTGGACAAATTGAGCCGCTTTGCTTGCTAAAGACTAACGACTAAAGACTAAAGACTAAAAGTGTTAAATTTGTTAATTCTTCATTGTTAATTAATAATTGTTTTGTATCTTTGCACAATCTTAAACTCCGTACGCTATGAAAGAAGCATTAGAACAAGAACTAATTGATTTAGCCACCAGAATTATAGCCAATCAAGGAAAATTAAACCTCGACCAATTAGCCGCCGAAGCGCAAAGAATGGTCGAAAAAATTACTATCCTTAATTTTGTAGAAAAGTACTACCAAACAATGCGTACTTCCGAAGAGCGTATGCTGTACGCTATGCGAAAAGTAGCTGTGTTTATCAACGAAAATAGAGACGAAATATTCAGTTTAGGCGATGCCCCTGCCGCTAAAAAATTACCTCCTTTAGAGGCTAAAGAAGAGGAAATTACCCAAGCTCCTGCTTTTGTAGCTATGGAACCTCAGCCTGTAGTAAGCACTCCTACCGAACATAATACTGCCCCTGCCTTTGTAGCTACTGAACCTCAACCGGTAGTAAAACACGAACCGGTGGTTGCTCACGAGCCAGTGGTTGCTCACGAACCAGTAGTAACGCACGAGCCTGTAGCAGCTCACGAGCCAGTGGTTGCTCACGAACCTGTAGTTACTCACGAACCGGTGGTAACGCACGAACCAGTAGTTGCGCACGAACCGGTGGTAACGCACGAACCAGTAGTTGCCCACGAACCGGTAGTTGCCCACGAACCAGTGGTAACGCACGAGCCCGTAGTAGCTCACGAACCAGTGGTAACGCACGAGCCAGTGGTTGCTCACGAACCAGTAGTAACGCACGAACCAGAACCTCAGATAACGAATATTCCTGTTCAGGCAGAAATAGTAACTCCTGAACCCGCTCCGGCTCCTGTACAAGCTGCACCAGCCCCTGTACAAGCGGCTCCTGCACAACCCGCACCCGTAGCGGCTGAACCTGCACAACCCACCCCCGAACCTGTACAAGCAGCTCCCGTAGAACCAGAAGTTGCCGATATAATGGCTTCTATGCAGGACTGGAACGACTGGAATAATTGGCAATCTCATATAGACGATGTACAACAGTACCCCGACGAAACGCCTGCTCAACCCGTACAAGAACCAGCACAAACCATAACTATTAACACACAACAGCCTATGCCCGAGGCTACCTATACGGCTCCCGACTGGGCGGTTTCTATAGAACAACCTGTTCAGCCAGTACAAGCTCCGGTACAGGCTCCGGTACAGGCTCCAGTACAAAGTCCGGTACAAGCTCCAGTAGAAACGCCGCCAGTACAAGCAGCAGTAGAAACCCCTGCAGCTCCTACACAACCCGTACAAACACCACCAGTACAAACGCCTCCGGCACAACCTCACGAGCAGCCTTTTGCTAAGCAAACGCCTTCCTTAGAGGAGTTCCTCGCCCAATCAAAAGCTACTCCTTTTGAGAAAAAAACAGCTGAAGAGCCTAAAACCTCTCAGTCTCTAAACGACCGATTTAGCCGCGAAATACAAATAGGCTTGAATGATAAACTCGCCTTCGTGCAAAAACTGTTCTTCGGTAGCGAAAGTGAATACAACCGAGTGCTAAAACATATTGAAAGCCTCCACACTATTGAAGAAGCTGCCCAATATATACAACAACAAGTAAAACCTACCTATACCAACTGGAAAGGAAAAGAAGAGTACGAAGAACGATTCTTACACTTTGTATTACGCCGTTTTGAATAATGAGCAAACTTTATTTAGTACCCACTCCTATCGGGAACTTGGAAGATATTACCCTACGAGCCCTCCGAATACTCAAGGAGGTCGATATAATATTGGCTGAAGATACCCGAACTAGTAGTAAGCTGCTCAAACATTACGATATACACACCCCTATGCAAAGCTACCACCTGTTCAATGAACACAAGGTGGTAGATAGCTGGGTGCAACGCATTAAGCAAGGTACTACTATTGCCCTCATCACCGATGCCGGTACGCCTGCCATCTCCGATCCGGGTTTCTTGCTCGTACGTGCTTGTGTAGGCGAGGGGCTTCAGGTAGAATGCCTGCCCGGTGCTACTGCCTTTGTGCCTGCATTGGTAAACAGTGGACTACCTAACGACCGTTTCCTGTTTGAAGGCTTCCTACCCGATAAAAAAGGGCGACAAACACGCCTAAAACTCCTCTCGGACGAAACTCGTACTATCATCTTTTACGTCTCTCCGCATAAGCTGCTCAAAACCCTCGCCGAATTTATTGCCATTTTCGGTGCCGATAGGCAAGCAAGCCTTTCACGTGAACTTACCAAACTACACGAAGAAACCCAACGCGGCTCACTTACCGAACTTCTTGAGTACTATAAAGATAAAAATATAAAAGGAGAAATAGTTCTAATAATATCAGGTAACAAATGAGATTACTTCACATCGAAACATCGGGAGTAAATTGCTCGGTAGCTCTCTCCGATAAAGAGGAAATTATAGCTGAAAAGACAGAAAATAGAGGTCACTTCACTCACTCTGAAAGCTTACATTTGTTTATAGAAGAAATAACAAACAAAGCTTCCGTACCCCTATCGGCTATTGATGCCATTGCGGTAAGTGCAGGGGCAGGCTCATACACAGGCTTGCGCATAGGGGTAGCTGCTGCCAAAGGGCTTTGCCTTGTTTTGCAGAAACCCCTGATAGCTATTCCCACCCTGCAAATCATAGCGCATCAGGTTAAAAACAGCCATTGTATTGTAGCAATGCTCGATGCACGGCGTATGGAGGTGTACAGCGCCGTTTTTAACCAGCAATATGAGTTCCTACAACCCACCGAAGCCAAAATATTGAACGAAACAAGTTATAATGACTTGTTGGAGGAACAGCAAGTAACCTTCATCGGCGATGGGGCAGCTAAGTTTGCTACCCTTTGTAAGCACCCTAATGCTGTGTTTGTGCCTAACGCCTACCCACAAGCCAAAGATATGGTAACTTTTGCCCTTGCTAAATACCAACAACAAGCCTTTGAGAATATAGCCTACTTTGAACCTCAATACCTAAAATAAAAAAGAGGTAAAACAGCATAAAGCACTGTTTTACCTCTTTTTGTATGTTCTTTGCTATCTCTTTTACTTGATAGAAGCTTGGTAAATACCTTCAATAGTATTGGCAAGCGCCTCGTTAAACTGAGCATCGGTTTGCCCAGCAGTAAGCCCTTCGGTAAGAGCTCGTGAAAAACTTGCTATTACCCCCTTGTTTTGGGCAAGGATACTGTTAGCTTTCTCTCTGCTATATCCACCCGAAAGGGCAACTACTCGCACCACACGAGGGTGCTTAGTGAACTCCTTGTAAAGGTTGTTTATAGTAGGTAACGAAAGTTTGAGCATCACATTAGCGTTATCGGGCAGATAGTCTAAGTACTTGCGAATCTCGTCGCGCAAAATAGCCTCAGCCAATGATTTGTCGGGAATATTAATATCTACTTCAGGTTCAATAATAGGCACCAATCCAGCGGCAATTACTTCTTTAGCTACCGCAAATTGTTGTTTTACAACATTAGCAATCCCCCCTGGCGATGCTTTCTTAATTACCGAACGCATCTTAGTGCCAAAAATATGACGCTCATTAGCACGTGCCAACAAATTGCCTAAGCCCTCAATAGGTTTCATCAGTTGTACCCCATCGTTATTAAGAGGTTCTAACCCTTGGTCTATTTTTAAGAAAGGGATAACGTGTTTTTCTTCCCACAGATAGTCGGCGGTATATTTGCCGTCAATTTCTCTATCCATAGTTTGTTCAAATAAAATAGCTCCTAATATTTTATTGCTGTTAAAAGCCGGACTTTTAATAATACGGGTACGCATTTGGTGAATAAGGTCGAACATTTCGGTCTCATTCTTGTACTGGTCTTCTTTAATACCGTACAATCCTAAGGCTTTAGGAGTACTACCGCCACTTTGGTCGAGGGCAGCAATAAAGCCTTTCCCATTTCTCATTTGTTCAAGTTGTTCTTTTTTCATAGTTTCTTCTATTTAATGTAGTTTATAAAAACTACTGGTTTTCAGTATGTAAGGTTAGTATAGCTTTACAGTCTTGTTACAGAGTGAAACACATTTTTGCACCTACTATGCCAAAGTTGTAATTTTGCCTCCGAAAAAAAGTACTACTTTTCGGTTGTGAAAGTAGGAGCTGGCAGATTAGCCTCATTCACTAAGTTAGCATCAGTAACAGGGCTCCACCCAAAACGCACTTGGGTTGGTATACGCACTTCGGGGCAGCTTACCTTTACTTCTCCGTCTATTATCTCGGCAGTAGCAGGGTAAAAAAGACCATTCCCCCCCGATAGTTCAAAACCGCGCAAGGCTTTGCCATCGGCACTATGCAGCCCCTTAGCATAGTCAAAGGTTACAAAAGCAGCCCCTTCGGCATAACGCACACTTTTGAACAGAGGTCCCGAAGGAGTAACATCAGCCCTATTATAAGTCTTGTTCAAAGCCCAGTATGCCAAACGCTCACCTATAGGACGTTTGTTTTTAGGGTGCACATCGGTAGGGTTACCGTGGTCATACGCTACAGCCATACCACTGTAAGGCACTTCGGTAAGCATTCGGCGTTGGCTATCGCGAAACCAACCCCACGAGGGTCTGTTAATACTTGATAACTGCACGTAGTAGAAAGGCATTTGGGCATTGCCAAAATAAGAACGCCAACTCTTTACCAACAAAGGGAATAACTTACTATGAGCATCTTTATTATGGGCATTTGATTCCCCCTGATACCAAATCACCCCTCTGATAGAGAATTTTTCCAACGGGAGGATACCTGCTTCAAATAAATAAGCAGGCTCATAAGGGTGCCGCTGTAGCTTGTCGTCACTCTTTTTAATATTCTGAGAAGCACGTGAGCGTACCCAATCCATTATAAAATCATTGTCACGCCAGTTGTACAATATGGCAGGGAAGTTGTATTCTAAAGTATTACGGTCAATCCAAGCCTCAGTAGGAGCACCTCCTATAGCATTGCAGATAAGCCCTATAGGCATATCCAAGTCCTTTTGTAGTGTTTTGCCAAAGTAATAAGCCACAGCCGAGAAGTTGTTCACAGCCTTAGGAGTACACACCTCCCATTTAACAGGCTTGTAGTACTGTAACATATTCAGTGAATCCAGCACCGATTTGTTCCACTCCACAGGGTCGGTACGCCAACGGGCTTTCATATCGAACAAACGAATATTAGGGTTGTTAGCTTGCGGTATATCCTTACCACCTGTAGAGGTTTGTATCATATAAAACTCCATATTCGATTGTCCCGAGCAAAGCCATACCTCACCAGCGGCTACATTTGTAAAGGTGCGTTTGTCTTTACCAGCCGCTATAGTAAGAGTATAAACTTCTTTAGCGCGCAGAGGGTCTAAGGTTACAGCCCATTTGCCATTGGTATCGGCTATAGCACTATGTTGTTGATTGCCTATTTTTACCTCAATCTTAGTACCTGTATTGGCTATGCCGTGTAGGGTAAGCGGAATGCCGTGCTGTAGTACCATATTGTTAGTGTATATTTCGGGCAGTTGTAAGCCTCCGTAGTTACCAGTAATACCACTGTACACTATTTGGGCTAATATAGCAGCCCCTTTATTGTTAGGGTGTACGGCATCGGGTAGCATTTGGGGGTAGTGGTACATAGGTTCGTGAAAATCGATAAGCTGTACTTCGGCTTCCTTAGCTACCACCTCTATTGCTTGCTGAATTTCGGAATGCCAATCACGTGTACCCGACTCAAAACGCTTATGGCGGTGCGCCAAAGGTGTCATACGGGCAATGATAATGCGTGCCTTAGGATTTACCTTTTTAAATGAATCAATAAGAGAAAGGTAGTCCTTTACAAAATCATCGCGGTAGTTAGGCCAGTTACGTGGGTCGGTATCGTTAATGCCCAAGTGAATAACTACTATATCACCCGCAAAGGCAAGAGCTTTTTTGTACTCTTCTTGCTGAATGTAAGGTTTGTGACCTTTGCTAAGCAGTGTAGCCCCCGAGTAGCCAAAGTTTCCAACTTCGTACCCTTTTCCTAAAAGACGTTGTAATACCGAAGGATAACTATTTTGTTCACGATTATCAATTCCATAACCATAAGTGATACTATTGCCCACACAAGCTACTTTTACAGATTTTTTCTGTGCCCAAGTGAAGGCACTAATCAGTAATATACTGATAAGGAATAGTTGCTTTTTCATTGTTTGATAATTAAATTTTAGCATAACAATTATTCTAATTTATACCCCCTATTTTTACAAGACTACCTAATATTACCATTATGACTCCTATAAGGGTAACACAAGTAATATGCACTGCCATTTCGGGTAATTTATTAATATTGCCTTTTTTTAATTGTGGGATAACTCTTGTTTTTGCCGATATAGCAAAGCATACTGAAGTAAAAAAGCACAACAGTTTTAAAGATACTACCCGTTCAATAGGCATACTGAATGAAAACCAAGTGCTTAAATCGGGATTGTAGTCATAAGCCAATAGCAAACCTGTAATTATAAGCACTGCTAATGAGGGCATCCCTATGGGTTCATAAGTTTTTTCAAAATTGGCAATATAGCTAAAATCTTTATGTTTTAATGATTTAGGCATAAAACCTATTGCCAGAACCAAGTGTCCGCCAACCCAAATAGTAGCGGCAATAATATGAATGATGAGAAGCGTGTGATGTATGTACATAGCTTGTTGATTTTAGGAGATAAACTGTTAGTATTGTGATAGTAACAGCTATTTGTTATTAAAACTATTCATTGTAATTTGTAAGCCTGCTAAGCCGTATGATAGTGCAGCTTCGGCACATTTGTCAAGGCGTTCGGGTAAGAGGGCTTTCTCTTCGGCAGTCCACTCTCCCAATACGTAGTCAATTTGTTTTCCCGATTCAAAATTACTACTGATACCAAAGCGTAAGCGGGCATAGTTTTGAGTATTTAGCTGGGCTTGTATATCTTTCAGTCCGTTGTGGCCTCCGTCACTACCTTTACCTTTTAGGCGGATAGTACCAAAGGGAATATTTAAATCGTCGGTAATGACAAGTAAATTCTCTATGGGGATATTCTCTTTTTCTAACCAATAACGCACGGCTTTACCGCTGAGGTTCATATAAGTAGTAGGTTTCAGCAATATAAAAGTTCGCCCTTTCACTTTAATTTCGGCTATATAACCTAAGCGTTCAATGCTAAATGTAGCATTGTGAGCTTGGGCTAAGGTATCGGCTACCAAAAAACCTATATTATGACGGGTATGAGCGTATTCGGCTCCTATATTTCCTAAGCAGGCTATTAAATATTTTTTCATAGTGCAAAGATAGTGATTTTTTATCAAATAACAATATTATTTTTTCTTTGCTTATTTTACTGGCTCTCCGTACAAATCGTAATCGGCAGCATCGATTATTTTTACTTCGGCAAAATCTCCTATTTTTATATAGTGTTTTTTGGCGTCTATAAGAACTTCATTATCTACATCGGGTGAGTCGTACTCGGTACGCCCTACAAAGTAATTACCTTCTTTGCGGTCGATAAGGCAACGGAAAGTTTTGCCTATCTTCTGTTGGTTTAGTTCCCACGATATTTGCGATTGTAAGTCCATAATTTCATTGGCTCGGGCTATCTTCACTTCTTCGGGTACATCGTCTGCCAAATCATACGCTGCTGTGTTCTCTTCGTGGCTGTAGGTAAAGCATCCTAAACGGTCAAAACGCATTTCTTTAACAAACTCTTTAAGTGCTTGAAAATCTTCTTCCGTTTCACCAGGGTAGCCTACTATTAGAGTGGTACGTATAGCCATTTCGGGGACTGCTTCACGGAATTTTGTAAGCAGTTTAGTGGTTTTTGCTTGGGTAGTACCTCGTTTCATACTTGCAAGTATCTTGTCGGAAATGTGTTGTAGAGGAATATCCAAGTAGTTACATATCTTAGGTTCGGCTTTTATTACTTCTAAAACATCCATAGGGAAGCCTGTTGGGAAGGCGTAGTGAATGCGTATCCACTCAATCCCCTCTACTTTCACTAAGGCGCGTAGCAGGTCGGCAAGGGCGCGTTTTTGGTACAAATCAAGTCCGTAATAGGTAATATCTTGTGCTATCAGTATGAGTTCTTTTACTCCTTTAGCTGCCAGCTTTTCTGCCTCAATAACTAAAGCCTCGATAGGGGTTGAAAGGTGCGCGCCGCGCATCAGAGGGATAGCGCAGAAACTACAAGGGCGGTCGCACCCTTCCGATATTTTTAGGTAGGCGTAGTTTTTAGGGGTTGTAGTAAGGCGTTCGCCTATCAGTTCGTGTTTGTAGTCGGCACCTAATACTTTTAGCAGGGCGGGCAGTTCACTCGTGCCAAAATACTGATCGACATCGGGAATTTCTTTTTCCAAATCGGGTTTATAACGTTCGGAGAGGCATCCCATTACAAATACTTTATCTACTAAGCCTTCTTCTTTCTGTTGTACGTACTCTAATATCGTATTAATACTTTCTTCTTTAGCATTATTGATGAATCCGCAGGTGTTTATCACAACGATATTTCCTTTTTTTTCGTGTACTACTTCTTTGCCGCCTGCTTTTAGTTGCCCCATTAGCACTTCACTGTCGTACACGTTTTTTGAGCAACCTAAGGTTACTACATTAATCACATTTTTTTTTATACTTCTTGTTCTCATTTCCTTTTTGTGTTTGTTTTCAAATAAAAAACAGCCCTACAAAGTAAGGCTGCTTTTTTAAAAATCTTTAAAACCATGTCTAACTCAGAAAACATTCAATTGTAGGTAGTCTTCCAAAATTGGGGTGGAATATGGGGCTCGAACCCACGACCTTCGGAACCACAATCCGACGCTCTAACCAACTGAGCTAAAACCACCATTTCTATTTTTCGGGTGCAAAGATACTGCCTTTTTTTTATTCTACCAAATTTTTTACCAATTATTTTTCTTCTAAAAGTAAGATTAGCTATATTAGGTATTGATAATTAGGAGGTTGTGTTGTTAAAATCAGTTTAAACGTCTCTTTTTATTACCCCACGATTAAGATTTCATCTTCTTCTAATAAAGGTTCGTTTCGGAAACGCAAAAGCAACTGTGCTACAGTAATGGTGTCTTTTTCACAATAGGTAGCAATACGGTCTATATCGTTTTCTTCATAATATACATTGCGTACTTCACTGCCATCAATATCGTCCTTAGGTGAGGGAACGCCCAGTGTATGAGCTAAAAGTTTTAATGAGGTATAATGCTTATAATCACCAAATTTCCACATTTCTAAGGTGTCTAAATGCGGAACTTCCCAAGGTTTTTTGCCGAAAAGTTGCAGTTTTTGAGGAATGGTTATGCCGTTGATAATCATTCGGCGAGACAAATACGGAAAATCGAACTCTTTGCCATTATGGGCGCAAAACAGCTTATTAGGGCGTGAAAAATGTTCTTCTACCAACCGTACAAAATCTTTTAGTAATTTTCTTTCCTCTCCTATAAACGACCGTACCCTAAAGGTTCGTTGTTGGTGGCGAAATGAAAAATAACCTACTGATATACAGACTATTTTGCCAAACTCTGCCCATATTCCTGCACGTGAGTAATACTCTTCGGCTGTAAAATCGTCTTTGCGCAAGTAGCGTGTTTTTTCATCCCATAGCAGCTGTTCTTCGGCTGTTAGTTCTGAGTACAATTTATGCTGAGGTACTGTTTCTATATCAATAAAAAGAATATCTTCAAGATTTATTTTATTAAGCATATTTTTAGTGATTAATTATTAGGTATGCTGGATTTTAGTCCGTTTGGGTTACACTAATTAGGTATTGAACTTATCTGATTTTCTTTGTAAGTTCCCTGAAAACTTTAGCCCCAAGTAGGTGACTATTCCCAGTAGTGCCGATACGGTGACCGCCAGCACTAAGCTACCCACCACATATTGTAATAAGTTACTCAGCACGTATTCTTTGGTAATTTCTCCGCTATCGGGCAGCACGCTTCCTCCTACAAACCACGAGCCTATTTTTAACGAGCTGAAGAACAACACGGGTATCATTGGCGGAATACTCAAGTTTGAGAATACGAAAGCCAAGGCTTTGTTCAGCTTGAAGAAGACTGCCAAACTGAGTGTTAGCACTGTTTGGAGTCCCCAAAAAGGCGATAGTCCAAAAAAAGCCCCCAGAGCTACTGAATAGGCTTTGACCTCGTGGCTGCTGTCACTCTCTAAAATATTTTCTTTTACAAATTGTTTTATGCTCTTTTTCTTAGCCTCACGAATAAAATCACGTGGTTTGATGTAGAATAAGGCTATCAGTACTAATATACTGTTCAGCACACTGATGCGTGTAAAATCGGTTAATGGGCGAAAGTGGCTCACACGTTCTTTTTCGTCGTAAAGCACTTGTATAGGGACATTTTTTACGGTAACCCCTCGCCAACTGCTACGCACTAATACTTCTATCTCGAACTCGAATTTTTTAGTGTAATACTTTTTGGGAATAGCCTCCAGAGGGTATAACCTAAAGCCCGACTGGGTGTCGGCTAAGCGTACTCCTGTTTCTATATGGAACCAAAAGTTAGAAAAGCGATGCCCAAAACTACTTTTCTTAGGCACCCCTTCTTGTGCCATATTCCGACTGCCTACCAGCAGCACCGGTGAGGGTTCTTGGGCAGCGGCTTCTATGAAAGCAGGAATATCATCGGGGTAGTGTTGCCCGTCGGAGTCGATAGTAAGGGCATAGTGGTATCCTAAGGCTCTTGCTTTTTCAAAACCTACTTGCAGCGCATTGCCTTTGCCTTTGTTTTTAGGCAATGTAACAACCGTAATATGAGGGTATTGCTTTAAAATAGCTGCAGTATCATCGGTAGCACCATCGTTCACTACCAATACATTTTGGCAGTGTTGCAATACACCCTCTATCACACGACTAAGGGTTTTGGCGTTGTTATATGTGGGAATTAACACACAGTAATTCATAAGGATTTCTTGAGATTATTGCTCTAAAAAATGGGAGATATAGGCTTGTAAATTGGTTGTTTGTGTTGCTTTGTTAGCCTTAAGAAAAGCCTTGTCGGCTGTTATATGGCTCCTGTAAGGTACCGTTTTGGGCAAGTTTTGCTGCACAGTAAGGCGTATTAGGTGTAGTTCGGCATTCTCAGGTTGTTGTTGTAAAGCGTCTTCTATCAGTGATTTACCTTCTTTTAGCAAAGCGGCTCGTTTGCCTGTGAACTTAGCCAATATCATCTTGCTTGCTCCTTTATAAGCTTGTAGTACTACATCGGTAGTTGGGGCAGTACTCATCATTTCGGCAAAGGCTATTGCTTGTTCCTTACTTTCGGAAGCCGTAGGGTATACCACTCGCACTTCTTTTAGTGATTGCCCTTGTAACCATAGTGTTCCGCTCATCAAAAATATCAAAAATATCAAGCCTTTTTTCATAACTTCTTTTATCTTTATGTTACCTTTTGTTTTTTACTTCGGGCAGATACTGCCAATACCGCTTGGGCATATTGCGCTGCTGGTACCTACTATTCTTGCGTTCTTCAATATTAATATGCTTAAAGTATGTTTTCCACAGCTTTTCATAACTCTCATCGGAAGCGTTAACTACCTTTCCAAAATTCTTATCGGCGGGAGTGAATAGATTTACACGTTGCAGGTCATACACAAAACCGTAATTGCGTTCAGGGTCAAAAAGTACCCATTGCTGGTCGGAAAACCGAGCTTTAAAATGAGAAACTACTAAGGGTAGCACATCGTAATACGGACTTATCTTCGCAAAATACAAATCGCCCACACGTTCAAAACGTACAAACTCTTTCATTCGGTGTACCTCTCGGCTCACGCTTTTAGCAGCTTTCCTGATAGCCAATATCGAGGGGTTGCCAAAGTTATCCAATACTTTTTCATTGGGGTATTGTAGTAATAGCCGGACAGTTTCTAACAAGTGGTTTTCAATATCTTTTTCTTCTGAAATAAAAGCTTTTAAAAAAATACTACTACCTTCACTACCCGCAAGGCTCTCTATTTTGCTCAGTACCCGTTGGGCTTTAGCGACATCGGTATATACTTTTTGCTCTTCGGTAAAAAGCATAGGGGCAAAAGCCTGTTCCGATACAATGCACACTTGGCTATAGCGGTATTCAAACACCATAAAAACAGCTGTTAAAAAGCCCTCGTAACTACCATTATATACTAAATGAACCAAAATAGAAGAAGATTAGAAAAGAGATAACTGTCCCGTAAAAAGTTCTTTGTGCTTACTATGGCTGTTACCAATAATAAGCTGCCGAAGTTTTAGGCTATCCATAGAGCCTGCCAAAGGAGTAGCTCCCGAACAGTTAATGAAGTACTTAGCCCTGTGTAGGCTCACCCCCATCTGTTTTAGCCCATAGTAAGTAATTTTCTGGAAAGTACGTGCAGCTAATATTTTCTGTACCGACCGCACCCCAACCCCAGGTATGCGTAACAGTAATTCACGTGGGGCAGTATTCACATCAATCGGGAAAAGATGTGGGTGCCTAAGTGCCCACGCCAGTTTAGGGTCTATTTCAAGGTCGAGAAAAGGCTGCCGTTGGTCAAGTATTTCATTAGGGGCAAAGCCATAGTAGCGCATCAGCCAGTCGGCTTGGTAAAGGCGGTTTTCTCTCACTATAGGCACTTGGCTGTGTACCGACGGCAAACGGCTATCCGAAAGCACTGGCACATAACCCGAGTAGTACACGCGTTTTAGCTGTAGTTTGTTGTACATATAGCTCGCTACATTAATGATTTTCTGGTCTGTTTCATTGGTAGCACCAATAATCATCTGTGTAGTCTGTCCTGCAGGGGCAAATTTAGGAGTATGCCTAAATTTCTTCTTGTCAAGGGCTGTAATAGCCAACTCGTTTTTTACGTGTTGTATATGGGTTACCATTTGCTGGTGGTCTTTCTCCGGAGCAAGGAGTTTGAGCCCCTCTTTGGTCGGAATTTCAAGATTGATAGATAGCCTATCGGCGTATAAGCCAGCCTCGTGTATCAGCTCTTCACTGGCACCAGGTATGGTTTTTAGGTGGATATAGCCATTAAAACGTTCTTCCAAACGCAGTTTCTTAGCTACTCTCACCAAGCGTTCCATAGTAGTATTAGCATCTTTAAATACGCCTGAACTCAAAAAGAGTCCTTCTATGTAATTCCTCCTGTAGAAGTTAATAGTCAAATCCACCACCTCTTCTACCGTGAAAGCTGCTCGCTGTATGTCATTACTTCGGCGTGATACGCAGTACACACAGTCGTAAATGCAGTGGTTAGTAAGCAGAATTTTAAGCAGCGAAATACATCTGCCATCATCGGTAAATGAATGGCAGATACCAAGATTAGCCGCATTGCCCAATGCCCCTTTTACTCCCTTGCGGTTGCTACCGCTGCTTGAGCACGACACATCGTATTTAGCAGCATCGGCAAGTATAGCCAATTTTTCTTTAATGCGCTCAAAATCCATATAGTATCCCGCTGTTTATAACCTGCCCAAAGCACTGATAAGGGCTTCCACATTCTCATTGGGGGTAGCCCACGAAGTGATAAGTCTGATAGCAGTATGTTGTTTATCTATCTTTTTCCATTCATAAAAATCAAATTGCTTAGCAAGTTTTGCTATTTCCTCATTCTTCAGTATTGGGAATAACTGATTAGTGCAGGTTTTTGAAAGAAAACTTACTCCCTTAGCCTCGAAGGCAGTTTTTATGCGCTTCATCTGTTGGTTAGCCTGCCTACCCAATTGGTTGTAAAGGTCGTTTTGGAAAAGAGTCAGAAACTGCAATCCCAAAACCCTACCTTTAGCCAATAAAGCTCCTTTTTGTTTCACATAGTATGAAAAGCCGTTGCCAATAAACGGATTGTTAAACACAATAGCCTCACCTATTAAGGCTCCATTCTTAGTTCCGCCAATGTAAAAAGCATCGGTATACCGAGCAAGGTCTTCCCATTGAATATCATTCTCATCAGCATTCAAAGCGTGTGCCAAACGTGCGCCGTCCATATATAGCAGCAAGTCTAAATCTTTGCAACACTGGTATAAAGCCTTTAGTTCCGATAGCGTATAAATAGACCCTACCTCTGTTGCATTGGTAATGTATACCACACGAGGCTTCACTTGGTGAGGGTAGTTAGTGTAGCGCGTGGCGTAATCGCGAATAGCCTCAACGGTTATTTTTCCGTTTACCGAAGGGGCTATATGTATTTTATGCCCCGTACCCTCAATAGCACCTGTTTCACTATCGGTAATATGAGCCGTTTCACAAGCAATAATACTCTCATAAGGGCGCAGTACATAGCCTAATACCAAAAGATTAGCCTGCGTGCCACCGCTTACAAAATACACTTGTGCTTCGGGTGAAGCAATACACTCTCGGATAAGGTTCTTAGCTTTGCTGCTGTACTCATCAAGTACATAGCCCGATTGCTGGCATAGGTTTGTTTCCAGCATAGCTTGTAATATTGCAGGGTGCGCTCCTTCCGAATAGTCGTTTTTAAATGAAATCTTCATCGTTTATCAGAAAATAGCCTCCAAGTCTTTTAGTAAAACAGCTTTCTTGTCTTTGTCCGATAACTGAATCACTTCAGCAGGTAGTTGCCAGTCAATACCTATAGCAGGGTCGTTCCAAAGCACACTGCCTTCACTTTGGGGGGCGTAGTAGTTATCACATTTGTACTGAAAAACAGCCTCTTCACTAAGCACCGCAAAGCCGTGAGCAAACCCTTGTGGTACAAAAAACTGACGCTTGTTCTCCTCAGTAAGTAATACCGATTCGTACTGCCCAAAGGTAGGTGAATTGCGGCGCAAATCTACCGCTACATCTAATACCGCTCCTTTCACTACCCTTACTAATTTAGATTGGGTGTAAGGGGGCTTCTGAAAGTGCAGTCCGCGCAGTACCCCGTATGATGATTTTGATTCGTTGTCCTGTACAAAAGTAATAGGGGCTACTAATTCATTGAATCGCTGTTGTGAAAACGATTCAAAAAAATAACCACGCCCGTCAAAGAACACCTTAGGTTCAATGATTACCAATCCTTCAATTTTTGTTTTAATTACATTCATAAATTTGTGCTATTTGCCCCATATTTACTTCTTACCGCCCGACTTTAACCTGTTAATGCGTTCTGTAATAAGGTCGCCGGTAATAAAGTCAATATTGGCTTGTGTATATGCTTTTTGGTATGTTTTTAGTGCTTTTTTATAGTCCGAAGTCTTCTCGTAGTATTCAGCCATAAAGAACTGAGGCATAGCCGTCTTGCCATACCCATTATCCTCTACGTATTTTGATAGCTTTTTTAACGACTCCCAGTCGGCAGTAGAATTAATAGCCGTATAGTCTGCCATAATATCGTTCAGTAATGGTTTTTTCTTAATACCAAAGTATTTTTCAATAGTATTGTACTTTTCTTCCAAGTATTCAAATACCCCAGTGCTAAGGGTTTCCATTTTAGTTTTAAACTCCTTAGCCCCTATAGGTTTGTACACATCAAAACACAGGTCAAGAGCTTGTGCAAGGGCTTCTATTTTGGCAGCATTTACGCTTTGTCCTTTCATATCAACAAAATGATATTCCACCGACTCGTGTGCAGGGGTCGAGCGCAAAGACTTTTCAAACCTAAGAGCTGTGTCGTAGTTCAGCTTGTTTTCCACATCGCTGGTAGCCATATAGTAAAAAGTGCGTTTAGCGGTTCCTTCTGCCAATACGGCGGCAAACTGGTCGCCCATTCGTGGTACAGTAACCGGATTCAAGCTGATATAAGTATTGAATACAGGTTTAGGGCTAATCATATAGTAATTCAGTAAAAAACCAGCCTGTTCCGAGCCTATAATAGCCTTCATACCTATGGGGAATTTACCCTCTATATAAGGTACCAATTCAGTTGATACAAACTCAAAAAACCGAGCCGATTCGTTTATCGGTCTCCCTACTTCTTCTGTAATGGCTATGTCTTCTAACGGAACGTCAAATACCCCTACTACTATACACTTAGGCATCTCGTCAAACTGTTCGTAATAGCGCACCATCGATATTACCGATTCCATAAGGGTCTCCCCACTAAGCACTACCAATAGCGGATACGTTTGTTTATCCGAGTATTTTTCAGGTTTGTAAATGCCTATCTTTTGTTTTTTACCCATCTTAGCCGAGCTAAAACTCTCGGTAGTGTATTGTGCAAAAATGCTTTGGAATGCCCATAAGGCAACCATAAATGTACAAAATCTTTTCATTGTGATATGCTATAATTTTATTTGTTAGAATGCCACAAATAAAACAATTTTCTATCACATAGCCAAATGCTTTCCTCTATTTAACTAAACTTTAACGCTTATCATTTACACCGATACCGCTGCCTTGATAGCCGGATAGGGGTCGTAGCCCTCTAACCTAAAATCGTCATACTCAAAGGCAAACAAATCCTTTTTAGCAGGATTAAGGTGCATCGTAGGCAGTGGGCGAGGGGTACGGCTCAGCTGCAAGGCTACTTGCTCACGGTGATTGTTATAAATATGTACATCGCCAAAAGTATGTATAAAATCACCCAATTGCAGGTTGCATACTTGTGCAAGCATCATTGTAAGCAAGGCGTAGGAGGCAATGTTAAAAGGCACCCCCAAAAACACATCGGCACTGCGTTGGTACAGCTGGCACGATAGTCGTCCGTCGGCTACGTAAAACTGGAATAAAGCGTGACACGGAGGCAAAGCCGCCTTGCCATTAGCTACATTCTCGGCAAATGATTTTCCGGTGTCGGGCAGTACCGAAGGGTTCCAAGCCGAAACTATTATGCGCCTACTCTCAGGGTTTTGCTGTAAGGTTTTCACTACCTCCTTCATTTGGTCAATAGCCTCCCCGTTCCAATTGCGCCATTGCGCTCCGTACACCGGACCCAAATCTCCCTTAGGGTCAGCCCATTCATTCCAAATGCGCACTCCGTTATCGGTAAGGTATTGAATGTTCGTATCCCCTTTTAAGAACCATAACAGCTCATAAATCACCGATTTCAGATGTATTTTCTTAGTAGTTACCAGTGGGAATCCCTCTCTTAGGTCAAAACGCATCTGGTAGCCAAATACACTCGTAGTACCGGTGCCAGTACGGTCGTCTTTGGCATACCCTTTTTCAAGGATATGCCTTAATAAATCCTGATATGCCTGCATTGTGATTATTCAGTTTTTACTTTCTCCCAAGTATCTTTTAAGCCAACGGTTTTGTTAAATACCAACTTATCAGCTGTAGTATCAGGGTCTATGCTAAAGTAACCCAAGCGTTGGAACTGAACTGTTTCACCCACTTGGGCGTTTACCAAGCTCGGTTCTACATAAGCAGTAACCACTTTTAATGAGGTAGGGTTAATGTAGTTTAAAAAGCTATCCTCTTGGCGGTCGGGTTCAGGCACTGTAAATAGGCGGTCGTACAGCCTTGCTTCGGCTTCCACAGCGTGAGCTACCGATACCCAGTGCAGGGTGCCTTTCACCTTGCGCATACTTGCTTCGGTACCACTACCGCTGCGCGTATCGGCATCGTAAGTACAGTGTATTTCAGTAATATTGCCTGCGGCATCTTTCACCACGCTTTCAGCCTTTATAATATAAGCGTTTTTAAGGCGCACTTCACCCCCTAATTTTAAGCGGAAATACTTCTTATCAGCCTCCTCCCTAAAATCCTCACGTTCTATGTAAATCTCTCTGCTAAAAGGCACTTTGCGGAAAGTCATTGGGGTTACTTCAGGGTTGTTTTCAGCGTCCAACCACTCTTCTTGTCCTTCCGGATAATTAGTGATAACCACTTTTACAGGGTCAAGCACAGCCATTACGCGGTTAGCTTTTTTGTTTAAGTCTTCGCGTACGCAGAACTCTAATAACGATACATCTATCAAGTTCTCACGCTTAGCAATCCCTATGGTATCGGCAAATTTCCGGATAGATTCAGGGGTATAGCCACGGCGGCGTAAGCCCGAAATAGTAGGCATACGAGGGTCGTCCCAGCCTGCTACGTACTTCTCAGTAACCAGCTGTAATAGTTTGCGTTTGCTCACAATAGTATGGCTGAGGTTACGGCGGGCAAATTCACGTTGTTTGGGGCGTGTACCTCCCTCTCCTTTAGGAGGGGCTGGCGTCGGGATTACTTGGTCTAAAAACCAATCGTATAGTTCTCGGTGAGGTAAAAACTCTAAGGTGCAAAGCGAGTGAGATATTTGTTCAAGGTAATCACTTTCGCCGTGTGCCCAGTCGTACATAGGGTAGATATGCCATTTATCGCCCGTGCGGTGGTGTGAAGCATTCATTATGCGGTAGATGATAGGGTCGCGCATCAGCATATTAGCTGAAGCCATATCAATCTTAGCGCGCAGTACATACGTACCGTTCTCGAACTCACCATTCTTCATCCGTTCAAAGAGGGCAAGGTTTTCCTCTACCGACGTATTCCTATACGGACTTTCGGTACCGGCAACGGTAGGCGTACCTTTTTGCGCAGCAATTTCTTCCGATGTTTGCTTATCTACATAAGCCTTCCCTTTTTGTATCAGTGCTACAGCCCAATCGTACAGTTCTTGAAAGTAGTCGGAGGCGTAGCATTCCTTATCCCATTTAAAGCCCAACCATTCCACATCGCGCCTAATAGCATCAACGTATTCTTGTTCTTCTTTTGAAGGGTTCGTATCGTCAAAGCGCAGATTCACCGGAGCGTTATAGCGCAGCCCCAATCCGAAGTTCAAGCAGATAGAGCTTGCGTGCCCCAAGTGCAAGTAGCCGTTAGGTTCGGGCGGAAAGCGGAAGCGCAAAGCCTTAGCAGGAAAGCCAGCCGCCAAATCTTCCTCAATAATATTTTCGATAAAGTTATTAGAGCGTTGTTCTTTTAATTCTTCTGACATATTTTTTACTGATGAATATTAATGATAATTGTTTGTGATAGTTATTAGGTCAAGAAACATTTGGCGTACCTCTTCATTTTCATCATTCTTTGAAATGTATTGAAAGCCAAATCTTTCATAAAAAGGAAAAGCCTGTCGGTATGCATCAACCGTTATCAAGCGACAAGCCTGTTTTGTATTCAGGGCAATACAGTCACTTATTATATTTTGAAGAATCATACTCCCCAACCCTTTTCCTTTACAAGTTTTATCTACTCCTAATCGACCTAGTTTTTAAAGAAGGAATATTCTTTAAGTGTCGTTTCAGATGAGGTAGTAAGCCCCCTACGAACTTTTTATACTGACTTTTAGAGGAAAATAATTCCTCTTTTATCTGCATACTATCATTCAGGATACTATAAAATCCCAAAGTACGCTCACTATTTTCGATAATAAAAGTAGTAGCGAGCATTTGTTTTTGATAAAGAACAGCTTCTTTGAACAGAAAATCGTTCAAATCATCATCTTCACAGTCGAAAGGTTTAATGGTATGGTTTTCTGTAAGCTGCAAAACAGTAAATTCTAATGAATTATTTGCTTTCACTTTCTTCTTTTTTAAAAAATGATTTAAAATACTTTGCATTTTCCTCTATTTGTTTCCTATCGAGAACAATGCCTTTTTCTTTTAGGTACTGGGGGTAGTTTTCTAATTTCATTAAGAATTCAATAGCGTCCTCACCTTCCAGTACAGGGGTAGGTTGAATTTCTCTTGCCATATTTATTACAGATGTATGTTCAGAGGGCAAAAGTACAAAATAATTATCAATTAGCAATATTTAGTTATTAGTCTTTAGTCGCTCGTCGTTAGCAGTCTAACATATCTCACTTGCCCAACCAATCCAATCCCCTCATTTGCTCATTTGCTAATTTCCAAATTCTCTAATTTCCTCATTTTCTCATTTCCCCACCCTGCCTAATCCCAGACCCCTATCGGGGCTTTAGATTTGTTAGACAATTTTGCCCCGTTTTGCCTGCTAGCGACTAAAGACTAACAGCTAAAAATTGCTAATTTTCTCATTTTTATTGCGAATAATGCAAAATGAGGGAACAGAAGTGAAAGGTTTGATATTCAGTTAGGTAATACTTATCCTTCGCTCACCCTTCGCTCTGCCTTCGGTATGGCTTCGCTCAGCCTTCGCTACGGCTATAAGCTGTTTGAGGTATCGTTGTAAGTGCAATGTATTGATTGTTAAGGAATTGTGTTTTTCGGATAAAGTGAGAAGTTTGGGAGGGTATTTTTGCATTATTCGCAACAAAAACCCCCAAACATTGCATTTTCTTCATTTTTACATTTCCTCATTTCCTCATTTGCTAATTTCCTCATTTCCTCATTTGCTAATTTGCTAATTTCCTCATTTGCTAATTTGCTAATTTCCTCATTCCCCTAAAAAAAAACACTCATTATTTAGTTTGTTTACAAATAATGATTATCTTTGCACCCAAATTCTAAATTAAATCATTTTTATGAAACATTTTAATCCTTTCTTTTTAATGGTGGCTATTTTTGCCCTCATTATTACGGCTTGCAGCAAAGACGATAACAACCCTGCCAACAAGCCCGAACTCATCAAAGACCTTACCTTACAGAAAACAACTCTGGCGTTAAAGGTGCAAGAAACAGCTACCCTCACTATCACTTCGGGTAATGGTAATTACACTGCCAAAGCGGCTAATGAAGCTACTGTATCGGCTACGGTAGAACAAAACACCCTTAAAATCACCGCTATAGCACAAGGCGAAACGGTGGTAACAGTTGCCGATGCCAAAGGAAAAACCGCTACCCTTACCGTAACAGTCTCCGGAATTTTTGCAGTGGTCGATAAAACCATAACCGTCCAAAACGGAGCTAAGGCAGATGTAAAACTACAAAACGGACACGCTAATTACGCCTTCAAAAGCACGCCCGAAGGGGTCGTGTTAGTAAGTGCCAAAAGTGATAACGAACTCTCTGTCGAAGGCTTGAAGGTAGGCAGTGCTACCGTTACCGTTACCGATGTGCAGAGTGGCAAGACCGATACGTTCGAGGTAACCGTTACCGGTATGCCTTTCACCATAAGCAAAAACAGCTTTACTTTGGAAGTCGGCAATACCGAGCAGGTAACCATCACCAGTGGCAACCCTACTTATACGGTGCAGTATTCTATAGATAATGTAGTAAAAGCCCAAATAAACGGCAATGTGATACACCTAACAGCCGTAGGTGCCGGAAAAGCCAATGTCATCATCACCGATGCTGCCGCGCAAAAAGCAACCATAGCCGTAACCGTAAACGGAGCAGTAGCTGGCGATATTTTCGATGTAGATGAAGGAGAAGACGAAAATGAAGGCGAAAAAGTAGTAACACTTAAAAACGGCGTAAGTGCTACAGGGGCTATCACAATCCCCGATGAAGGCACCGTACTCGATGCCTCTATATTTGATGGTAATAAGGACATTGTCTCAGCCGATTTGAAGAATATTACAAAGATAGGTGAAGGGGCTTTCCAAGGTACTACTAACCTCAAAAAAGTAGTGATGAACAAAGTGAAACATATAGGAGTACAAGCCTTTACCGCCTCCGGACTTACCGAACTTACCCTACCTGCCTCTGTAGAAGCTATCGGGCGAATGGCTTTTATGAACAATTACAGCCTTACAAAGGTAACGGTGCTTAATCCTACACCTGTAAATATAAGTCTCAATACTTTTGCTACTTCGGCACAGAATCGTGAAAAACGAGTTTTATACGTGCCTAAAGGAAGTAAATCAGCCTATGAAAATAATGAAAATTGGGCTAAAAACTTCAAAGAAATAAGAGAACTTAATTAAAAAACACATAGGGGCGAATCCCAATTCGCCCCTTTTTTATTACTACTCTATCACTTATAGTAACAATTAACCACCTATAATCAGCAGTTTGTCATTAGTAGCTCATAGTTTGCATTTTAAAAAACATAGCTGATAATCAGATACTTGTGTAGTTACCGAGTTTTTATTTTTCTTTTTTCTAAATAATTTACCCAATATATTTGGACTAAAGCTAAATAGTTACTACTTTTGCGCCAAAATAATTCTAAATTAAATAATTTTCTTTACAATGAAAAAGCTATTTATAGGTGCGATGGTTTGCCTGTCGCTCATAGCATTGCAAAGTTGCAAAAAACAAGTAATTGAAGAGCGTGAAGATATTGTTGCTGGCTCCGAAATTATTAGTAAAAATCGTACGCCCGACGAGTCCGATGGCAAAAAAGGCGACTATTTTATCAACTCCATTACCAGTGAGCTTTACGGGCCTAAAACCGATGCTGGTTGGGGGGCTCCTATACGTTTCGGTAGTAGTAACACCGCCGAAGCTAAAATACTCTCTGGCGCAGGGGCGCCTTCCCCTCGTACAGGTACCGAAGGTGATTGGTATATCGACCTTAGTACCCGTACCCTCTACGGGCCTAAAGCCAATAACCAATGGGGCAATGGCATAGTCTTGGGCGGAAATCCTAACAATGGCTCTAACCAAGACCCCGATGAATCTCTACCCGACTTCCATATCAGCAAAATTGGGCAACCTACCCTCTTAGTATGGTCAAACCCCAAAACTGTCGAGGTCAATATGAACACCAATAACCAACTCAAATTGGTCGAGGTAATTGGCAGAGAGGCTTTTGCTCAAAAACGCTCCTTAGAAAAAATTACCATTGGTGATAAAGTACAACTTATCGATAACCAAGCCTTTGAAAACAACTTCGCTCTCAAAGATATTATCTTCACTGCCGATAGTGAACTCGAACATATAGGCATCGAAGCCTTTACCAAATGTAATGCGCTCAAATCAATAGGCTTACCTTCACGCCTCACCCTAATAGATAAATACGCCTTCCTCAGCTGTAAGTCCCTCGAAACCGTAGTAGTACCAGGTTCTTGTGAGCGTATTCTTTCCGAAGCTTTTAAAGAATGTGAAAACCTCAAAAACGTTACCCTTAATGAAGGAGTAAAGTTAATCGATAACTTAGCCTTTGAAAAATGTTTCTCACTTACTTCTATTACATTTCCTGCTTCGCTAACAGGCTTAGGTGAACTCCTTTTTAATGAAACTACCCAAAAAATAAGCGTTACTTTCCTTGGGGCAGTACCTCAAACCAATGATGATGCCAATCCTTTTGCAGGGGCTACGGTAGAACATATATATGTACCTTCACAACACGTGCAAGCCTACCGTGATAAGTTTACCGATTATGCCGATATTATCGAAGCTATCAAATAAAAATAAAAATACTTCTAAATGAAAAAAATACTTATCATTTTGTGCGCGCTTTTAGCCTTCGGTGCAGTAGGTTGTGTCAAACAAACTATTGAACGTGTAAAGGTAAAAAGAGCCAGCGTGATACATCTCAAAAACTATCCACCTACTATTGATGAGGGCAATATAGGCGATTATTATATAGATAGAAAAACAGGATTGCTCTACGGCCCTAAAACCGATGAACGCGGCTGGGGCAATACTCCTATCCCCTTGGTCTCCGAAAAGGGCATCAACCCCAATACCATTCGCTCAGGTAATGGTGCGCCCGACCTTACCATCGGTAAAAACGGCGACCTCTATTTAGATACCCAAAACCAAAAACTCTACGGACCTAAAAAAGATAATAGCTGGGGGGTAGCCTACACTTTGGGCGATAATAACCCTTGGTATAACAATCAGCCCTCTAACTACAAACTCTCCGACGACCGCAAAACCCTTTTAGCGTGGCTTAACCCCCAAACAGTACATATCGATATGCGTACCGATGTAGGGCTTAGTCGCATAACAGCTATTCAGGAAAAAGCTTTTAGCTATCAGTTTGGAGCTGGCGGACACGAAGGGGTCTTTACTTCCGACCCTTATGCCGTGAAAACTATCATATTACCTGCTACCGTTACCGAAATAGGCAAAAGTGCTTTCGAGGGGCTTTACCACCTCGAGATGCTTACCCTACCACGCGGGCTTACTAAAATACCACGTAGTATGTGTAACGGCTGCGAACGCCTTAATATTGTCAATTTTGAAGAGGGTATTACCGAAATAGGTGATTTTGCTTTTGCGCGTACTAAGATTGAAAAACTTACCATTCCCCGTTCAGTGAAAGAAATTAAGGGGTATGCATTTGCTTTTTGCGACAATCTTGACGAGCTAAAATTGCAAGAAGGACTTAAGAAAATTGCTGCACAAGCCTTCTTAGGTTGCGAAAAACTAAAGGTGATTGATATACCCGAAAGTGTTACCAGTATTGGTAGTATAGGCGATTTCTCTTTCAGTTTTTGCCCCATCGAAACACTAGTACTACACTCGCGCACCATTCCTAAGTTCAGCAGTGTTGAGGTATCGTTTAGGCGTACCCTCAAAACGGTCTATGTACCCGATGAAAGTTTAGAGTTGTACAAAAATTCCAATTGGGCTGACGATGCCTTCAAAGCAAAACTCAAACCGATGTCTCAACGACACTAATCTATTGGCAAAATGAACAAAATATATTATTTCTTGATAATGCTTTCACTGGCTTTAGCAGCTTGCGATAAGCAAAAAGACGACCCTAATAACAACCCTAAGCCAGAAGAACCTGCGTCTTTAGTGGGTGAGTGGCGATTGGTGAAGTTAGAAGAAGACGGTTACGAAACCAAATTAGAAAATTGCAATCGCAAAAGTACCTTAGTGTTCGGTGCCGACCAAACTCTTACCCGCACTACCTATCAGTATACCCCTAATACCTCTAGCGACGAAGCCAAAGACGCTTGTAACTATGTGGTGGAAGCCAAAAACTACACCACTACCTTGCAGCAGTTGGTATTACAGTCAGTAGCCTCGCCTACTGCTACTGAGGCGTATACCTATAGTGTAACCACTGATACTTTGGTAATGACCTACACCAATGGGGCTGGAGGAGTGCAGAAGGCTACCTACCGCAAAAATTATCAGTACGACCCTGCCAAAGAGATTATCGGCACTTGGTACATCCACAGCCTGTGGCGTAATGATATCTATGATTATAATAAAGACTTGACCGCTTTTGAAGGCTGTCGCTCGCAGCAAAAGGTAGTAGTTACACAAGATTCGATAGCCATACACCAATGGCGCTATACCAAGAACCAATGCCGCGAAACTGTCTACAAAGGTGCTTACGAAATATCTGCTGGCTTGGGTATCATAAAGGTACGCAACAAGATAAGAGGCAAGGTAAACGTAGGCTTGCGCGAGTTTAGGCTTGGCAATGGTACCCTCGAGATTTGGGGCTTTGTAGATGGCTTAGCACGCGACTATGAAAATGAGTTTTACCGCAAAGAACAGACATTCAAATGAACTACACTGCTATAAAAAATAGTATGCTTGTCTTGTGGGGGGTGCTTACCTCAGCTGCTTGGGCGCAAAACAATAAAGATGAAAAGGTTATCCATCTTGACGAGGTGGTAGTGTCTGGGCAAATAGAACCTCAGTCGGTAAAAAAGTCAGTGAAGAATGTACAAGTCATTACCAATGAGCAGATAAAAGGCGTGGGGGCTACTCATTTAGGCGAGGTGCTTAACCAGTATGTAAACCTCAATATCCTCCCTGATGAAGGCAGTGGCAAGCAAAAGATTTCACTCTATGGCTTAGGGGCTAACTACTTTAAGGTCTTTATAGATAACGTGCCATTGGTCAGTGAGGACGGCTTAGGGGTTAATACCGACCTTTCGCAGATAAATGTAGATGATATTGAGCGTATCGAAATAGTCGAAGGGGCGATGGGCGTAACTCACGGTGCCAATGCCGTAACAGGTATAATGAACATCATCACTAAGAAAAAAGCAACTAATAAGTGGGATATTACCTATTCACTTCAGGAAGAAACCCTTTCGCGTGAGTATAATTTTCTGAATAAAGGCAAGCATTATCTCAATTTCCGAGCTGCTACCAATCTCTCCAAACGTTGGTTTGCCTCAGTAGGTATGAACCGCAATAACTTCAATGGCTTTTGGGGCAAGTACAAAGGCAAAAACTACGCTGGTATCGATGGGCTGCGCGGCTTTGAGCGCCAACCTTATTTTCTGTATCAAACCAATGTGATGACTACCTATCAGGGCGATAACTATAAGCTAATTTATCGCTTCGAGTATATGCGTAATCAGTACAATACTTTCGACCGCACTGCCGAACGCACCTATAGCCCTCGTTATGGTGATTATACTTTTGGCAATGACCAACGTGATTATTACGCACGCCAAAGCCATCAGCTTAACCTCAATGGGGCGTTTAGCCAGTTAAAGTATAACTTCACCGCCTCTTACCAGTACCAAGAGCGCGCTACCGAAACCTTCCGCTACCTTATCGATTATCATCACGAAATCAATAATGAGCGAAGGCGTAACCAGTCTATGGACGTGTTTTACTCATCGGGCTACCTCAGTGGGGCTTTGGCTAAGAAAAAATACCAGTGGCAAGTAGGGTATGAGGCAGTGCGCAATCAGGGCTATGCTATCATCCGTGATGAAGGCTCTACCGAAAAGTTTGTCGATAAAGCCATTGATAATTATGACCTTTACGCTTCTGTCGAAGCCAATATCACCCCAAAGTTCTCTGTCCGTCCTGGAGCGCGTTATTCTATACAGCGTTTGTTTAATAACCAATACGCCTATTCCTTGGGGGCGCGCTATGTGTTGCCTGCCAATGTAGAGTTACGGGGCTCCGTAGGGCAAGCCTATCGCACGCCTAACTTTCAGGAGTTGTATGTGCGCAATGTCTTTATAGGGCACATCTTTTTAGGTAATGAAAACTTAGTACCCGAGCGCAGCTTCTCTACCGAACTCAATGCCAAAAAGGTATTCGTTTTTGGCGAAAATGCCGCCGCCCAACTCACCAGTAACTTAGCGTTTAGCCACAATCGCATATACGATAAGATTGATAACATACTGTTGGAATTGCAAGGAGGTATGCCTCACACCCAATACCTAAATGTCAGCCGTTTTCTCAATAACAATATTATTACCACCCATAGGTTTGTATGGGGTAATTGGGGGGCTACCTTAGGAGGAGCTTTTGTATGGGTATCGCAAACCGACGATGTGTCCAAGATAAAAAAAGACGACCGTTTCCTGCTGAACATCAATGCCAATGCAGGACTTGCCTATCAGTTTCCCAAAACTAACACTGTGCTAACTGCCAATTATAAGTTCGTCGGCAAATCGCAAATGTGGATGGCTACTACCGATGGGGCAGCACTCGGCACCCTTTCACCCTATGGCTGGGTCGATGCTTCCCTCCAACAATCCTTTTGGAAAAAGCGTATCGATTTTACGTTGGGCTGCCGCAATGTGCTTAATGTAGTCAATACCACCCTTACTCAAACATCGTTATTGGGTATAATTACCCAGCGTGATTACCCTATCGCCAATGGGCGTATGTTTTACTTCAAACTCTCTTATAATCTGAATATTAAATATTAAATATTAAATATCTTACTATCTATATGAAAAAAATAATTCTATCACTCAGTATGGCAGCCCTTATGTTCACCGCTTGCCAAAAAGAATCAGAACCCGAAAAGAAACTGCCAGAAGGCAATGGTACCCAAACTAATACTACCGAACAAGGTACTGCCTCAGGTACGCTTAGTGTAAAACCACTAACCCCTATTACTATACAAGCTGAGGTAGGAGGTCCCAATGAGCCTAACCAAGTGTATATCGACCTTTCTACCGGCAAGGCTATCGCAGTAAAACGTGATACGTGGCACTTAGCCTTCTACTGTGGCGATGACGATTTCAGAGTCCTCATAAACCCCGCTATTGCAATGTCAGCACAAGCACAAGAAAGTACTGATATAACTAAACGCATCGCTCACGACGATTCTATGTTGCTCAATACCGACCCTACTAAACCTTCTGCTAATCATAGCGTTACCCGTCATTTAATCGACGACCCTCGCGGTTTGCTAAAACCTATCAGTGGGCAACCGGGTACAGGTACTGCTATTGAGGCTATCTCAGCCAATGACGATGAAAACAAGGTATATCTACTTAGTATGGGCTTCGCTATCAGCGATAAAGCTCCTATAAAAGGTAGTGTTAATCTCTTGGGGGCTCATAATGGTTGGGGCAAGGTGCGTATCACTCGTGAAGGCAATGCCTACAAAGTACAGTATGCTAAAAATACAGTTACAAATAAAAAAGAAATTAAAACTTTCACTGTTAGAAAAGACCCTGCTTATAACTTTGTGTATTTAAATCTTGAGTCAGGACAAATGGTGCAAGTAACCCCTAAGAAAAAAGACTGGGATATATGCTATACTACTACTACCGGTTGGCTTACTCAACAATATAATGCACAAAATACCGTGACTTTCTATCCTGATATTATTGTTACTAACCTACACGGAGGTACAAGAGCTACTTTCTTCGCTCTTGCCGCTTCATTAGAAGAAAGAGATAAATTCTATAGCCAATATACCTTAGAAAAAGCTAAGAAATTAGATCTTTCTAAACCTAAATACGAAACCCAAATAGTAATTGGTAAAAACTGGCGCGATATGATTAACGGGGGAATTATCCGCAATACTTATTTCGCTATTCAAGACGGAGATGGTAACTTCTTTAAGCTCAAAATAAAAGCCTTTAAAAATGATGCTGGTGAGCGTGGTTACCCTGTTTTTGAATACGAATTGCTTAAATAATTCAATCGTACTAAATTTATTTCAGATTTCACATTAGAGTCTGTTGTGTATAGGTTGAGCGAAAGATAAAGCTTTTACTCACCCTAACAACTAATGACTAATAACTAACAATAAAAAAAGTGTTTAAAAAGAATATTTTACTAATTTTGTGCCTTACTTGGGCTATAGGGCTACAAGCACAAACCTATTGGAAACAAGCTGCCTTAAGCAGTCGCGATAATGAGGCTACTACGGCACACCACCAGGAGTATACCCTTAATAAGAAAGCCTTTGCCAATGCACTGCATAATGCTACCGCGCGTAGCAGTGCCAGCGAGGTAGTAATCAAACTCCCTAATGCTAAGGGCGAACTCGAATCTTTCCGCGTGCGAAAAACCAGCGTACTCTCCGATGAGTTAGCAGCGCGCTACCCACAGATAGAAACCTATGCAGGCTACTCACTTTCACAACCCGATAAAGAGGTAGCCTTTACATGGTCGCCCGAAGTGGGACTTTCGGCTATGTTCGATGACAATACCGAGTACGCTTTTGTACAGCCCACCAATCGCAGTGGGGTGAAGCACATCGCCTATCAGCGCAGTGCTTCGGTAGAGCATTTTACTTTTGACTGTGGTACAAGGGCGCGCGTTAAAGCCGCCGCTGCCGCTACCCCTGCTTCAGTAACCCAGCGTACTACGGGCAACCTTTTTGCTACGGAACCTACCCTGCGCACCATACGCATAGCTATCGCCGCTACCAGTGATTATACCACGCGTTTCGGTAACCAAGAGCGCGCTCTTGCCGCTATCGTTTCTACCGTACAGCGCGCTAATCAGGTGTATCGTACCCAGATGTCTATCCAATTCCAATTAGTAACAGGGGTCGAAACTATTATCAAAAACCGCAAAGACGACCCTTTCCGCAACAATATGCGCGCCGAAACGTGGAATGGTGAATCCCTACAAAAGTTCTTAGACGAGAAAGTAGGCGATGCTAATTACGATGTGGGACACGTATTTCACCACACCAAGCAACCCAATGGTAATGCCGGCTGTATAGGCTGTATATGCGAAAAAGATGAAAAAGGACGCGCTTTCTCTGCTGGCGACCTTTCTAACAGTGTAGAAAAAGACGTGTTCGACATCGATTTCTTCTGCCACGAACTCGGGCACCAAATGGGGGCTAACCACGTGCATAACCTCAATAACGAAAATACAGGCGCACAAGTAGAACCCGGTAGTGGCTCTACCATTATGGGCTATGCCGGTATATCGGGGGTTAATAACGTACAAAGGCGTTCAGACCCTTACTTTAACCACGTAAGTGTCGAGCAGATAATGAAGCACATCACAGCAACTACTTGTCCGGTCAAAGCTCCTATTGCTAACTCGCTGCCTGTGATAGGTGAGCTTAATGATTATACCATTCCGCGCAGTACCGCCTACCATTTAGTAGGTACCGCTACCGACCCCGATGGTGATATATTGTACTATACGTGGGAGCAGCATAACAGCCCCCAGCCTGGGCGCATCACCGTCACTTCCGATAACTTTGCCGATAATTTAACCGAAGGCCCTATGGCGCGTTCACTACGACCCAGCCGCTCTAATGAACGCTACATACCACGCCTTTCTCAGATATTGGAAGGCAAACTGAGTGAGCGCAACCCAGGTGTGAACTCTACTTGGGAAACGGTTAGCAGTGTGAAGCGCACCCTCAAATGGGCATTCGTAGTAATGGATAAAAGTCTTGGCAAACGTGACGAACGCGAAACCGATGTAAGCACCGGTAATACCGTCTATGCAGGAGTAAAGATAAATGTAACCAACAATGCTGGCCCCTTCGAGGTTACCTCACAAGCCAGAAAAAGCTATTGGTTTATAGGTAAAACCCATACTATAACTTGGAATGTAGCCGATACCGACAAAGGGGAAGTAAATACCCAAAAGGTAAATATTCTTTTTGCTCTTGATGGGCAGACCTTTACCCACACCCTCGCTACCAATATACCTAATAATGGTAGCTATACCTTTACCGTTACCCCCGACCTCGCCACTGCCAACGGGCGCTTTATGATTCGCCCTGTCGATAATATCTACTTAGCAGTGAATCTCGGCAAGATAATAGTAAAAACCGATGCCGACCTCGATGGCGACGGTATAGCCGATAGCGTCGATAACTGTATAGAAAAACCCAACCCCGACCAAGCCGACCTTGACGGCGATGGAATAGGCGATGAGTGCGATGAAGACATCGATGGCGATGGCGTAAACAACGTTACCGATAACTGCCCCCGTACTAAGAATACCAATCAGAAAGATACCGATAAAGACGGTATGGGCGATGCCTGTGATGACGATGCCGATGGCGATGGTATCCCTAACGACCGCGATAACTGCCCGTACCACGCTAACCCCGACCAAAAAGACTCTGACGGCGATGGCATAGGCGACATCTGTAGTGGCGACCGCGACCTCGATAAGATACCCGATGAAAAAGATAACTGCCCCGATATGGTTAATCCCGACCAAAAAGACCTTGATAAAGACGGTATAGGCGATATATGCGATGACGACCGCGATGGCGACGGTATCCCTAATGACCGCGATAACTGCCCCGATTACTCTAATCCCGACCAAGCCGATACCGACCATGATCTTATAGGCGATGCTTGCGACCCCGATATAGATAATGACGGTATTCCTAACGAAAAGGATAACTGCCCCTTCGTGAAGAACCCTTCGCAAAAAGACCTCGATAAAGACGGTATAGGCGATGCCTGCGATGACGATGTAGATGGTGACGGAGTGCCTAATGACAAGGATAACTGCCCCGAAACCTATAACCCCGACCAAGCCGATACCGACCGCGATGGCATAGGCGATGCCTGTGATACCGATGCCGATGGTGATGGATTGCCTAATGATAAAGATGACGACCATCAAACCGTCTTAATCCCTAATGCCTTTACCCCCAATGGCGATGGCGTAAACGATACCTTTGTCATACACCGCATATCGTTCTATCCTAACAATGTCTTACAGGTCTTCACCCGCGAAGGGCAATTAGTATATGAAGCACGTGGCTATTACAACCGGTGGAAAGGCTTAGGCTTAGACGGTCAGAAGTTGCCACAAGGCTACTATTTCTATAAGTTTACCATTAAAAACAAACGTACCCAACAGGGGTGGTTATTCATTAATTATTAATACCTATTTTCTTGATGAAAAAACTAATACTATCAGTTTTGCTCTTGAGTGCTGCCATTGGCAGTGCTCAGGAAGCAAACTATATATTCTATAATCAGTTTCAGAATATAGTAAACCCCGCCGCTATAGGGGCAGGAAGTAATCATACCGTCGGGCTACACCTGCGCTACCAGTGGGCAAAAAGCAACTCGTCCGATAATCCCCAGCAGCAAACCCTCAATACTACCCACCACCTCTCTAACAGCGTAAGGGTAGGAGCATCGGTAGTCCGAGAAAAAGTTTTTGTACAGCAGCAAACAGCCTTGTACGCCGATTTTGCTTATGTGCTACCCCTTACCCCTACCGATAACCTTTATTTAGGCATCAAAGCAGGTGGAAACTTCTTTAATATAGACGGCACACGCTTCAAAACCTATAATGAACAGTATGACCCCTATCTACAAGGTATATCAAGTAAGTTCCAACCCAATGTAGGGGTAGGGGCTTATTATGAGCAACCCAGCTTCTATGTAGGGCTATCAGCCCCCAACCTATTGGCATCTAATAAAACCAAAGTAGAGAACGAAGTAGTAACCTCAGTAGCCCAGCGCATCAGCTTTTATGCACAAGCAGGCTATTTCTATCCCCTCACTGCCGATTTTACCCTAAGTCCACGAGCGCAAGCCTATATCAATCAAGACGAGAACTATCAGCTCAACGCCTCGGCTGCGGTGCTGTACCGTGATTTTTTAGAAGGAGCTTTAGGTTACCGCTCCGATAGTGCCATAAATATATGTGCGCTTTTCAAAGTCCCCAAGTACCACCTATCCGTAGGCTATGGCTTTGAAACCAATGTCGATAGCAGTGTAGGGGCAAGCGTGCGTAACTTTCACGAGTTTATGCTAAAAGTAAATTGGTAATCTTTTAAAAGAAGAAGTGATGAAACAACTGTTATTCATAGCAGTGGCAGTCTTATCGGCGTGGCACTGCGCCAAAGAAGATACTCCTCAAGAACCTAAAAAGGAGGAGAAGCCTACAGTAGCAGCCTATCAACTCAGTGACGATAAGGAAACCCTACTCAAGTGGCTCGATACCGCTACTACAACCCTCAACCTCAGTACACACCCCGCACTAAAACGAATTACAGTAGTAGGCAAAGAAGCGTTTAAAGGTACGCCTATAGTGAGTATCACCCTACCTAATACGATAGAGAAAATAGAAGAAAAAGCTTTTGAGGGCTGCACTTCGCTCACTACGGTTACCCTGCCTCAGAACCCCAATTTTAGAACAATAGCCCTAAGTACTTTTGAAGGCTGTAACCATCTCACCCAAATAGATATACCCGATTCAGTAAAAGAGATAGAAAAGTTCGCTTTTGCCGATGCCAATCTTACCGAAATAAAATTCCCAGCAGAGCTTTTTGAAATCAAAGAACAAGCTTTTGCAGGCAATCCCAATTTAAAGCATATAACCCTACCTAAAACTATTTCGCACATCAGCACAGGGGCTTTTATGCAAACAGGATTGCAGACGGTTACCCTTAACGGCACAGAGCCACCCCGCCTATCTTTTCCCAAAGGCGATGTCCAGTTGCAACGCAAAGGAGCTCCTTTCCCCTTTGAAACCCTTGTCGATATAGTCGTACCCCGTGAAGCCACTAATACCTATCGTGTCGAAAAAGCCGATTGGACACCTTATAAGCGTTATATTAACAGAAAAATAGCCTTTACCCCCCTTCGGTTAGAGAAAACAGAAGTAACAGTAAAGGAAGGAGAGATACAAGTCTTCTCTATATACGGAAGTAAGCGTTACAAAATACCGCAAACCAAAGATAGTGAAACCATAGCCATAGTTGGCTCCCCCGATCAAGATGCTAATAATGTAACTCGTATAGCTGTAAAAGGACTCAAAGAAGGTACTTTCACCTGTACCATCATCGATGTCATAAGTGATCAAGAAGCACAGCTAAAAGTAACGGTAGTTAAAAAGTAGAACCCTATTCACTAACCAATAAAAGCATACCAACAGCCAAGCCGTTATTTTTAAGGAAAAGCTTATTTTCTTCTAAGTCGAATTTATAAAAAATTCATTTATGCCCCCAGCAGTAACAAATCTGTTTGGGGGCTATCTTATTTCATATCCCCTCACAGCACCTTTCCTCTAACCCTACTAATTTTCCCATTTGCTACTTCCCCCGAACCAATCTCAAATCTACACCGAAGCTACAGTGGCTCCACAGTGGCTCCACAGTGGCTCCACACTATAAGATGAGTGCAGGGAAAGCTATAAGTTAGAGACTTACTATATAGATATAGTATGCAGTACATTTCACTATAATACCTATCACTGCCACATCCTGAAAACTAAAAAAATCTATGCAAAAGTTTTGCGTATAGAAAAAAGAATTGTACATTTGCGGCAGAAAATATTTAGAAAAAAGCGTAAAAAACTCATCAAAAACGACTGTTTTAGAACAAATAGAAGTAGATGTATAAGGCTTTTTAAACAAAGAAACTAAGTTGTTTTCAATGAACGATATTTTCAAGTGAACTTACCTTTTTTTATTGAAATTTTGTAATTTAATTTAGTTAAAACAAAGAAGATACAGAAGTTACAAGAAGATTAGGTAACGATTTAGTAATAGTTCTTATTTCATTTGATTACGCCTGTTTTTTTAGTAACTTTTAGGTGTAAAGGCACAATATTTTAACAATATAACTAAAAAACTTTTATAGCTTTACTCTATATTTTCAAAAAACAGAATAAAATTTGGTAAATTAGAAAAATAGGTGTAACTTTGCGTCTTTAGATGTAGTTTAAACTTTTATGGGTTGACTAGTCTTAGCAGAAAGTCCACAGATCTAATTTAAAGACCCTATCTATTGCAAATAGGATTAAAGATGTAAGAATATTTGACACATGATAAGCATAGCCAAAAAAGTAATCTGTCTACATTGGAAATTTTATGCTTACTATTAAAAAAAAAACAAATGAAATCTACCTCTTTTTATTCAATATATAGACCACTCCCTAGTAATACCAAAGACTTTGACTTATCTTTGGTAGAAGACACTAAGTTTCCAGAATCGGTATATATAGGAGACTTCAAAACTATGAACGGAGAGACAGAACCTGCTTTACTTCCACTTAAAGAAATTAATGGTTTGTGTTTTCTTTCCCATCCTGAGAATGCGCAGCAGATACACAACTGTATGCAGACAATAGCCTTGCGAATACTTCTGTCACTTCCTCCCGGACTTTGCAAGTTTACCTTATATGACGGAACAAATCTTGGTGCCAACTTAATAGCACTTTCAAGTCTAAGTCCAAAAATCAAAGGAGAAAATATTCTGACAGACCCCGAAGAACTACGACGTGCCTTGATTTCTATTAAAACTGACATTCCTAACATTATCCAAAAAGTACTGGGACATCGCTATCTTGGAAAAAGTCTTATAGAATACAATGCCGATGCTGATGAGTTAGCCAAACCTTATCATATACTAATGATTGCTGATTTCCCTAATTCTCTTACGAAAGAGCATTGTGAAGCTATCGAACGAATTGTAAGGACGGGGAAGCAAGCAGGAATTTTCGTTATTATGAATCTGGATACATCATATAAGCCCAGCCGTTCTTACGACTATACACCTCAACCGCTGTTGGACATAATGACAACGATCTATCAGTCTCCCAATACGAACGATTGGTATATCAGAAATATCCCTTATGAAGAATATTTCAATAGTAAGTTCTATTTTCAATTGACCGAGAGTTTTCCAGATACTGCAATTGACGAAATTTTAGATTTCATCAACAACAGACTCTCCCAATATAAAAAGGTTGAAGTAGATATACTTAGCAGGCTTAATCAGAATAATTTATGGAGTAAAGATGCCAGTGCAGGTGTTGAGATTCCTATCGGAAAGGTAAACTCTGTTGACTTGCAGAATTTTGTACTTTCTCTAAGTGATGGAATTAGCGATGTGCCTCATCATTGTCTTATAGGTGGGGCTACAGGTTCTGGTAAAACTGTATTACTGCATAACATTATCTGTAATGGGGCTTGGTTTTATTCTCCCGAAGATCTTCAATTCATACTGCTTGATTACAAGGAAGGAACAGAGTTTAAGATTTACGAGAACTTACCTCATGTCAGGGTTTTATCTATGAGAAGTGAACGAGAATATGGAGTGAGTGTTCTTGACTATCTTTACAAAGAAATAGAACAACGAGGAGATTTGTTCAAGGAGTACAATGTATCCAATCTATCTAAATACAATACCACATCCAAGCATAAACTCTCTCGTATTCTGGTGGTTATTGATGAGTTTCAGAAATTACTAGATGGCAATAGCACAACCGCTAACTTTGTCTCTGCTGCTTTAGACGATATTGGGCGTCGAGGTCGCTCTTTTGGTATTAATTTGATACTCTCTACCCAATCGCTTAGTGGTGTTAATATCCATCAAGCTATGAGTCATCTTGGTCTTAGAATTTGTCTGAAGTTAAATAGCGAACGTGATTGTGACCAGTTATTAGGTTCAGGTAATCATGCTCCCTTTACCACTATCACGAAGCCTGGCGAGGGTATCTATAACGCTCGGGGTGGTCTTTCCGAAGGAAACCTGCGTTTTCAAAGTGCTTATGCCAGCGATTCAAAAATACAGTATCTGATCAATAGTATCAAAAAGGAGGTTGAAACACACTATGGTACAGTTCAACCTTTTAAACGCTTTATTTACGATGGAGAGCAAACCGCTTCTATCAAGAATAATCCTATTCTTGCCAAAGGGGATTTACCCGTCAACGATAAGGAGTGTGAGATCTTCATAGGAGAACCTACTGCCCTTGTCACATCTCATACTAAGTATAAGCTAAGCCGACAAAACGGTTCTAATGTATTGATCATCGGAGGAGATGAGACTGCCTCTTTGTCTATTTTAAGCCACTCCATAGAACAGGCCATCAAACAGAGTGATGAAAAGGCGGCTTTCTACCTCTGTGACAAAACAAACGTGGATAGTGCCAACTATGGTGTCTTACAAAGACTGACTCAATATCCCACTGTCAACTATTGCGAAGACGACTCTGCTATTGAGCAGGTTATTGCCACTCTATATGAAAAATTAGAGAAACGAAAGAAGAAAGAAGAGCAACGGGAACGTATTATCCTTGTCTTGGCCGATTTATTTAATGTTCGATCGATGCGCAAGTCTGGCTATAATGCCCCCGCAGCTACACAATCATTACAGGCCATTTTGCGCGATGGTCCCCCTTTTGGCATCCATACTTTGGCCTCTTTCAAAAGCTATTCCAACTTCTCTCAGCTACTTGATGCAATCAATACACTTCAGGATTTTGATATTCGTATTGAGCTAAAAGGGGGTGAAGGACATAAAATATTTGTTTCCAACACTTTTGACGCACAAAAAAACAGTCCTACCAAACAAAATATAGGTGTAATACAAACGGCTGCCGATACACAACCATTACAAAAATTCAAGGTCTATTCATTATAAAAAGCTACAAAACCTATGTCAACATACAGTGATTATATAGAATATCTCAAGCATGTGGATAACACAGCTAAAGAAGAAATCGACAAACAGATTAAGGCTCTTAATGATAATATCAACGCTCTTAAATCGTCTTTGACGGGGCTTCAAAAAGAAAAAGATGTACAAACAACCGAACTTGTGCAACTTCAGAAGAAATTGACAAGCAAGAACGATATGCTCAATATGAAGGCGGTAGAAATTGATCAACACCTTCGCAAACAAACGGAACTAAACAATACTATTGATTCACTTAAAGAACAAGAGGAAAAGCTCAATACTTCCTTAGAGCAGGAAAAAATAAAACTCCAGCAGAAAATTACAGAAATAGAAGAAAAAGACCTACAACTGCTAAAGCAAAAAAAAGAACTCGATAGCAAGTTTATAAGGCTACAAGGAGAATATAATGAACTCTTAGCCAAACAAGTCTCTGCAGATAGTTCCACTACTATACTCAAAAGAGACTTAGAAGCCTTACAAGAAAAATTAAATCTAGAGACTGAAAACACCCAACAGCTAAAAACAGAGATTAACAATCTTAACAGACAAAAAGAAATCCTCAACCAAAAGATAGCACAACATAATAATGATAGTGCTACCTTACAAAAAGAACTGAAAAGACAACTCGAAGAAGCCAATAATAAAACTAAAAGGCTCAGAGAGGAACTCAATAAAAAAACAGACAATGAACAGCTGTTACAAGAGGAAATAAAAAAACTTAATGAACAAAATAAAATACTCTACCAAAAGATAGGGCAGAACTTAGATGATAGTTCAGCATTGCAAAAAGAACTCAAAAATCAGCTCAAGGAAGCCAATGAAAAGGTAAAAAAGATCAAGGAGGAACTCAATAAGGAAACAGATAATACTCAACAACTACAAGACGAGATAAATAACCTCAAGGAGCAAAATAAAATACTCTACCAAAAAATAGGACAGAACTTAGATCGTAGTTCTGAGTTAGAGAAACAACTCAGCGAAGCAAACAACAAGATAGAAAAGCTCCATAAAGAGAAAGAAAATCTTAATAAAAAAATAGACAAGGGGAAACAGTTTCAAGTAGAGAATGATAATCTTAATGAGCAAAACAATGCACTCCTACAAAGAATAAAGAAAATCGAAAAGGAATCTAATGACACAAAGTTGACAATAAAAGAGACAACTACAAAGAATATACAATTAAAAAATGAATGCAAGGAGCTACAAAGCACCATTTCATCTCTCCAATTGGATCTTGAGAAACAAAAGAAAACAAAAAAAAGTAATTTCTTTATCGGTCTGCTATTGGGCTTAGCTATCCTCTCTTTCATATGGTTTATATCGCCTAATCTTATAGAGACACCTTTAGACTTATCATCTGTAAGCCCACTAGACTTACCACCTGCTAACCAAGAGCAAGTAGATGTTTATGGCTATACAGAAGACAAAGCGTTACCCGAAGATAAAGCAAAATATACAGGACAGACAAAATACGATATACCTCATGGTATTGGTACCAAGGAGTTTTCCGAAGGAGGTACTAACAAGTTTGTAGGGGCATTCAAGGAAGGGGAATTCTATTATGGGGTACGCTCCTTAGAAAATGGGAAAATATATACAGGCCCTTATGTCAATAACCAAGCCAATGGTGTAGGGAGCTATCAATTTGGGGATGGAAGCCGTTACATTGGAGAGTTTAAGGACGATGCTATGAATGGCTATGGTATATATATTGATGAGAAAGGAAATAAGACAATGGGGGAATTTAAAAATAATAATCTTGTAAAAGGAAGTAATTATGGGAATTAGACACTTATATATCCTAATAGGATTTATTATCACTTTAAATAGTACTGCCCAAGACATCTCAAAGCCTGGTGGGATAAATCCATGTGAGAAAGAGCCTAATAAAGACAAAGAAAAGACGAGCAGTAAAGCGGATACTCCTATCCAAAAAACTTATAACACTAATTCCAGCTTATACCAACAAGAGCTAACGGCTGAAGATATGTTTAAAAAGGGAGAAGAATACGAAGATACCTCTGATTATGCTAAAGCTGTAAAATGGTATCAGAAAGCAGCCGAAAAAGGACATATAGAAGCTCAATCGGCATTAATCGAAATCTATTACGAAGGTGCAAAGGGAGTACCAAAAGATATTGCAGAAGCTATAAAATGGTGTCGAAGATTAGCAGAACAAGGACATACAGAGGCACAGCTCAGCTTAGGTCAGTTGTATGAGGAAGGAAAAGATGTTTCAAAAGATTATGCAGAAGCTGTAAAATGGTATCGAAAAGCAGCTGAACAAGGGAATCCAATGGCTCAATCCAGTTTAGGAGGGATGTATGAAAAAGGAAAAGGAGTTTCAAAAGACTATACAGAGGCAGTAAAGTGGTACCGAAAAGCTGCAGAACAAGGAAATGCAGAAGCACAAACTAATTTAGGTAATATGTATTATATAGGGTATGGTGTTTCATCTAACTATTCAGAAGCCGCAAAATGGTATCGAGAAGCTGCTGAACAAGGGCAAGAACAAGGACAATTCAATTTAGGAAAAATGTATATAGAAGGGAAAGGGGTTGAAAAAGATTTTCTGGAGGGTATAAAATGGTATAAAAAGGCTGCAGAACAAGGAAATGTGAATATGCTACTCCACATAGCTATGATGTATTATGTGGGCCTATCTGGCGCAAAGAGAGATTATACAGAAGCTATAAAATGGTATCAAAAAGCAGCTGAACAAGGTGATGCACGTGCTCAATACAAAGTAGGAGATATGTATGAGAAAGGAGAAGGTGTTTCAAAAGATGTTGCAGAAGCTATAAAATGGTATCGGAAAGCAGCAAAGCAAGGACACGAGATCGCAAAAGATAATCTAAGACGATTAAACGAAACTTGGTAGTTTTATGGGTATATTCAATTCCAATGATTACAAACGTGGTTACGAAGATGGCTATACAGCTGGCTTTGGGGGTAAAGATAAGGACTTTACCAGATCGGGTATGTCTATGAAGTACGCCATATATGGTGGAAAAGCAATTGAATCGTATAACCAAGGATATAATGAAGGATATAAAAAAGGGATAGAGGATCGCTACTCCAAGCCAAAACCACAAGCGGTGAATGTAGTTGCAGATGATACAGCTAAGTCCCCTGTCACAAATACAAAAAACACAAAACACTCAAAAAATAGTTATTCAAATCATTATTCAACAGTAAATACAAATTCAAAAATTATGGCAAGTATTCAACAGTATCAAGTACAACTCATGAAGTTGGAAGAAATGGTCTCTTTCTTAAATATGTTTAAAGAGCAGATGGAACAAAATCTAAATGGCTATAAGGCACGTGTGCAACAAATGTATGAAACGGGGATGCCTGAGGAGGTGATGAGACGTTTTGAGAGCGACCACATCCCTGAAACGGCTAATCTGATTACACAAATCAAAATGCTTATGGATGAGAGAATCATTCCTTACACCAACACTCAGATAGAAATTATCAGAATGGCATTGGAGCGTAGTTAATAAAGAGTAAAACACGAAGTTCGCATTTAAATTTTTAAAAGTTTTTCTCTAAACTTTGCTTCACAGAAAGTTTTAGCACGCTTTTTTCTTGGAATCTTTCTGTGTTTCTTTATCATTTAAGAGAAACATTGCAAATTTGCAAAGTGTCTTTTCTTGTAATAAGTGCAATTTTGTTAGGTTTTAGGACTGCCTATTTTTTGTTTTTCAGGGCATTTTGCCTCCTAGAGGCAAAACCTCTGAAAAACAAAAGAGGCTGTCCAAAAAATCTTCAAAAGTCAGATGGCGCCACACCTTTGTAGGGACGAATGGCAATTCGCCCTCATAAAGCAAAACTTTTCTGGGCAGCCTTTTTCTTCTAAACCTGTCATCTTCCATATTTCACTCCAATATATACATATATAGGTATATAGTACATTTCCCCATTTGCTCATTTCCCCCATTTGCTAATTTCCACATTTGCTAATTTCCACATTTGTTAATTTCCCCATTTGCTCATTTCCCCATTTGCTCATTTCCACATTTCCACATTTCCACATTTCCACATTTCCACATTTCCACATTTCCACATTTGCTAATTCTCTCATTTGCTAATTCTCTCATTTGCTAATTTCCACATTTGCTAATTTTCACATTTGCTAATTTCCACATTTGCTAATTTCCACATTTGCTAATTTCCCCATTTGCTAATTTCCCCATTTGCTAATTTCCCCATTTGCTAATTCTCTCATTTCCGAATTATCCCTACAAAACGCCCCCTTTTTCCCCTCCCAACTTCCCCAACACACCCCCTCTATCCACCAAAACCCCAAAATCCCCGCAAAAAACTTTCGTTTAACAACCACTGATTATCAGCCATTTAAAATAAAACCTCAAAAAAAGTTGCAAAAAAGTTGCGGAAAAATTTGCAGGTTATAAAAAACGTTGTACCTTTGCACCCGCAAATGAGACGAA
>CAUREJ010000004.1:0-64753 GCA_963523735.1 uncultured Capnocytophaga sp.
TCATTTGCTAATTTCCTCATTTGCTAATTTCCTCATTTGCTAATTTCCTCATTTTTATTGCGAATAATGCAAAAATCTCCTCCCAAACTTCTCATTTTATCGGAAGAACACAACTCCTTAACAGTCAGCTTATTACCTCACCAACACTGCCAAAAGCCTCTCGAAGCCACCTCGAAGCCATCTCGAAGGCAGGGCGAAGGCAGAGCGAAGGGTGAGCGAAGGATAAGCGTTACATCACTGAACGTCAAGCTTTTAACAACCTTCCCCTCACTTTGCATTATTCGCAACAAAATCCCCCAAACATTGCATTTCCTGCAAACTTCTATCCACTAACCCCTATCCACTAACCCCTATCCACTATCCACTATCCACTAACTAAAAAAAAAAATCAACACTTCATTGCTAATTGAAAAAACTTTTGTACCTTTGCGCATTATGAAGATGAGATTATTTCAATTACAGAAAAACAAACGCTTTAACTATACCCCCCGTTATTACGAAGGAAAAGAAGAAAGCAACGCCTTTGAGATGGGCTCACGCATTCGTCGAGACCGCGAAACAGTTAGTAACCACTTCACCGAACAGTGGCGAAGCATACGTTCCGAAAGTCGAAACAAAAAAAATGCAGGAGCAAACAAAACATTTTGGATAGTATTCGCTATCCTACTGCTTATAGCACTCTATTTCCTTGATTTCGACCTATCTATATTTAAAAACAAATGAAAAAAATAATCACCATAGCACTCATTTTGCTCATTTTAGCAGCCAGTGCAACCTATTACATCACAGACCAACAACAACAAAAACAACAAGCCCAAGAAACCTATAAAATCGTACAACAAAACCTAATAAACCTATCAAAAGAATACAACAAAGGCATACAAAAAATGTATTACCTCAAAAAATTTGAAGAAGCAAAAAACAAAATAGTAAAAGAACCAAATAAATAACCCATTATGAAGATAAAATTATTACTGCCAGCATTATTGGCAACCCTTAGCCTATATGGGCAAAACAACTTCGAAAAACTCGAAGCCAACAAAGATATTGCCACCACGGTAGTATCCCAAAAAATGTTTCAAATGCTCTCCAAGATCGATAGCAAAGATGCTGAAGCCCAAGAGTTTATGGAAATAGCCAACAAACTAAAAGGAATGAAAGTATTCGCTACCGAAAACCAAGCTGCTGCCGCACAAATAAAAACAGAAGCCCTACAATACGTCAAAACAGCAGCCCTAACCGAGCTAATGCGCGTAAAAGACAAATCTCAAAACGTAAAATTCTACACCAAAGGCGGTACCGATACCTCCGATAAAGTATCCGAACTCCTTATGATTGTAGAACCCTCTGAAAGCAGTAAGCAAACCGTACTACTCTCACTTACCGGCGACATAAGCCTTAGCAAATTAGGCGTTTTAACTAAAAATATGAACCTCCCTCAAGAAGTGAAGGATATAAAATAGAAAGAAAAATGGCAAGATACGAATTAAAATTGCCCGCTATGGGCGAAAGTGTAGCCGAAGCTACCATTACCAACTGGCTTAAAAACGTGGGAGATACCATCCAAGCCGAAGAAACCATCGTCGAAGTAGCTACCGATAAAGTAGACTCCGAAGTACCCTGTGAAGTATCAGGAATTGTAACCGAAATATTGTTCAAAGCCGATGAAGTAGTAAAAATAGGTCAAGTAATGGCAATTATTGAAACCAATGACTCTACTACTGCCACCCCCTCCAAAGCCGTACAACAAGCAGCACAAACCATTACACAAACTATCAACAATATCAAAGAAACGAATACCCCCAAAACAAACTTTGCCGAAACCGACCGTTTCTACTCTCCATTAGTCAGAAATATCGCCCAAAAAGAAGGTATCACCCCCGATGAACTCAGCCATATCACTGGAACAGGACTTAATAACAGAGTAACTAAGGACGATATACTAACCTACCTAAGCCAACGCAGCCAACAGCCTACCCCAGCAGCACCTGTTGCTGCTCCAGTACCAGCTCCTACAGCTGCCCCTCAGCGCACTTATACAAAACACCAAGACGAACACATCGAAATGAGCCGTATGGGCAAAATAATCGCTGAACACATGGTACACAGTAAGCATACATCAGCCCACGTACAAAGCTTTACCGAAGTAGATGTTACCCGTATATGGCAATGGCGAAACAAAGTTAAAAAAGAATTTGAAGCCCGTGAAGGTGAGAAGTTCACCTTTACCCCTATCTTTATGGAAGCTGTAGCCAAAGCCCTTATCGACTTCCCGATGATGAACATTTCGGTAGAAGGAACCACTATTATCAAGAAGAAGAATATCAATATAGGTATGGCAACCGCCCTACCCGACGGAAATCTTATTGTACCTGTTATCAAAAACGCCGATGAACTAAGTTTGCGAGGTATGACCAAAATAGTAAATGACCTAGCCCATCGCGCCCGTGCCAACGCCCTCAAACCCGACGAGGTGAAAGATGGTACCTATACCGTAACCAATATAGGTTCTTTTGGCAATGTATTCGGTACACCTATTATCAATCAGCCGCAAGTAGGTATCTTAGCTATAGGAGCTATCCGCAAAGTACCTGCAGTTATCGAAACTCCTGAAGGCGATGTAATAGGTATCCGCTATAAAATGATGCTCTCGCACAGTTATGACCACCGTGTAGTGAACGGAGCCCTTGGCGGTATGTTCGTACAGCGCGTAGCCGATTATCTTGAAAAATGGGATATGAACAGAACTCTTTAAGTATCACACTTAAAATACAATAAAATTAGGGCTGAATCTTTAAAAAAGATTCAGCCCTAATTTTATTAGTGTGTATCTGTAATAAGCTACTTGTACATAGCTTCTATCTCACGACTGTAATTAGCATAAATTACTTTTCGCCTTAATTTAAGTGAAGGGGTAATTTCATTGCGCTCAATAGTAAAAGCGGTAGGTAGCAAGGTAAACTTCTTAATCTGTTCATAGTCGGGGAGGTCTTTTTGGAACTTTTGCAGCTGCTTACCTATGTACTCTATCACTTGGCTTTGCTTTATCATATCGGCAGTACTTTTGTACTTAATATTCAAGTCCTTAAGGGCTTGTGCCAACATCTCATAATTAGGAACTATCAGTGCCGATACAAACTTCTTACCATCGGCTATGACTGCTATCTGCTCGATAAGGTTGTACTTACCTACTTTTCCTTCAATCAATTGGGGGGCAATGTACTTACCGTTAGAGGTTTTCATTAGCTCTTTAATGCGTTCGGTAATAAAGAGGGTGTTAGTACCATCTAATCTGCCAGCATCGCCGGTGCGTAAGTAACCATCGGGGGTAAATACTTTGGCTGTTTCTTCGGGGTTTTTATAGTACCCCTTCATCACCATTCCGCCTTTTACTAATATTTCATTATCTTCACCTATTCGCACTTGTACATTAGGCATTACATCACCTACTGATTGTGGATTGATACGATCATCACCCCAACAAGATATAGTTGCAAGGGTTTCGGTCATTCCGTAGCCTAATTTTAGGTTTATTCCTATAGACTGGAAAAATCGACCTATACTGGGTTCGAGGTTTGCCCCTCCGCAGGGCATAAACTTAATGCGCCCTCCGAGTGCTTCTTTTAGTTTTTTATAAACGATTTTATCAAAAAGGTTATAGGCTTTTTGCAGTAGGAGTGATGGAGTTTTTCCTTGTTCGCGCAGTGATAACACTCGTCGGCCAGTAGCGATAGCTAAGCGGAAGAGCTGCCGTTTGGCGAAGGAAGAAGCATCGGCTTTGTCGTGTACTGTGGCGAATATCTTTTCATAGAAGCGCGGTACGGCACACATTAGGGTGGGGCGTACTTGCTTAAGGGCTTCTTTTACAAGATTGGTGTCGTCAAGGTAATAGACGGTAGTGCCTCGGTTAAGGCAAAAGTACGTCCAAGCGCGTTCAAATACGTGTGAAAGGGGGAGAAATGCTAATGAAATATCGGTATCGTCCACAGTGCAGAGTCTTTCATTATGCCCTATCATTTGGAAGGATAGGTTTTCATAGGATAGCATTACGCCTTTGGGTTCACCTGTGGTGCCTGAGGTGTATATGATAGTAAAAAGGTCGTCCAGATTGGCATCGGCTATGCGCTGGGTGAGCTCGGCATCGTACTGAGGGTTTTTTCCAAGTGCCAAGAAGTTACTCCAATGGATAGAGTAGTGGTTTTCGGTTAAAGGTACTTGGTCATTCATCACTACAATTTTTTGTAGTGAGGGACATTGGTGGGCTACCTCGAGGGCTTTGAGGTATTGTTTTTCATCGCCGACAAAGAGTACTTTCAGTTCGGCGTGGTTCATTACATATAATGACTGCTGGGCGGTATTGGTGGTGTATATGGGTACTGTAATGGCTCGTATTTGCAAGCAGGAGAGGTCGGTTAGTGACCATTTTGGGGTATTCTGGGATAAAATACCTATGGTATCTTGGGGGTTAATACCCAATGATAAGAGGGCTTTGGACAAGAGTGTGGTGGTATTACCTAATTCTTCCCAAGTAATTCCCTCCCACTGAGACGAAGGAGTTCGCCCCATTAAAGCTTCTTTTCGTGAATACTTCCGCACATTATTGCGGAAGAGTGATACGAAGTGATAGGCTGTTAAATCCATTTTTTCGTTCTTGAATTAATTAGTCGGGGCAAAAGTACGACTTTTTTTGAAAGGGGCAAAATTTAGTCGTTAGTTTTTAGTCGCTAGTCGCTAGAGGGCAAAACAGGGCTAAATTGTCGGACAAATCTAAAACCCCGATGGGTTGCAGGGGGAAGTTGGGAAATTAGCAAATGAGGGAATTAGCAAATTAGGGGATAGTGGATAGTGAATAGGGGGAGAGAAAATGAAGAAAATGCAATGTTTGGGGGATTTTGTTGCGAATAATGCAAAGTGAGGGGACGGTTGTTAAAGGCTTGATGTTCAGTGATGTAACGCTTATCCTTCGCTCACCCTTCGCTCTGCCTTCGGTATGCCTTCGCTCACCCTTCGTTATGGCTATAAGATGCTTGGGGTAGTGTTAGTGGTGTAATAGGCTGATTGTTAAGGAATTGTGTTCTTCCGATAAAATGAGAAGTTTGGGAGGAGATTTTTGCATTATTCGCAATAAAAATGAGAAAATTAGGAAATTAGGAAATTAGGAAATTAGGAAATTAGCAAATTAGCAAATGAGAAGAGACGGAGGGAACGAAAGGGTGGAGAGGGTCGAAAGGGTGGAGAGGGTCGAAAGGGTGGAGAGGGTCGAAAGGGTGGAGAGGGTCGAAAGGGTGGAGGGGTCGAAAGGGTGGAGGTGTTTGAGGTGGAGGTGTTTGAGGTGGAGGTGTTTGAGGTGGAGGTGTTTGAAGTGTGTGAGGGGGATTTGTTGTGGAGATGTGAAGTTGGTGTTGGGGTTTAGATGTTGATAATCAGGTGGTTGTGTGGTGCTGTGAAAAAAATATTAAAAGTTTTGGATAAAAATGTATGTTATTTCATATTAATTTTGTACTTTTGTGCGATAATATAACCAAAAATAAAATTTTGCAATGATTAGAGATTATAGAGACATTGAACTAACAGTTGAACGTCCTACTCCTATTGATAGAGAAGTGGTTTGGGACAAAAGCAAGGTAATTATTAGTGAAACTGACGTCTATGGGCGTATTACTGCCGTTAATGATGTGTTTTGCACTGTGTGTGGCTATACGGCTGCTGAAATGATTGGTCAGCCGCACAGTATTATCCGTCACCCTGATATGCCAAAAATTACTTTTAAACTGCTTTGGGATAACCTTAAATTAGGTAATAACTTTGCAGGGGTGGTGAAAAACTTGGCTAAATCGGGTGAATACTACTGGGTAATTACTGACTTTGAGATGCGCCGCGATGCTATGGGTAATATTACTCACTATATTGCTCGGCGTAAATCGGTGCCTAAAGGGGTGATTGATAACTATGTAACTCCGCTATACCAAACTCTTGTAAAACTTGAAAAAGTGGGAGGTATGGACTTGAGTGCTCGTTTCTTCAAGAATTACTTGGACAAACAAGGTAAGGACTATATTGACTTTATCATTGATGTGATGAATGAAAACCGTGAAGATGTGGCTTTCCAAGATATGCCTGTAAGTAATATTGATACGAACCGTGTGGTATCGGACGATATTATTACTGTAAGCGATGCGATGAACGAAAAACGCAAGAGCTTTTTTGGTAGGCTATTTTCATAATTAACAGAAAGATAATATTTAACTATTAAAAACGTAAACTATATGGCAGATTTTATAAATCCTGTACCCAGTATCCAACGCCCCGCTCCTATTGAACGTGAAGTGCAGTGGGACAAGAGTAAAGTGCTTATCAGCGAAACTGATGTATATGGTACTATTACTAATGTGAATGATGTGTTCTGCGCTGTTTCTCACTATTCGGCAAGCGAACTTATCGGTCAGCCTCACAACCTTATCCGCCACCCTGATATGCCTAAATTGGTGTTCAAACTTCTTTGGGATAACCTTAAAGTAGGTAATAACTTTGTGGGTGTGATTAAGAACTTGGCTAAAACGGGTGAATATTATTGGGTGGTAACTGACTTTGAAATGCGTCGTGATGCTATGGGTAATATTACTCACTACATTGGTAGACGTAAATCGGTTCCTGAAGATGCTATTAATAACTATTTGGCTCCTTTTTACGAATCTCTTTTGAAAATGGAGAGAATAGGTGGGGTAGAACTCAGCAGCCGTTTCTTTAAGAACTACTTGGCTAAACAAGGTAAGGACTACATTGACTTTGTGATTAGTGTAATGTCGGAATCACAAACAGCCTTCACTGCTGAAACGGTGAACAGTATAGATAATAGTAGTACTGCTCCTGCTGTTTCTGACAATATTTACCAAGTGGATAACTCGATGAACGAAAAACGTAAGAATTTCTTTGAACGTTTGTTCTCATAAAAACAGGAAGACTTTTTCATTTTTTTTGAATTTAAATGTTTATATTAGGAAGAGGCTCACAGTTGTTACTGAGGAGCCTCTTTATTATTGATTGATAGATGTTTCTTTTTATAGATTTTACTTTTCACCCTATTATTGAATTAGTGCTGCCTACGGCTTATGTGGGGCGGGTAGAGAATGGATACGCTGTTTTTTACAAAAAGGCTACTGATGAGGTATTACAGAGCTTGCCAGATTGGAATCCTTCGGAGGCTGAAAAGGAGGCTTTGGCTATAACTAAAGGGTTGCTTCCGAATGTGTTATACGATAGATTTTTAAAAAAGGGAGATACTTTTGAGAAAATATATCAGAATGCATCGCACAAAAAGCATATACAGCAGCAAATAGAGGATAAAACGGCTGAATTACTATTGCTTATTGCTGAAAATAATCTTTTTATCACTACTAACTATACTCATAAAGATGATTTGGTTAAAAAGCGCCTTCAGGTGACGACAAAAGTGATTGAACCGCTGTTGGAATTTGAAAAGAAGGAAGGGGGGATTAGCTACCGATTACTGTTGGAAGATAATGGAGCTACTTTTTTGCCTTGTGATGGGCATATTGAGCTGCTGAACGATGCACAGGCGTGGATTGTACTAAAGGGGGAATTGGTGCGTGTGGCTCATATTAGGTCGGCGCAACTGAAACCTTTTTTGAACAAGGAAACAACTTTTATTCCTGAAAGGAGTTTTCGGGAATACTTTGATAAGTTTCTTAAAAAAGTACTTCGGAATGCTACTGTAAGGGCAGTAGGTTTTGATATTATAGAGAAAAATGTTCCTATTTTGTTTACAATAGAGTTTATCCACGATTTTTTTGCGAATCATTACAAGCTGTGTGTGCTTTTTGATTACGATGGCTATACTTTTAGCAGTATGCAGCGGAAGAAAAGTCAGTCGGAATTGAAAATAGGGGAGGATAATGCTATTGTTATCTACAATTACAAGCGGAATGAGGCGGCAGAGGCTGAAAAGATTGCTTTTTTAACTTCGATAGGCTTTGAGAATGACAATGGGAGTTTTTGGGTGAAGGGTGATAATCCTTTTGCTTCGTATTTTGCTTTGTTGCGGCATAAGACTGCTATAGAGGCTACTGGGTTTGGGATAGGAAAGTTCAGCATAGATGGCAAAGAGGTGGGTATGGAAGCTGCGGAGCTTCTTTTGGATACTACCCACACAGAAAATGATTGGTTTGACCTTTCGATAAGGGTGAAACAAGGTGATTATTCATTTCATTTTAAAGATTTAATCAGAAATATTAAGGATAACAATCCGATTTATGTGCTTCCTGATGGGAAAGTGTTTGTAATTCCGCCAGAATGGTTCAGTAGGTTTCAATCTATAGCAAAATATGCGAAGGTGGAGGGTGGCAAGTTGCGCTTGGCTAAGACGCATTACGCGCTATTGGAGGCTGTACCAGAGATAAAACCTGTGACATTGGTAGAAAAGGTGGTTTATGAGGCTTCGCCTAACTTAAAGGCTACTTTGCGTCCGTACCAAGTGGAGGGGGTGGAGTGGTTGTTACAGCATTATTACAATGGGGTGGGGGCGTGCCTTGCCGATGATATGGGGTTGGGTAAAACGCTGCAAACGCTTGCGCTCTTGGTGCATATACACGATGGGTTGCCTGAGAGAGAGGGGCTGGGGGCTGATTTATTTTCGGCAGTAGAGCCTGTGAAGGAAGCGCTTAGAGCGTTGATTATCTTGCCTTCGTCATTGATATTTAACTGGTATGATGAGGCAAAGCGTTTTGCACCACACCTAAAATGCACAAAGTATGTGGGGACGGCTGAGGAGCGCAAACGGAAGGTGAGACGGCTTACTAACTACGACCTTGTTTTTACGAGCTACCCCATAGTGGAGCGCGATAGTAAGGATTTGCAACTGCTTGATTTTAGGTATATTATATTAGATGAGAGTCAGCGAATAAAGAATAAGAACTCAAAGACTTTTAAAGCTATTAACGGCTTAAAGGCTTTGCATAGGGTGGCACTTAGCGGTACGCCTATTGAGAACTCACTAAGTGACTTATGGGCTCAAATGCAGTTTATTAACCCTGATATACTGAAGAGTTATGCTTCTTTCCACAAGAATTACGAGATAGAAATAAGTAAGAAGAAGAATATGCAGGCTTTGGAGGAGCTGAAAACGATTATTAGTCCGTTTTTATTACGCCGCACTAAGGAGGAGGTGCTTGATGATTTGCCCGAAATGGAATCGCAGATAGCGTATTGTGAGATGAGTGAGGAGCAGGCGAGGTGGTATGAGCGAGAAAAATCGATGGTGAGGAATCATTTGCTGCATATAGACAGTCCTATTACAGAATTTAATGCTTTGAATATGCTTACTAAGCTTCGGCAGATAAGTAATCACCCTAAATTGGTGGATAAGGAGAGTGAAATTACCTCGGGTAAGTACGAAGAGGTGGTGAATTATATGGAAGAATTGCTACAAGGAGGGCATAAAGGGCTTGTTTTTAGCAGTTTTGTATCACATTTGGCTTTGTATGAGCAATGGTGTAAGGCAAAAGGGGTAAAATATTCAAAACTTACAGGGAGTACTCCTACCGAGCAGCGGCGGAATGAGGTGGAGGCTTTTCAGCGACAGAAAGATGTGAGTTTCTTTTTTATTTCATTAAAAGCAGGCGAGGTGGGCTTAAACCTTACAGAAGCATCGTACGTGCTGTTATTAGACCCTTGGTGGAATCCGTTCTCGGAACGGCAAGCGATAGGGCGCGCTCACAGATTGGGGCAAAAGAATAAGGTGAATGTGGTTCGGTTTGTAAGTAAAGATACTATTGAGGAGAAAATTATCAGATTACAGGCGGCAAAGACGGAACTTTTTGAGGATATTGTTGGTGAAAAACGGTTTATCAGTGAGATTATGGAGCATTTTGAGGAATTGATTAGTTAAAACTTGCTATAGATTGTTAGGATAAAGAGGTGATATAAGAGGGTAGGGGAGTGGCTTCGGTAAAAAAATATTTGTCGTTCATTGCTAATTATTAATTAATTTGTACCTTTGCGCTGTTATTTTACTCCTTAAAAAGAAAATTGTTATGAAAGTTACTTATTTAGGTCACGCTTGTGTGAATATTGATATTGATGGGACTTATTTTTTGGTAGATCCTTTTATTTCGGGCAATCCTTTGGCAGCTCATATTGATATTAATGCTATTAAAGCGGATTATATTCTTATAACCCACGCTCATATTGACCACGTTTTGGATGTGGAGGTGATAGCAAAACGTACTGGCGCACAGCTTATTACAAATCCAGAAATATTGGCTCATTACGAGGCTTTAGGCTTAAGTGGGCATTCGATGAACCTTGGGGGCTCGCATAGATTTGTAGATGGGAAGGTAAAGATAAAGATGATTAAGGCGGAGCATTCATCGTCCTTTGCTGATGGTTCATACGGGGGTAATCCGGCGGGCTTTCTTATAGATTGCAATGACGAAACTATCTACATTTCGGGAGATACGGCATTGCATTACGATATGAAAATTATTCCTCATCAGTACCGTGTGAACTTGGCTATCTTTCCGATAGGTAACAACTATACTATGGGGGTTCGAGATGCTTTGACAGCCGCTCGGTTTGTGGAAGTGGCTAATGTGCTTGGGGTGCATTACGATACTTTCCCAGTGATTAAGATTGATAAGGAATCGGCTAAACGCAAGTTTAAAGATGACCACAGAAGGCTGCACTTGCTGCCTATAGGAGCTTCTGTTGATTTGCAAGACCTTAATGTTAGTACTCTTTAATTTGAGAGAAGTTTTGTTTTTAATTTTGTTTGTTGCTAATGAAAAGAAATATTCATATATTTAACTACGCTTACTTTATTTTTTATTTATTGCCTTTTGTATTCTACGGGCAGACATTTACACCTGCTAACCCTTTGCCTACGCCACCTTTGTTGGCTGGGAACTTTGCAGAGTTACGTCCGAACCATTTTCACGGGGGGTTAGACCTAAAGACTTTGGGCAAAGAAGGCTTACAGGTGCTTGCTGCTGCCGATGGTTATGTGTCACGGATTAAGGTGAGTCCGTTTGGCTATGGCAAGATGTTGTACATTACACACGCTAATGGGTATGTTACTACTTATGCACACTTACAGAAATACGCTCCTGCTATAGAGGCTTATGTGAAGAAAAAGCAATACGAGAAGCAGACTTATGATATTGATATACTGCCTACAGAAACAGACTTTGTTGTAAAACAAGGTGATTGGGTGGGAATAAGTGGCAATACGGGGAGTAGCCAAGGACCACACTTGCACTTTGAGGTGCGCGATACGAGTAATAACGGTTGGAATCCGCTGCTTTTTGGCTTTAATGAACTGACGGATAGTACTCCGCCAGAGGTGCAACAGGTGATAGCTTATCCGCTGGGAGAAGGGGCACAGGTGGAGGATAGTGCGATGCCACGCCAAGTGAATAAAACACGTACTCCTGAAGGTGTTTTTGTATCTGATACTCTTAACGCTATAGGTGTGGTAGGGTTCGGCATACAATCATTTGATAGGCAAGATGGTTCACTGAACAAAAATGGTACTTATAAAGTGACATTGTTACTGAATGATGAACCTCAGTTACAAACGGTTTTTGACAAGGTGAATTTTGACGAATCACGCTACCTTAATGCCTTGATAGACTACGAACGTTATACCCAAAAGAAGGGCTTTGTACAATTGCTGTACAAATTGCCTAATAACTTATTGGAATCGGTATATCCGGTGCTGAAAGATAATAAAGGGTACTTGACTTTTGAAGAGGGCAAGCTGTACACTGTTACTATTATAGCTGAAGACTTTAAAGGGAATGCTACTACTATTCGTATCCCAGTAAAAGGGAAGAAAAAGGAACTGAAAACGCCTCGCACTGAATATAAAGGAGGAAAACAGTTGGTAGCGACTCGTGATAACTACTACGAGTTGCAAAACGGTAGCGTATACTTTCCTGAAAACACTTTTTATAATGATATTTCACTTGATATTGAAGATGACGGCAATAGCCTTGTTATAGCTGGTGGTAGCATACCTGTACATAAGTATTTTACTGTGACGATGAAAAACACAGGTTTTACAGAGGAAGAGATTCCGCAGGTATTTATAGCAGCTTCGGGAGGTTGGACAGCTCCAACAGTGTACAAGGACGGTGAGTTCACAACCAAAGCTCGTAGTTTGGGTAGGTTTAGCCTTCGTAAGGATACTACTGCACCAACACTGAAAGCTCTTAACTTTAAGAATAAAGGGGTAGTTAAAGCAGATGTACTAAAGCTGGCAGTGAGTGATAACCTTAGTGGTTTTGCTTCGTGTTGGGCTACTCTTAATGGTGAGTGGATTCTCTTTGAATACGAGCCTAAGAACCATACTCTTACTTTCCGATTTAGCGATATTGACACTACAAAAACTAACACCTATGAACTGGAAGTAAGGGCTTTTGATAAGGTGGGAAATGTAGGTACCTTAAAGGCTACCTTTACTAAAACAAAGTCGTAAAAACTAACAAAGTAACTAAAAACTAATTTATATGAAACAAGTAGTATTCACTGAACACGCACCTGCACCTATAGGGCCTTATACCCAAGCTATTCTTGCAGGTAAAACACTTTATGTATCGGGACAAATACCCGTAAACCCTGCCACTGGTGAGGTGGTGACTGGCATACAGGCAGCTACTGAACAAGTAATGCAAAACCTTAAAGCTATTTTGGAAAAAGCTGGGGCTGACTTCAGCAATGTGGTAAAAACCACTATTTTCTTAGCTGATATGGGTCAGTTTGTACCTATGAATGAGGTGTATGCTCGTTATTTTGATGAGAAGACAGCTCCTGCACGTGAGACAGTGCAAGTAGCTAAACTTCCTAAAGGTGTAGAGGTTGAAATATCTTGTATAGCAGTGTTCAAGTAGTATTAAAAAAGAGGCTACTTACTTGCATAAGAGCCTCTTTTTTACTTGTTATCTATTACTTTTAAAAGAAGATGCAGATTTTTAAATTTGGAGGAGCCTCAGTGAAAGATGCTGCAGGCGTGCGCAATGTCGCAAAAATATTAGAAACCGTAGGTTATGCTAATACCCTTATAGTAATCTCGGCTATGGGCAAAACTACTAACGCCTTAGAAGCAGTAGTGCATAGCTACCTTAAAGAAAAGGATAAACTGGCGGAGAGTATCCAGCAAGTAAAGGACTTTCATTACGACATCATCAGAGAGCTTTTCTCGGACGAGAATCATCCTGTGTATTGGAAAGTAGATGGTCTTTTTGCTGAACTTACTTCGTTTTTAGAGCGGAACAAATCACCTAAACACAGTTTTGTGTACGACCAAATAATAGGTTTTGGTGAGCTGATATCGACTACTATTATAAGTCAGTACCTTAATGATAACGGTATTAAAAACAGTTGGATAGATGTTCGTAACCTTGTTAAAACCGATAGTAACTACCGTGATGCTGCTATTGATTGGGAGGAAACACAAAGCAACATTAGCAACCACGTGAATAAGAGTTTGCTGAATATTACACAAGGATTTTTGGGTAGTGATGCTAACTTCTTCACTACTACCTTAGGAAGAGAAGGTTCGGACTATACGGCAGCTATCTTTGCTTATTGCTTAGATGCAGAAAGCGTAACGATATGGAAGGATGTACCAGGGGTGCTTAATGCCGACCCTCGTTACTTTCAGCATACACAGTTGCTAAACCAGATACCTTATAAGGAGGCTATTGAGTTGGCTTTCTATGGGGCATCGGTAATTCACCCTAAAACACTACAGCCTTTACAACAAAAAGAAATACCTCTTTACGTGCGTTCGTTTGTGAACCCTACTGCTGAGGGTAGTGCGGTATGTAATGTGGCAGAGCTTACGCCTAAGGTACCTTGCTTTATTTTGAAGAAAGACCAAATATTGCTATCACTTTCGTCACGTGATTTTTCATTTATTATGGAAGAAGGGATTAGCTATATATTCAAGAGTTTGCATAAAGCCCAGATGAAGGTGAGTGTGATACAGAACTCGGCTATTAGCTTTTCGGTATGTGTAGATAACAAGTTTGATACTTTGGCAGAGTTATTAGAAAAGTTAGAAGAACGTTTTAAAGTATCGGTAACTGAAAAGGTGACTTTGTACACTATCCGTCACGCTACCCCTGAGGCTATTCAGGAGATAGAGACTGGCAAAGAGGTGCTGCTGAAACAAGTAGCACAAAATACTGTACAAATAGTAGTGAAATAGTGAGGTAAAACACAAAAAGAGGCTGCTTGAAGAATTTCAGGCAGCCTCTTTTTTGTATTTAGCTGATAAGGTTTATCCCTTAGTCTATTCAAATATTGATGCATTTACCTCGTTTATATGGTATTCTTGTTGTGAGCCTGTAAGCATATTCTTTAGTACAAAAGTGCTATTAGCAAGCTCACTTTCACCTATAATTACCACAAAAGGGATACAACGCTTATTAGCGTAATCCATTTGTTTTTTTATTTTGGCAGCATCGGGGTATAGTTCGGACTTTATACCTAATGACCGTAACTGTTGTAAGAGTTTCATACTTTGGAGAGCTTCGGCATTACCAAAGTTAATACAAAGTACTTGTACTGTACTACTAATATCTTCGGGGAAGAGGTTTAGTTCTTCCATCACTAAGCCAATACGGTCTAAGCCAAAAGAGATACCTATACCGCTCATTCCTTTGAGACCAAAGATACTGGTAAGATCATCATAACGACCTCCGCCTCCTATTGAACCCATTTGTACGCCTTCGGGGGCAGCAATCTCAAAGATAGCACCTGTATAGTAATTCAGTCCGCGGGCAAGGGTAACATCAAGATTTAAGAAAGCAGTTTTTAAGCCTATTTGTGCAATTTGTTGTTCTATGAATTCTAATTCGTCAATGCCTTTTAGCCCAACTTCTGATGTTTTTAGAATCTCTTTTAGGACTGTAAGTTTCTCGGCAAAGGTACCTTTAAGGGCAAAAATAGGTTGCAGTTTGGCAATAGCACCCTCACTAATACCTTTTGTTTTCATCTCCTTAATAACGCCTTCTTCACCTATCTTATCTAATTTGTCAAGAGCTACAGTAAAGTTGGTGAGTTTGTCACTTTCGCCTATCATTTCGGCAAAACCGCTGAGTATTTTACGGTTATTCATTTTGATAGTAACCCCTTTGAGGTTTAGAGCGGTGAATACAGCATCGTACAACTGTACAAATTCCACTTCTTGCCACAGACTTGTGCTGCCTACTACATCGGCATCACATTGGTAAAACTCTCTAAAACGTCCTTTTTGTGGACGGTCGGCACGCCATACAGGTTGTATTTGATAGCGTTTGAAAGGGAAAGTCAGTTCATTTTGGTGTTGCACAACATAACGAGCAAAAGGTACGGTAAGATCATAACGAAGGGCTTTTTCTGATATTTGTGGAGTTAGTTTCTGAGGGTTCTTAACATCCCAATCTTCTTGTTTCACGCCTTGTGTAAAGTCGCCAGAATTAAGGATTTTAAATATCAATCGGTCTCCTTCTTCACCGTATTTACCCATTAAGGTATCATAATTTTCAAAGCTTGGTGTTTCAATTGGTTGAAATCCAAAGGTAGTGAACGCATTTTTAAGAGTATTGATAAGGTAGTTGCGTTTAGCTACTTCAATAGGAGAGAAATCACGAGTACCTTTGGGTATACTTGGTTTTTGTATTGCCATTGTTTTTGTTGTTTTATTGTTTTTTAGCTTCTTGCCAATAGGCTTCCATTTCGGCTAAGGTCATATCTTTAAGGGCTTTGCCTTGTGCTAAGGCTTTCTGCTCTAAGTACTGAAAACGACTGATGAACTTGCGGTTAGTACGTTCTAAGGCATCTTCGGGGTTTACTTTTAGGAAACGAGCATAGTTGATTAGGCTAAACAGCACATCGCCAAATTCGCCTTCTATATCTGTTTGTTTGTGGGCTTTTACTTCGGCGTGTAGTTCGTCAATCTCTTCTTTTATTTTAGCAAACACATCGTCAATATGTTCCCAATCAAAGCCTACACCAGCTGCTTTATCTTGTATGCGGGTAGCTTTTACTAAAGCAGGCAGACTTATAGGAACCCCTCCGAGCACACTCTTGTTACCTTCTTTAAGTTTTATCTTTTCCCAATTGCGCTTTACATCATCTTCATCGTTTACCTTTACATCGCCATAAATGTGAGGATGACGCTCAATGAGCTTATCGCATACAGTATTAGCTACATCGGCTATGTTAAAATCATTAGTTTCACTACCTATTTTAGCATAGAATACAATATGTAACAGCAGGTCGCCTAACTCCTTTTTAACTTCTTGTAGGTTACCCGATAGGATAGCGTCTCCCAGCTCATAGGTCTCCTCAATGGTTAGGTGGCGCAATGACTGCATAGTTTGTTTTTTATCCCACGGGCATTTTGCACGCAGGTCGTTCATTATGTTCAGTAACCTCTGAAAGGCTTCAAGTTCTTTGTTCATTTTAAATCAATCCGATAAATTTGCTTCGTGCAAGAAGGCTTGCCCCCCATAAGCCAGCTTTATTACCCAATTTAGAAACTTTTATGCTTGAATCTTTATTCACTAAGTTCAATGAATGTTTTTTAATAGCACTTCGCAAAGGTAACATTAGGAAATCACCAGCATTAGCAAGCGTACCCCCTACTACTACCAGTTCAGGGTTAAAGAGGTTAATAAGGGCAGCAATATTTTTTCCTAACATATTACCTATTTCCTCAATAAGTTCAATAGCAAGCATATCTTCTTGTAAGGCAGCGTTGATAATTTCTTCTAAGGTAAAGCCACCATTACTGTCGTTGCTTTTTTGCAAGAGCGATGAATGTCCTGTCTTGAGGTTCTCAAGCACTTTGCGATGCAGTGCTAAGCCCGATACTTCGGTTTCCAAACAACCTTTCTTACCACAGTGACAAAGAATTTCGTTGTTAAAAGAAGTAATATGCCCAAACTCACCCGAGAAGCCCGACTTACCATAATACAAATTCCCATCGATGATAACACCTAACCCTAATCCCCAACTAAGGTTCACGTAAAGCACATCTTTTTCACCTTTCACACACCCCTTAATGAACTCACCATAAGCCATAGCGCGTGAGTCGTTATCGATAGAAACATCAATACCTAAGCGTTGTTCAAAAGCCTCGGTAAGAGGTTGCTCATCAAAGTAGAAAGTAGTGTAGCTATGTCCTAACTGGGTATTTACACGCCCCGAGATATTGATGCCTATACTTAGTATTTTTTCTTTAGGGACTACTGTATTAGCAATAAAATTCTCAATAATTTCGCAGAGTTGTTCAAAGCGTTGCTGAGGCAGTTGGTCATCGGCAAAATGGATATTCATTTTCTCATCGATAAGGTCACCTTTAAAGTTAATAAGCCCTATATGCACATTAAAATGTGATATATCTACGCCTATAAAATAGCCTGAACTTTGGTTTAGTCCATACACATTAGGACGTCTACCACCAGGGGTTTCTATCTTACCAAGGTCTATGACAATACCATCATCACTAAGTTCGTTAATCATTTTAGTAACTGTAGGGATACTGAGGTTTAGCTCACGCCCCAAGTCGGCTAAAGTGGTATCGCCATTATTAATATAATGACAGATAATGTCTTTTTTCATTGAGGCACTTCTGATGCCTGCTTTTATTTCTTCTAAAAATTTTAGTGCCATACAAGAATAATTTTATTTGTTCATTTTTATGCCGCAAAATTAATAAAAAAAAGTGAAATAGAAAACTTTCGAGTAAAAAACTTTTTACTAAAAAAGGCTGTCCAGCAATAGCCGAACAGCCTTTTTAAATTTATCTATTAAAATTGTATAGTCACTTTTAAAACTCAAAGCTTCCTACTTCAATCACGTCTTTTTCATCAGTAAGGCGTACTGTAGTTTCTTGTTGTTTTTGTTGAGGTGTACCGTAATGCGTGTAGAAAGTGATGCGCAGGCTTACTGGTAGTAGTTGTTTCTGAGAGTGACTACCAAAGTAATTTACTTCCACTTTGTACTTGCCTTTCACTGCTTTTTTTAGCATAAACTCTTCGGGTCCATACCCCTGAGTTACATCAGCTGATATTTTTCCACCCAAATAAGTAAGTGTATTATTGTAGAAACACTTTTCCTTTTTAGGGTCGGTTACCCACAAGTCCATATCGCAGTTATCGGTATCCCAGCTAAGCACCACGCGCACATCAACAGGTTCTTTTTTTAGCAGACGCTTATCTATGTAACTCACATCAATACCTTTATGGCGTGCAATAAGGCTGTTAATGTCGTTCATTGTTACAAGTTGTACATCGCCAAAACGTCCGCTCCACGTGCCTGTTACTACTTTATAAAGGTTTTTCACAGCCTCGTTGTACTGAGCGTCGTCAGCCAAAGCCAAACCTAAATCTCTGAATGATTGAGGTTCTTCTTGTCTGATGTCAGCTACTTTCCCAAACACCCATATAGCTTCTTTCTTAGCCGAATAGTTACTGAGCTTATAGCCTAACATACGCAACAGCTGAGGGTCGTCCAAGCCTAATTCAGCCAAGTTAGAAATCACTAAAATAGCTTGTTCTTTATTGCCTTTCTTAAAGAAAAAGTCAGCTACATCGGCATAGAAAGAAGGCGTGTTGCCGTACTCTTTTTTCAGCTTGTAATAGGTTTCTATCACTTTGGTTTCATCGGCATACTCCATTACCTTTAGGTAAGGCGTATCGGGGTTATAGGCATTAAGTTCTATTTTTGAAGTAGGAGCAGGAGTCGTTTTGCTTTCAGAGGCTACTACTTTCATAGCAGCACTACCCACTATCACCTCTTCTTTAGTAGTTTCAGCAACTTGCATTTTCAACATATCTAAATTTGCAGGAGCTTCATTAGCTACTATCTCTAAATTTGCAGGAGCTTCATCAGCTACTATACCATACCTTGCTTGTGCTATTGGAGCTTCCTCAGCTAAAACAGTTGGGTTAGTATTTTTAACTTTCTTAGGGTAGGAAGTTTGCCACCATTTAGTCTGTTCGTCCGATTGCTCAATGAGCTCTTCTAAGGATTCTTTAGCAGCTTCTTTCTTTTCCCATTCTTCTTCTTGTAAATACTCTTTGTATTCTTGCAGTAGCTCTTCAGGAGGTGTAATGCGGTAACGCAGGTAGTCTTCTGCAGTTTCCAATACTATGAGTGAGTTTCCTTCGGTTACAATGCCATACTCGCGCCCTACGGCATCTATTTGTTTTTGTTCAGCCCCTATGCGTTGTAATTGTTCTATCTGTTTTTCAGCCCATATACGGCGCAAAAGAGCATATTCGTTTTCGGAGGTCTCTGCATTTGCCACTAAGTTTATTTCTTTCTCTACCAAAGGTTGCTTAGGGTAACCAAAGGTAAGCACTAAGGTAGCTTCTTTGCTTTGTAATTCTCCTGCAAGGGTAAAGTTACTTTTGCTAATGGTAGCTCCTTTTTGGGGGAATACTTTAGCTATTTTACCACTTTTTGTCTCTATACCGAGCAGCTGGAAAGGTACCGAGCGCGCTATTTTTAGGGCTTGTTCGGTAGTAAGAGTAGTTAAATCAATAAAACTACCGCCTGTGCTGCTGGCTATATATTGCATTTTAGGAGTGTTCGCTACTGCGGTTGCATTCACCGCTATTACAGGAGCTTTAGCTTGTTTTACAGCCTCTTCTATTAAGAAATCTTTACTACCGAAATTAAAGATGCCATCGGTAAAGAGTAGTAATTCATCAGCATTTAGGTCGAAATTGATAGCGTTGCCATCAGTACCCCCATCGTATTGTAAATCAGTTTCCAATACATTGCGCAAGGCTTGCCATTGTCCGTTTTTTATCTCAAAAGTAAGGGGCTTGGCAGTGTTAATATTAAAGCAGCTAAGGGTTACTTTCACATCTTTCACGGCAGCAAAATAAGCGTCTAAAAAGGCAAATTGTTTTGCTTTATCGTGTTTAGCAGCCGAGTGTGACGCGTCCCATAACAAGCCTATTTCCTTAGGTTGCGGTCTGTTTTGGGGTTGCGCTTCGGTTAAAGCAATATTGCCATAGAAGTAAGTCAGCTTATCGTGGGTAGCTACTATACTTTGAGGTTTTTCTATTTTAGGAAAGGTAAGGGCTATATTTTGGTTCAGCGTGTAATTCTGTTTGCTAACCTCACTTATATAGCTGTTACGCGCCTGCTTAAAGTCTAATGCTAAGCTGTTTTGAATGTCAGTTTTTACAAAGCGCGATACCACTTCGGTACGCACTTTAAAGTGCTGAAGCTGTATATCAGTAGCTATAGGCAAGAAATAGAAGTCCTGACCATTGCGCTCGTTCAGTTCTTGTTCAAAAGCTATAAGCACCCTTCGAGTACCTTTTGCAGGCATAGGGTATACACGGGCTTTAAAGTTATTGCCTTCTGTCTTTTCCAGCAAGCCAGGGTCTACCCCCCTTCGCACAATATCCTCAAAGGCTTTACGCCCTAAAGTTTTATCAACCACAACTCCTTCACGCATCTTGCCGTTAATATCCAAGGCAAAGCGTGATACTTGTTGCCCATCGGCAAGGGGGAACTGAAATTCACCCTCAATAATACGCGAATTAGGGTTGTAAAAGGTCATTTCCATAGTAGTAACAGCAGTTTGTCCTACTACTAAAATATCTACCGATAAGTCTTGCAAAACCATCGGTTCAACATTACGCTGATTAACAACCTTCATCACAGGCACTACCGTTTTTTGTGCCATAGTGATAAGAGGAAGTAATAATACTGTTGTACTTAAAATCTTTTTCATAGTAATTACCTATTTTAAATACTATTAACAATTAGTGTGCCGAAATCTGTTTTCTAATAGCTTTATTCTTTCTAATAATTCATCAAAAGGGAGAGAGTTACCATAAATCATTGAATTTTGCATTTCTTGATAGTCTTTTCGCCACTCATCTATTACAAAAGAGGGAGGAACTAAGCATATTCTCTTTCTAATATCTGGTGTGTAATCAACTCCTGATACGCTATTGAAAACTTTTCGATGTTCGGCTATTTCATTCCACAAGGCATCATCGTTAATAGCCTTTTGGGCAAACTCTTTATCTATCATTCTTTCCAAATCATACAAATGTCGTGATTTTCTATCAGCGTTAGCAGCCCTATTGGTAGTGAATAGCTCGTGTAGTAAGAATGATTTTTCTAAGAAAGTTTTAGCAGGCAAAGCTGTTGTTATGTCAGGCATAACTACACTAGTTTCTATTTGTTTGAAATTAGAAGAAATAAGGCTATTTACTTGTTTTAGTTCTGTAGGTTCAAAAAGAGAACGTGCTCCTATTTCTAACATCACCTTTGGTTGTAAATAGTTGTTTTTATTGAATAATGATTTGTATACAATATCTATTTTTCTCGGTTCAGGATAAGTACTATCTCCTTCACCATTTTTTTCAGGAACAATCGTACAGAAATTTTGTAAATTGAATAGTTCTACTGCTTTAGTAAGGGCTTGCGAAAAATCATTTATCACAAATAAAGACGACTGTTTTCTCAATTGTTTAATTTGTTTTTTAGTCAATATACCTTCATAGCCAAAAAGGCTCCTGTCTATCGCTAAATCAATATCTTCAGAAAAACGATTGATGAGACCGTATGATTTACTAAGTGATGTACCTCCTTTAAATAGTAATTTGTCGGCAAAAGGCAAGGTAAAAACTATTTGTAATACAGTAGTCACCCATAAATCTTTCTCTACAGCCTGTTCAGGTAAGCCTAACTTAGCAGCAGTTTGAGTGATAATAGTTTTTTGTTGATTGGGCAAAAGTTCAAAATAATTCTTCATAAATTTCTTTTATTAGAGTTCTAATCCAAGCAGGCATAAGTTTATAATCGGTGGTAATTTTATTTTCAGGGATTTTTGATAAAACCCCTTTGATTGTTTGAATATGGTTTTCAGTAACATTTTCTTCTCCTAATTCTTTCAGAGCAAAAGTAATGAGTTGCGCTGTTTTATTCTGAAATAAAAGATTTTTAGGAGCAGTGTGTTTAAATGTAAGCTTATGCCCATTAAATAGTTGTAACTTACGTGCTGAACCATCGGTCATAAAAACAATATTCATAGGCACTTGGGTAGTAAGTCCTAAGGCATTCATAGCATAAGCTCCTGCAGGAGCAAAACGTGATTTATCTCTTTTAGCAATACTATTAGCAATGTCATCATAAGAAGGATAAAGTACTCCAAGCCCTAATTCTTTATCTATTTTTGGGTAATAATAAATGCCACGAGCTATGCGAATTAGTTTACCTTCATTAGTAAGCCGTTCTAATGCTTTGTGTATGGTTTTTTCACCAGCTAACAATACAAAATCATTAGCAGAAAATACCCTACCCCTCCCGCACTTTGACACTCTTTTAACTATCTTATCATCAATACTTTCCATAGTTTTTTTAAATAAAATTTGTCGCAAAAATACAACTTTTTTGCGACAAAACAAATTTCTTTACAATACTCAATTACCTAAAAAATGTGAGAGTACCGTTTTCTCTAAAGGCGTCGAAAGGAATTTCAAACCCTTCTATTTTCTTGCCGTTAAGCTGCACGTAGTCCACTAATGAGTTTGCTTTATTCCTACTTACACTCTTAATTAAAAACTTCTTACCTTCGGGTAATTGCAGGCTCACCGTTTTAAACAGCGGGTTGCCCAATATGTAAGTATCGCTAGCAGGAGTTACAGGGTAAAAACCTAAAGCCGAAAACACATACCACGCCGAAGTCTGTCCGTTATCCTCATCGCCGCAATAGCCATCGGGGGTGGGGGCGTATAGCTTGTCCATTACCTCGCGCAGCTTAGCTTGCGCTTTTTGTGGTTTGCCAGCGTAGTTATACAAGTATATAAGGTGTTGTATAGGCTGATTGCCGTGAGCATAGTTACCCATATCCATAATCTGCATCTCGCGTATTTCGTGTATGGTAAAGCCGTAATATGAATCGTCAAACAGCGGTGGCATCTCAAACACCTCGTCTATCTTTTTCTCAAAAGCCTCCTTGCCGCCCATCAGCTCTATGAGTCCTTTAAAATCCTGAAATACCGACCAAGTGTAGTGCAAGCTATTACCTTCAGTAAAGGCATCGCCCCATTTTAAGGGGTTGAATGGCGATTGGAATTTGCCGTCCTTATTCTTGCCACGCATCCACTTAGTTTCGGGGTCAAACACGTTTTTATAGCGTTTGGACTGTTCGTAGTATTGTCGGGCTATATCGGTTTTGCCCATCTTTTCAGCCATACGCGCTATGCAATAGTCGGCATAAGCATACTCGAGGGTACGGGCTACGTTCTCGTTAATTTTCACATCATAAGGCACATATCCTAATGTGTTATAGTAGTCTACCCCCTCACGACCTACCGATTTCACCGGTCTGCCATCGTTTTGGGTAGCACTTTTCAGCATCGCCTCTAAAAGGATTTCGGCATCAGCAGCTTCTATATTCCCTTTTAAGTAAGCATCGGCAATAATCGAAGCCGAGTTTGAGCCTATCATACAATCTCTATGCCCAGGGCTTGCCCATTCGGGTAACCAGCCCGATTCTTTATAAGCATTAACCAATCCTTTCATCATCAGTTGGTTCATTTCGGGGTATAGCAGGTTAAACAGAGGGAATACCGAGCGGAAAGTATCCCAAAAACCATTATCGGTGAACATATAGCCCTTTTCTACCTTACCGTTATAAGGACTGTAATGCACCACCTCACCTTCTTTGTTCAGCTCGTAAAAAGTACGAGGGAATAGCAAGGTGCGGTATAGGCAAGAGTAGAAAGTGCGCAGGCGGCCGGTATGCTCGTCTTCCACCCTTATTTTGCCCAATGAAGCCTCCCAGATGGCAAGAGCTTTTTCCTTAGTCTGTTCAAAAGAGTTGTTACCTAATTCCGTTTGTAGATTTAGTAAGGCTTGTTCGGGCGATATGAATGACGAAGCAACTTTTACGGTTACCTGTTCGCCGCGTTTGGTGCGGAAGCCTATCACAGCACCCGTATGTTCCCCTTTGCTTTCGGTAGCGGTGCTCAGCTTAAAGTCCTTACCCCACGTTTGTACGGTCTCAAAATCCTTGTCGAAAGTAAGGATAAAATAATTGTGAAAGTTTTCGGGCACCCCTCCGCTATGGTTACGAGCATAGCCTATAATTTTGCGTTCTTGGGGCAATACCTGCACCATCGAGCCTTTAAAATAAGCATCGAGTAGTAAGTAAGCCTTATCACTTTCGGGGAAAGTAATCCGAAACTGCGCCGCTCTTGAAGTAGGCGTAATTTCTACTGAGGTATCATAATCGGCTAAGTAGACTTTGTAGTAATGAGGCTGAGCCGTTTCAGCCTTATGTGAGAACCACGAAGCGCGTTCCTCTTCTTTAATTTTCAAGTCGCCTACCACAGGCATCAGTGCAAAAGCCCCGTAGTCATTAATCCACGGACTCGGTTGGTGGGTTTGTTTAAAGCCAACAAGTTTATCGGCGTGGTATTGGTACGCCCATCCGTCGCCCATTTTGTTCGTTTGCGGAGTCCAAAAATGCATACCCCAAGGCACTGCTATGGCAGGATAGGTATTGCCGTTAGAAAGGCTGAATTTAGAGTCGGTACCCATTAAAGGGTTCACGTACTGTATATACGAAGTTTCGGGTACAACAGGCGTTGTATCGTCATTCTTAGGCTGTTCAACTTTAGGAGTAGGAGAGGAGCAAGCAAATAAACTCCCCAAAAAGAAAGTTAAAAGTAATGGTTTCATATCTTAGTTTTTATTCTTTTGTCAAAATCATCAAAACTATTTCTGTTTTATCGCTGCAAAGGTACAAAACAATTAATAATTAACAAAGAACAATAAATAAAAAAAGCTGCACAGCACCAGCTGCACAGCTTCTTTAATTTGTTAATTCTCTAATTTGCTAATTAGTAAGTAGGATATGACATGTGTCCAAATCTTAAGCCCACAAAAAAGTTCAAATCTCTACCCGATTTAGTAACAAAGTTACTGATAGCCGAACTCGAACCTACCGTAAGAGGCCCTAAGCGCAAGCCTATCCCTACGCTAGTTTTGCTAAGCTGGTCGTATGATATAGGCAAGTAAGCCCCAAGGCTATTCGAGTCAAAACGAGGAGTTAGTGAAAAAGTACTAGCGTAATGAGGGTTATAAGTACCTGTTTTGCTTTTTCCAACCAAGTTAATAAGTCCCGAAGCATTCACGTAAAAGCCGTCCCAAATATGATAGTCGGCGCTGAGGTTCATAGTAGTAGGTAATGATGATTTCACCTCTTTTCCTTCCAGCTTACTCATTCTGTCGGCACCAAAAGCCTTTTCTAAAGTTTCTCTGTCAAGGTCTTCAAGTGCTAAGTTCATCTTTCCAGAATCGGGCATAGTGTAGCGGAACGACTCTTTGTTAGCCTTGTAGGTAATGCTACCTATATCCATTATTGAAAAACCAATTCTTAGGTCGTGAGGTTTGTTATGGCAAGTGCGGCAACTGTCAAAACGGAATTCGTAAATCACCCCAAGGTCAAAACCTACTCCGGCAGCCTCTTTACTCATAAGGCTATTAGAATTGAAGTTACTAAAATTCAAGAAGTTAGAACCACCGTTAACAACATCTAACACACCCGAGTTCGATTCGATATTTAAAGTAGTTTTCCTATTAATTTCATCAAAAGTAATACTTGCAGTACCGCTAAAATCACGGAAACCAGCGTATAGGTTACCAGCACCCATTAGGTACTTTAAGCTAGCTCCTGCTTTCAATGCATTATTCCCATCAAAGTAAAGTTCGCCAGCCCACGAAAAGTTCACTTCCGAAAAAGCGTGACCTACTATTTCTTGGTTGTTAAGGTCTAATTTGTAATCCGATTTAAGCTCTAATTTATCGTATTCTTGTATATATGACTGAATCATTTTAGCGTCGAACTGATTGATATTAACCATAGCGCGTAGGCGAGTAGTAATTCCGGCAGCGTGTTTGTCGTTAATTTTCACAAACGCAGAAGGGCCTAACACATCAATATTTATACGTGCGTTAATGTCATTTCTGTTCAAAAGAGGGTTAGAAGTATCGGTTTTAGCGAAGTTATTAAAGTCCTTCATAATATCGGCAGTAAGTTTCATAGCATCGTTACCAAAACCGACATTTGCTACAAACAAACTCGCATCCCACGAACGCTTACTGCTAATCATATAAGCAGGATTGGTAGTAGACTGAAGCACCCCTGCATACGGGCTTTCGCGGAACCCCGCAAACGATTGTTGTGCTTCCATAGCCATTGAGCTCATTAACAGAGCTGCTAAAAACACTTTTTTCATTGTATAAAAAACATTTTAAATTAGGGGACAAAGGTACAATTAATTGCCGATAATCCAGTAACAATTAACATTTTTAACAATTATCAAATTTGAGAATTAGCAAATTTGAGAATTAGCAAATGAAGTCATACAAATCAAATCTGCTCTAAAATCTAAAAAACATTGCGAATAATGCAAAAATCCCTAACCCCTACCTCCTCTTTTTATGAAAAACACAACTCTTTAACAATCAGTTTATTACATCTAAATTAGTACCAAAGCCACCTTATAGCCGTAGCGAAGGGTGAGCGAAGCCATACCGAAGGCAGAGCGAAGGGTGAGCGAAGGATAAGCGTTACATAACTGAATATCAAGCACTTCAATACTATCTCCTCACTTTGCATTATTTGCAATAAAATCTCCCAACCCCTGCATTTTCTTCATTCTCTAATTTCCTCATTCTCTAATTTTCTCATTTCCTCATTTCCTCATTTGCTAATTTGCTAATTTGCTAATTTCCTCATTTGCTAATTTCCTCATTTTAAAATAAAAAAAAATCGCTAATTATTGTCCATTAAAAATTATTTCATACCTTTGCGCCAAATTTCGTAATAACATTGCATTAACACTTAAGAAAATTACAATGGAGAAAATAACCGCTGCTATTACAGCTATCGGTGGCTATGTGCCCGACGATGTGCTTACTAACGCTATGTTAGAACAAATGGTAGATACTAATGACGAGTGGATTTACACCCGTACAGGTATTAAGGAACGACGCATACTTAAAGACCCTAACAAAGGTACCTCGTTCCTCGCTATTGAAGCAGCTAAAAACCTTATCAATAAAACAGGACTCGACCCTAAAGAAATCGATTTGCTAATCTTAGCAACCGCTACCCCCGATATGCCCGTAGCCCTAACAGGTCCCTACGTAGCTTCCGAAATAGGCGCTGTGAACGCCTTCGCCTTCGACCTACAAGCAGCCTGCAGTAGCTTCCTTTTCGGCGTATCAGTAGCCGCTAAGTACATCGAATCGGGTCGTTATAAAAAAGTATTGTTAGTAGGTGCCGATAAAATGTCGTCAATTATCGATTATACCGACCGCGCTACTTGTATCATCTTTGGCGATGGCGCAGGTGCTGCCCTCTTTGAACCTAATACACAAGGATTAGGCGTTCAAGACGAGATACTCAAAAGTGACGGAATAGGGCGTAACTACTTATATATCAAAGCAGGAGGCTCCCTATGCCCCACTACCGTCGAAACCGCCGCTAATAAAGACCACTTTGTGTTCCAAGACGGTAAAACCGTATTTAAATACGCCGTTACAGGTATGGCCGATGTAGCCGAAGAAATTTTAAAACGCAACGGACTTACCAATAACGATGTACAATGGCTTACCCCACACCAAGCCAACAAACGAATTATCGACGCCACAGCACAACGTATGGGGCTACCCGATGAAAAAGTAATGCTGAACATTCATAAATACGGCAATACTACCTCAGGAACCATCATATTAGCCCTGAACGACTATGAAAGCCAACTCAAAAAAGGTGATAACATCGTATTAGCTTCCTTCGGTGGAGGCTTTACTTGGGGGGCTATCTACCTAAAATGGGCTTATGACGGAACAACAATACAAAATAAATAAACTACATTTAGAGAAAAAACATATAGACTTATGGATTTAAGAGACATTCAGAATTTAATTAAGTTTGTTGCCAAATCGGGTGCAAGCGAAGTAAAGTTGGAAATGGAAGATGTAAAAATCACCATTAAAACCAATCCCGATGAAAGCGGCCGTGAGCAGGTATATGTACAACAAATGCCAGTAGCACAGCAACTAACACAGTTGCCCCTACAACCTCATTTGCCTACACCAAGCCTACCTGTGCAAACCCCAGAGCCTACCAAAGAAAGTAAACCCGCCGAGACCGACGATAGCAAATATATCACTATCAAATCTCCTATGATAGGTACTTTCTACCGCCGCCCTGGTCCTGATAAACCCCTATTTGTGGAAGTAGGTTCCACTATCTCAAAAGGAAGCGTTATATGCATCATCGAAGCTATGAAACTATTTAATGAGATAGAATCGGAAGTATCAGGAAAAATCGTTAAAATATTGGTGGACGACTCTTCTCCTGTAGAGTTCGACCAACCTTTGTACTTAGTAGACCCTTCTTAAACTAAATAGCTATGTTTAAAAAAATATTAATAGCTAACCGTGGAGAAATAGCCTTGCGCGTAATACGTACCTGCCGTGAAATGGGTATCAAATCAGTAGCCGTATACTCTACTGCCGATGCCGATAGCCTACACGTACGTTTTGCCGATGAAGCTGTATGTATAGGCCCTCCACCCAGCAAAGATTCATACTTAAAAATACCTAATATTATTGCCGCCGCCGAAATTACCAATGCCGACGCTATTCACCCAGGATATGGCTTCCTTTCCGAAAATGCCAAATTCTCAAAAATTTGCGCCGAACACGGTATCAAATTCATAGGGGCTTCCCCCGAAATGATAGAGCGTATGGGCGATAAAGCTTCGGCTAAAGCTACTATGAAAGCAGCAGGCGTACCTACCGTACCAGGCTCCGATGGTCTTGTACAGTCCTTAGAACACGCCAAAGAAATAGCCAAACAAATAGGATACCCCGTAATGCTAAAAGCTACCGCCGGAGGAGGCGGACGTGGTATGCGCGACGTGTGGAAAGAAGAAGACCTTGAAAAAGCGCTTAATAGTGCTATGCAAGAAGCTGCTGCCGCCTTCGGTAACGATGCTATGTATATGGAAAAACTTATCGTCGACCCTCGCCATATCGAAATACAAGTAGTAGGCGACCAATACGGTAAGGCTTGCCACCTCTCCGAACGCGACTGCTCTATCCAACGCCGTCACCAAAAACTTACTGAAGAAACCCCTTCTCCTTTTATGACCGAAGACCTTCGCAAACGTATGGGCGAAGCTGCCGTAAGAGCCGCCGAGTTCATCAAATACGAAGGAGCAGGAACAGTTGAGTTTTTGGTTGATAAAGACCGTAACTTCTACTTTATGGAAATGAATACCCGTATCCAAGTAGAACACCCTATTACCGAACAAGTAATTGATTACGACCTTATCCGAGAACAAATATTAGTGGCTGCTGGCGTGCCTATTTCAGGCAAAAACTACACCCCTAAGCTACATGCTATAGAGTGCCGTATCAATGCCGAAGACCCTTATAACGACTTCCGTCCATCACCAGGTAAAATAACTACCCTACACGCCCCAGGAGGGCACGGTGTACGCTTAGATACACACGTGTACAGCGGTTATGTAATTCCGCCTAACTATGACTCGATGATAGCTAAGCTTATCACCACAGCGCAAACCCGTGAAGAGGCAATAGCCAAAATGCGTCGTGCGCTCGATGAGTTCGTGGTTGAAGGTGTGAAAACCACCATACCATTCCACTTACAGCTGATGGATAACCCCGACTATTTAGCGGGTAATTACACCACTAAGTTTATGGAGGATTTTAAAATGAAACCTCAAGAATAATAAAGTAACTGTTTGTTTATTAGTATTTTAGAGCTGAATAAGAAATTGTTCAGCTCTTTTTTATTGTTAAAAAAAACTATTGTATATAAAAGTTTGCTATCTTTGCCATCTAAAAGAAATCTATATGAAATATATAGCAATGATTCCAGCGCGTTATGCCGCAACACGATTCCCTGCAAAACTAATGCAAGACCTTTGCGGCAAACCCGTAATAGTTCGTACCTACGAGGCAGTAGTACGCACAGGGCTTTTTAATGAAGTATATGTTGTTACCGATGATGACCGTATCCAAAAGGCAGTACAAGAAGCTGGAGGTAAAGTAATCAGAAGCCAAAAAGAACATAATAGCGGTAGCGACCGCCTTGCCGAGGCTGCCGCACACCTAAACGCCGATATTATAGTGAATGTACAAGGTGATGAACCCTTTACAGCTAAAGAAAATTTAGAGAACCTTATACGCATTTTTGAAGAAGACAAGCAAGAAAAAATAGATGTTGCCTCATTAATGGAAATTATTACCGATCCAGAAACTATTGCCAACCCCAATAACGTAAAAGTAGTAGTGAACAAATACAATGAAGCCCTATACTTTTCACGCTCGGTAATACCCTTTCAGCGTGCTGCCGTAGGTGTACCCTATTACAAGCATATAGGTATTTACGCTTATAGGAAAACAGCCCTACAACAATTCACACTCTTGCCACCTTCTCCATTAGAAGAAACTGAAAAGTTAGAACAGCTCAGATATTTAGAAAACGGATTTAAAATACGCTTAGCTGTAACAAATATACCCACCATAGGCATTGATACTCCCAACGACTTACAAGAAGCTCGTAAAAGGTATGCTGCCGAGCGTTCTTTTTAGTTACAAAAGGTCACTTAATACACAATTTAAGATTTCCTTAACCTTGATGCTCAATGGTTTATAAAATTGTTGAAAACTTATTGATAAAAAAGTATCGTAGAATTTTTTTTTTTCATATCTTTGCATACAAAATTAGATAGGGAAAAATGCGTTAAGCAGCTTCTACAAACTAATACTATAAAAAACAATCATAAATACGAACCATAAATAATAACTACACAGCCGATATAATTCTTAAGTGTGAAAAAATGAAATATAAAAAATATTACGTAGGGTTAGATATTGGTACTACCAAAATAGTGTGTATGGTAGGAACAAAAAACGAATACGGAAAGATACAGATTTTAGGTTACGGACAAGCCAAAAGCGAAGGCATCAATAAAGGGGTTGTGAATAATATAGCACAAGCCACACGCTCTATTATGGATGCTGTTCAAGACGCCAAAGAAAAAACAGGTCTGGATATCGAAAATGTAGTAGCCGGAATTGCAGGACAAAACATAATGAGTCGCTCACACAGTGATTACATTACACGTAATGACCCCGAAAAACTTATTGATTATGAAGATTTAGAACGCCTCAAAGAACAGGTGTATTCAATATCTTTGTCTCCAGGGCAGAAAATTATACACGCCCTTCCCCAAGATTACAAAGTAGATAACGCTGGCGACATCAAAGAACCTATAGGTATGATGGGTACTCGCTTAGATGCTACTTTCCACTTAGTTATAGGTCAAATTCACGCTATTAAGGGCATCTCTCGTTGTGTTGAGATGGCTAACCTTAAGCCTATAGGTCTTACTCTTGAGCCTATAGCCTCTGCCTCTGCCGTACTCTCCGACGAAGAGAAAGATGCGGGGGTAGTCTTAGTCGATATAGGCGGGGGTACTACCGATGTAGCTATCTTTAAAGATGGTATCATACGCCATACTGCCGTAGTTCCTTTAGGAGGCAATGTAATTACCGACGATATTAAAGAAGGATGCGGTATATTATCCCGACAAGCCGAGATGCTTAAAGTGCAATACGGCTCGGCTTGGCCTGGTGAAAACCGCGATAATGAAATAGTATCAATACCAGGAATAAAAGGAAAGGAACCTAAGGAAATTACCCTTAAAAACCTTTCAAAAATTATTCACGCAAGGGTAAGTGAAATCATCAACTTAGTGTTCAATGTAATTAAAAGCTACGGACACGAAGAACCTAAAAAGAAACTCTTTGCAGGGGTAGTGCTTACCGGTGGTGGCAGTCAGCTAAAACATATAGTACAGTTAGTGGAGTATATTACAGGAATGAGTACACGCATAGGTTACCCCGATGAGCATCTCGCCGGTAACTCCGATTCTAAACTCACTTCACCTACCTATGCTACTGCTATCGGACTTGTTATGAACGCTATCGAAAATGAATCCGAAGAACAATTTAAAAAACGCTTAGAAGAGCTAAAAGTACAAGAAAACAAAATTGTAGAAGAGCCTAAGCCTACCGAATCTGCTAAGCCGCCTATTACTATTGTTGATGACACCCCTTTACCTAACCAAAAAGAAGAACTTGATGAGGAGGAGGAAGAGGGCGATGAAAAACCCAAAAATAGCAGAAACTTTTGGGATAAAATGAAAGTAAAAATAGGTGAGTTTCTGAATACTGATGCAGAAGAAGCATAGAACAAATAATTATGATTTAGATATGGAACAACAAGACGTCCGATTTAATTTCCCAAAAAATAACAGTAACTATATCAAAGTTATTGGCGTAGGCGGCGGTGGTTGTAACGCCGTGAACTTTATGTACAATGAAGGTATTAAAGGAGTAGATTATGTGGTGTGCAATACCGATGCACAAGCCCTTGAATATAGTCCTATTGCCAACCGTATACAGCTTGGAGTTACCCTAACCGAAGGATTAGGCGCAGGTGCTAATCCCGAAATTGGTGAACAAGCTGCTCTTGAAAGTATTGAGGATATCAAACGCACCCTCGAAGGGAATACCCAAATGGTATTCATCACTGCTGGTATGGGAGGCGGTACCGGTACAGGAGCCGTGCCCGTAATAGCTAAACAAGCTAAAGATATGGGTATCCTTACCGTTGCTATCGTAACTACCCCTTTTACTTTTGAAGGGTTAAAACGTAGCAGGCAAGCTCAAAGCGGAATAAAAAAACTACGTGAATGCGTGGATTCTCTCATTGTAATTAATAATAATAAGATAAGCGAAATCTACGACGACCTTACCGTTGAAGAGGGTTATGGCAAAGCTAATGAAATCCTCCTTAAAGGGGCTAAAGGTATGGCCGAGGTAATCAGTAAGCACTACCTTGTAAATATCGACTTGCGTGATGCTCGTACTGTCTTAGAAAACGGAGGTACTGCCATTATGGGTTCAGCAACTGCCGAAGGTGATAACCGCGCCCTCGAAGCCGTATCAGCAGCCTTGAACTCCCCCCTTTTGAACGACAATAAAATTACAGGAGCTAAAAACGCACTATTGCTTATTACTTATGGTGAAAAGAAAGCCACCCAAAAAGAAGTAACTCAAATCAGCAGCTATATCCAAGAAAAAGCCGGTGATAATATGGCCGACCTTATCTATGGTATCGGTATCGACGAAACTTTAGGTGATGCTATCTCTGTAATTGTAATTGCTACAGGCTTTGATGCCGAACAACAACACGAAATAGTAAATGCCGAACCTCGCCGTGTAATTCACGTATTGGAAGAAAACCAAACAGTAGTTCGTGATTTAACCGAGCCTAAAGGAGCTATTGTTAAGAACCTTAATAATGAAGTCTATCCTATTCCAGCAGTACCTGAAATAAAAAAAGAACCTTCATTAGCCGATTTGTTCAATATTTGGACAGATTGCGAAATTGTACGCCCCGATGATAGTTTTGTAATTGTCGATAAAACAACTCCTAAATGGGAACCTAAAGTACAAATAAAACAAGAAGTAACAGTAGCCGAAGTAGCTAAAGAACCTGCCTATGCTGCTCAAAATGCACCCATTATTCACCAATTAAAGGAAGAAGAGGAATATATACCTAACAGAACTACTAATCACTACAGAACAGCCCCTGTGGTAAATGAAGAAGGTGAAATCCGCTATACTTTAGAAGATTATACCGAACTTGAAAGAACTTTCCGTGATGCCAAGCCAGCCTCATTTGTAGAAGATAAAGTCGCTAATGAAAGCAATGAATTTGTGTTCTACCGGAAAGAAGAGGCAGCCAAGCAACCAGCTATGCCTAATGCTCCTGTACAAATGCGTATGTTTGAAGATGAAGAGCCTCTCGAGGTAAAGCTTACCCCTATAGATGCCAGAATCTCCGATGTAATGAACAAACGTTCTAACCGTTTACAGGATTATAATTACAAGTTTGGTGCTAACCAATCTCGTACTTCCTTAGGAAAGGACTCAGCAGGTGAAATACAGATAAGGCGTAATAACTCGTACTTACACGAAAACGTCGATTAATAAAAAAAGGACTGAATCTACCCAAAGATTCAGTCCTTTTTTATTGTATAACACTCTTGTGTTGCAGGCTTAAAATCCCCAATTAGGTTCAGCTGTAATAGTAATGCTCTCTTTCTTCACAGGGTGTATAAAGCTAAGTTTATGAGCGTGCAAGCAGATACCACCATCAGGGTTAGAACGTTTAGCACCATATTTAAGGTCTCCTTTAATATGCACCCCAATAGCAGCTAATTGAGCTCTAATCTGGTGATGTCTCCCAGTAATAAGATTTATTTCTAACAAATAATAACGTTCTAACGATTTTAATAGCTTATAGTGCAGCACAGCTTTCTTGCTGTGCGGCACTTCTTTATTATATCCCACCGATTTATTTTGCTTTTCATTTCGCACTAACCAATGGGTAAGGGTACCTTCTTCAGCCGGAGGCATAGCATCTACCAAAGCCCAGTAAGTTTTCTGTACCTCTTCCTTATTGGCAAACATAGCGTTCAGACGTGCCAACGCCTTAGAAGTCTTAGCAAATAACACCACCCCTGTAGTAGGGCGGTCTAAGCGGTGTACTACCCCAAGGAACACCTCACCAGGTTTGTTGTATTTCACTTTAAGGTATTCTTTAATAAAATCACTAAGAGGGGTGTCACCCGTCTTGTCTCCCTGTACGATATCGCCCACTCGTTTGTTTATGCCTATGACGTGATTGTCTTCGTAAAGCACGTCTACGTTTCCTGCGTTTGTTGTAAGTTTCATAATGACGTTTATTAGTGAAGTAAAAAAAGCGCAAACCATCGTAAAAAAGCCCTAAAAGAAGTATTGCTACCGAAATGAGCAATGTATAAATAGAAAATCCCTGAGCTATATAAAAATACCCAGCACTAAAACCACCTAAAAAGAAAAAAGTAATAATGAAAAGTCTCAGTCTGATAGTATTTTTAATATGAGTATGCTGAGTTTCATAATTGTTACGTTTTAGATATAACAGTTGTGCAAGTTCAATTCCTAAGTCAGTAAATAGCCCTGTAAGGTGTGTAGTACGCACCACCGAGTTAGATATTTTAGTAACAAAAGCATTCTGCAATCCCATTGCAAAAAGCAAGATACAAGCCGTTATATCAGTAGGAATTGCTTCAGCAAAGAAAAAGAAAAGCCCCACCACCATTAGCAGTGCAAAACACTCTAATAGGGTAGGGGCTAAGTATTTGTTATGAGTGCGCTTGTAATTAGCATTTTCAATTAGCAATCCTGAAGTAAATGAACCTATCAAGAAAGCAAAAATGTAAAGAAAGTAGATGAGTCCTTTCCAAAACTCAGCTACCGATACATCATAAATAAAGTAAGCAAAGTGTCCAGTAACGTTAGTGGTAAGTTTGCCTACAAACAAAAAGCCCGTAACGTTCACCATTCCAGCAACGAATGAGAGCACTACGGCTATTTGTAAATTATGTTTAGCGGTACGACTTTTTCCCTGATGTCGGAACATATTTTTATAAGTAAGTTAGCAATTAGTTTTCAAAGAAGAAGTTAAAACCATAGAACTTATTAAGTTCGGTATAGTGTCCCTTGCATAGCATTACAAAAACCAACTTTTTGTCGTCATAAATTCTATAAGTAAGTCGGTGTTCATTAGTAATCCGTCTTGACCATATATGAATAAGTTGCGGGTCTAATGCAGGCTCTATCTTAGAAATATCTTTTAAGCGTTCAGGTTTGCCACTCCCTTTTCTTGGTTCTTTAATAATCTCAAGAATCATTTTATTTATCTTTTCAATTACCTTAACCTTTCCTGTTTTGCTAAGTAAGTTATATTGTTCCTTAAAAATATCACTTAATATTAAAGAGTATTCTTCTTCCATATTATCTTAAAGCATTCAGCTGTTCCAAAATAGCCTTTTCTCCCCTTATAGCTTTGCTCTCATCAAAACTTTTCATTGATTCTGCCATAAGGTCATAATACTCCTCCTTGCTCATTTCATTTTCATTTCTATGAGCTTCTTTAGTTATTTTAATATTAAGAGCTTTTAAAAAAGTATCTAAAAGAACTACTTCTTTTTGGTTCTTTAAGCTAAAAGAATATTTTATACCAGGTTCTATTGTTGTTACCATAGTTCTTATTAGTTATCTCATTATGACTATACTAATACTGCTCTTTTTCATTAGGAAAATCAACGTTCTTCACATCCTCAATATAATGTGACACAGCATTCGTAACTACTTCCTGCAAGTTAGCATATTTACGTAGAAAGCGAGGTTGAAACTCATTACTCATTCCCAACATATCCTGCATAACCAAAACCTGACCATCTACAGCATTACCCGCTCCAATACCAATGATAGGTATTCTCACACTTTTAGCTACCTCTTCAGCCAGTTTAGCAGGTATTTTCTCTAGTACTATGGCAAAGCACCCTAACTGTTCTAATAGTTTAGCATCCTCTTTTAGTTTTTGAGCCTCAGCTTCTTCTTTAGCACGTAGTGCGAACGACCCAAATTGGTGTATCGATTGTGGTGTAAGTCCCAAGTGACCCATTACAGGAATACCCGCATTCACTATTCGTTTAATGCTCTCTGCCTCTTCCTTGCCACCTTCTAATTTAATAGCGTGAGCACCGCTCTCTTTCATTATTCTAATAGCAGAACGCAAAGCCTTTTTAGGGTCTGATTGGTAGGTACCAAAAGGTAAATCAACCACTATAAGAGCCCTATTAGTCCCACGTACTACCGATGAGGCGTGGTATATCATTTGGTCTAACGTAATAGGCAAGGTCGTCTCGTGTCCAGCCATCACATTACTTGCCGAGTCTCCTACTAACAGCACATCAATACCAGCACTATCCAATAACTTCGCAAATGTATAATCGTAGGCGGTAAGCATCGAAATCTTCTCACCATTAGCTTTCATCTCTACTACCGATTTAGTAGTTACTCTTTTGTAATCTTTTCTTACTGCTGACATCTTTTTCTCAGTATAAAATTTTAATTTGGCTGCAAAATTACAAATAATTAGCAAACTGGCAAATTTGCTAATTATTAAATTTATCTATAAGCATCTTCTTAGCCCTAAGCAGTGTAATCTTCACATTGCTCATACTGCTACCCATCTCTTCCGCTATCTCCTTATAACTCTTTTCCTGCAAATAGCGGAGTTGTATAGCCATTCTATAAGGTTCTTTCAGTTGTTTGATACATTTCAGCAAGTAATCGAATTGCTGTTCCATAATAAGGCTATCTTCAATGGTAGGAGTATCATCAGCTATTCTTTTTGATTCCTTTTCTTCTGAATCCAAATGCAGCACAGCCCCCGTTTGTCGTCTCAAAGTATCAATATGGATATTCTTTGAAATGGTGAACAGCCACGTTTTAAAAGTATATTGTTCATCAAAACTCTGTATCTTGTCAAAAGCCCGTGCAAATGTCTGTACTGTAATATCCTCTGCTTCAGCCTCATTATTAACACGTTTTAGCTGAAAAGCATACACTTCAGCCCAAAACTCATCCAGCAACCAACTAAAAGCGCGTTGGTTGCCCTTCTTAGCTTCTGCTATCTTTGCCGAAAGGGTATCAAGCATAAACCACCCCTTTATTTATTACGGCATTCCTGTTCATCGGGAGTACGCCCGCAAAAGCTGCAAGCCTCACCTTCAGGATTCAAATGCGGATTTTGGCTCGCACAAGTACCAGCAAATTTACCTCCCTTCTTAGCCCAAATCTTAATAGCCATTCCGCCCACACATAGCAGCAATATCCCAATAGTCAATAATATTAATTTCATTTCCTTTACTTGTTTTATTTTTAATCTCTTTACAAGGTTTTTTACCCTATTTCAAGTCAAAAAGACTATCCACAGCAGGCACCCTTTCACACGTAAAACCTTCCGCAAAATCCGTACCAATCAGCCTTCCCAAGTCACGTGCACGATAAGTAACACTATCCAAAAAATTCCTGTCCGATATAGGAGTCGTAGGCTCGTTGCTATTACTGTCAAAAAACTGAGAGCTATAAGCCAGCACAGCCGCTACTTTAGCCTCCATAAAGCCCGTAATATCCACTACAAAGTCAGGCACTATATTTTTCCATTGAATGTAATGATACACCACCTTAGGGCGCCACGCCGTCTGCGCTACCCCTTCCAGTTCCGTCTCTATACGTCGCAATCCACTCAAGAAACACGCATCACTTACCAGCTTGCTCCCCTTTCCGTGGTCAATATGGCGGTCATCAATCGCATTACACAGCACAATTTCAGGTCTATATTTGCGTATTCTCTTAATAATCTCCATTTGGTGCGCCTCATCATTCACAAAAAAGCCATCTCTAAATTTTAGGTTCTCCCGCACTTTCACCCCCAATAGTTCCTGAGCTTTAGCAGCCTCCCGATAGCGTATTTCAGCACTCCCGCGTGTACCCAATTCTCCTTGAGTAAGGTCAATAATACCCACGCTCCTACCCAAGCTAATCTCTTTTGCTATAGTACCAGCAGCACCCAATTCCACATCGTCAGGATGTGCCCCAAAAGCCAAAATATCTAATTTCATTTTGTTATTTGTTAAGTATTAGTTCGTTATAAGTTCCCGTTTTCCATCCCTTCTTTTCAATGTGCTGCAGTAACTGTTCAAACCGAGCAATCATCTGCTCACCACTGTTGCGCATCACGTAGTTCGGGAAGTTGTATTCCTTTTGGTGCAAATCCGTAAACTCCCAAGGGTGAAAATACAAAGCCGCGTACCCCACCGAAGCCACACACCTACCCAGCAAAAACTTGTACAACCACAAAGGGAAGTTATGGAACGACAGCCAAAACAGCGGAATCCTAAACCAGCTCACTGCCGTTGGTATTTGCCAAAGACCTGCTTCTTTAAAGTAACGCTTCGGACTGCTCAATTTGTTATACCTACCGGGTAAATATGTCGGGTTGATTGATGAGTTGTACACAAACCCAGCCCTCTTAATATCCTCAGCACCCACCTCCTTCATACGTGGCATACGCAAGCCCGTAATAGGCACCTTAAAAAGCCCCTCCAGCGTCTCACGTGAGTTTTCCAAGTCATCCATCTTAAATTCCGAATGATAGTATGAATGCGAAGCCAATTCGTGTCCCTCGTCAATAATTCGCTTAATAAGGTCAGCCACCTGTTCCGCAAAAATCACTGTCGAAAAGAAGGTCGCCTGCATATTATACTTTTTTAAAAGGTCTAATATAGCCACCAATCCCTCGCGTGAAACACTAATTTGTCGCCCAAACGGAATCTCATACGCATATTCCTTAGGCATATCAAATTCCTCAATATCAAAACTTAAATAAATCATCTCTTTATCACTGTTATCTGTTAGCCGAACTCACAATATAGCTCGGTCTCTCTTTCGTTTGTTTAAAAATCTTACCGATATATATCCCAATAATTCCCAAGATAATCAGCTGTAACCCACCAAAAAACACAATCGTCATAATCAGTGAAGCCCAACCCGAAATCTCCGAACCATTTAAAAACGAGTAAATTACGTACGGAATATACAATAACGAAAGAAATGAAAAACCAAAACCCAAGAATACCGCAAAGTACAGTGGCTTTACACTAAAAGCCGTAACCCCCGTAATGGCTAACTGAAGCATCTTCCTCACAGTATACTTGCTCTCACCCGCAAAGCGCGGTTCAGCAGTATAAGGAATGTACACCTGTTTAAAGCCCACCCAAGGCACCATACCCCGCAAAAAAGGCTCCTTCTCATCCATCTCCCTAATCACATTCACCACCTTCTTGCTCAGTAATCTAAAGTCAGCCGTACCCTCTTTAATTTCCACGTCCGAAAGCAAGTTCAGCAGCTTGTAAAACTCTTCCGAGCTCTTTTTTTTCTTCTTAGGCGTATCCTTAGGATAAGTACGTAAAGTAGCCACTACCTCATACCCCTGTTCCCATTTAGCCACCATATCCGGAATCAAAGCAGGCGGATGTTGCAAATCACAATCCATTGAAATCACCGCATCCCCTTCCGAGTAGTCCAATCCTGCCTTTACCGCCAATTGGTGACCGAAATTGCGCGAAAACGATATATAATTCACCCTCTCATCACTCCCCGATAAGCTCTTAAGCAAATCAAGAGTCCCATCATTACTACCATCGTTCACAAAAAGCATACTAAAGGCATAGTTAGGTAATTTTTCCTGAAAAATACCCTTTACAGCCTCATATAAAGCCCTAATGTTACCACTTTCGTTGTAACAAGGCACCACAATTTCTATTGTTTTCATATATTTTTTTCTCTAACTAAATTCAATTATAAGTCCCCCTTAAAGTCAAAAACACAAAACTTTCATCTATCCCCCAACCGAAAATTTTTCTGTTCGAACCTTCAGCATAGTCAGCGAGCTGGCGCAGCCGAGTATGTCACAGCGAAGGATGAGCGAAAAACCAGCATACCCCTAACAGAAAATTTTTCTGTTCAAGGGTTCACCGAAGGATGAGCGAACTATGAGCGAACTATGAGCGAAGGATAAGCCCTTTATAAACAAAACGCCCATTTCTGTCAAACCGACCAAAAACAGTATATTTTTCTGTTTTTTATCCTAAACGCAGAAAATCCAAATTTCCTTCCTCACCCCCCTAATTTCCCAATTTGCTAATTTCCCAATTTGCTAATTTCCCAATTTGCTAATTTCCAAATTTGCTAATTCCCAAATTTCCTTCCAGTCAAGCGAGAGTAAAAAACACCCTCCCATATCACCGCCAGCCACACCAAAGTCACAGGTATCGCCCGAAGAGAATATTTAATAATATACCCCTCTTTCAAAGGCTTAAAAATATCCGTAGGTGATAACGACCCCAGTATAGCCCCCACCAGCAACGCAATTTTTAGCCACTGCGGCAGTCTACTCACCACAAACCATATACCAATCCCCACATAAGCCACCACATAAGTACTGTTTTCAGTTCCAGTGCTGAACAAACACAAAAACATACTCACAGCCGCCAACATAAGCAACCTAAAATCCAATTCCTTATATCTTTTCACATTCAAGAAACACAAGCCCAATAACAGTAAGCCAATCAGTATTACCACCCCGTTATTGTTGTAAATTCCCGTGCGTTGCAAAAAACCTAAAACCGATAAATTCTGCAAATTGTAAGTAGCTGTCCCCAAGTTCGATATATTCTTCTCCGAAAGAGAAGCATACCAATCAAAATACGACTGAACCACATAATCCCCCGATGAATATACCATTGGTAAGCAAAATAACAACACCCCCCACACGATGCCACTCCATACAAAACGCCATTTATCTTGGGCGAAAAAAAAGAAAGCCAATCCCACTATGCCGTATAGCTTAGTAAGCGTGCCTATCACAATCAAAAGAGTCGCCCAATGGCTCTGCTTCCGCTCCACAAAAACAAAAGCCCCCACCAACAGCGCAATCACACTAATGTTGAATTGTTGCATCGCCGCAGCTGTATACAAATCGTGAGCCGCAATCAGCAGCACCACAATAATAGCCTTCTTCGGCAAAGGCAACTGCCGCACAGCCCAGTACAAAAAGCCCGCATTAGCCATAATCCAGAAGCTGCAACCCAACCATTTAGGCAAAATCGCAAACCCCGCAATCACAGTGCTGAACAGCACCCCATAGTGGTTCGTGTCAAAATACTCATCAGGGTAAGGCACATACAGCGGAAGCTGCCTAATAGTATGCCAAAAAACCCCCTCAAAAATCAAATAATTGTTGAACTTTCCAGCAATCCAAACATTCAGCAGCACAGGCACAAAAGCCAGCACAAACCACAGAACAGTAATGTAACGATAATCCTCAAAAAACCTCTTCATCAGCCCCCTATTCCTCTATCCATTGCACAATCTCCTCAGCAAACGGAAGAGTTCTCGGCGCAATCACCTTCTCCAATTTGCCATCTCTCCCAATTAAGAACTTCTGAAAATTCCACTGCACCTTGCTATCCTCCAAGCCATTCTTAGCCTTCTGCGTCAAGAACTGATACAATACGTGCATATTCTTCCCCTTAACCGAAATCTTAGCCATCATCGGGAACGAAACCCCGTAATTCAAACTGCAAAAAGTAGCAATCTCCTCATTACTACCAGGCTCCTGACCCAAAAAATTATTAGCAGGGAATCCCACAATCACAAAATCCCTATCTTTATACTTCAAGTACAAAGCCTCCAAATCCTTATACTGAGGCGTAAGCCCACATTTTGAGGCAGTGTTCACAATCATAACCTTTTTCCCTTTTAGGGCAGAAAGAGGAAACTCTTTACCGTTAATATCCTCCACTGTAAACTGATAAATAGTCTGATTATCAGCATTGTTTTGCGCTATAACACTCATATTACAAAAACTTAAAAAGCTAATTAAAAAAAGAAAAACTTTCATATTAAAACAATAATTTTTGGCAAAGTTACGCAAAAACATTGACTTATTAAAGAAAAAGATATATATTTGCAAAAAAATTACAACTTATGTTCAGCGAAAAAGCATTTAAAGTATTTGAAGAAAGCATCGCACAATACCACATTGCCGATGATGTATACCAACCCTTTACCAATCCCTATCCCTCTACCGACCTCCTCAATCATCTCCTTTATCGCAAAAACTGGATTGATACCGTACAGTGGCATTATGAGGACATCATCCGCGACCCTCATATCGACCCCCACGCAGCCCTTGACCTCAAACGAAAAATCGATGCATCAAACCAAGATCGCACCGATATGGTCGAATACATCGATAGTTATTTCTTAGACCTTTATAAAGGAGTCACCCCTCTTTCCACAGCCACCATTAATACCGAGAGTCCTGCGTGGGCAGTCGATAGGCTTTCCATCTTAGCACTCAAAATTTATCACATGGAAGAAGAAGTAAACCGACCCGATGCCACCCCCCAGCATCGAGCCAAGTGCCAAGAGAAGCTCAACGTACTTCTCGAGCAAAAAAAAGACCTTTCAACGGCTCTCAACCAGCTTTTAGACGATATTGCCGCAGGTCGCAAGTATATGAAGGTCTACAAACAAATGAAAATGTACAATGATGAAGAGTTAAACCCAGTGCTAAGAGGTAGTAAATAATAATCATGCAATATAAACTTTTGCCAAAGGTTGTAAAAGACAAACTTTACGACCTTTGGCAATTTTTTGTAGGATAATTAAATGTATGGTATTTTGATTCTGTTTTCAATTCGCAAGGTGTAGCCAGTTTCTTGTTTAAAACTTTTCATTCTTTGCAATTGACTTTCTTTAAATATAGGATGGGCTTTATTAGCTATATAAGCACGTTTTTCTGTGAATTTATTACTTTGTTCTGTTTCCTCAAAATATTTAATAGTACGCTTTAATTGTATTTCTCCAGCTTTAACCCAAGCATTTGTATTTTTCTTAGATACTCTATCTTTAAGCTCTACAAATACAATACTTGTTTCATACCAAAGCATACCATCACAACGTTTTTCCATTTTTGTAACATCATCATCACGTCTAATTTCAATACAATTATCAATAGCTACAAAATGAACCTCTTTTTGCTCCTTATTCTCTACCTCTACAATCCAATTATTTTCATTATTCTCATCAATATAAGCAGGCTCTTTATTATCTTGTTCATCACATAAGCCAAAACGTTTCTTGTTTGAAACAGATTGACATTGGCTATTTAAAAAATCTATCTCCATTATTGTAAGTCTAAAAGGTCAGCAAAGAGTTCGTTTGTACGCCCCATTTCATTATTTAAAAAATTCTCGTCTGAAGGGATACCCTCGTAATTGTCTAAGAGTTCAACACTTCCTTCTTTTTCATTGAGTTGATAAATAACCAAATCATCAGCGTTTATAGCTGAAGAAATAGGTACTATCGCATTGAGTTGTTCCTTCTTTTCTGCAGTAGCTCCTTGACTTAATTTTCCTGCTTCTACTGCTACCGACACATAATTCACCAAATAAGGACTATGAGTAGTGATTATTAGTTTATTAGCCGCTATTTCATTGTTGATTTTTAGCAAGCTATAAAGCATATCACGTTGTGAAGTAGGAAAGAGGTTTTGTTCTGGCTCTTCTACTATATTTATAAAGGAAGTTTTGTTGAATTTTTGTGGTAATACAGAAATAGCAATACGTTTTTGTTCATCACTCAAATGTTTGTCTTTGTATAGTTGTTCTATTTCTTTCCTAAATCTATTTATTTCCTCTCCACTCATACTAACCTTTATTCCACTATCTTTCTTTATCGTATTAACCAAATAATTTGACACCATATAAATAGGAGCAAAAGATTGGAAACCACTTGATGCTTCAGTCAGTTTTATTTTATAATCTTCTCCTTTAAGACTTAATGTATCATTTAACTTATCATAATCTAATATAACATCGTTTATGGGAAGCAAAAGATTTTTTACTATTTCTTTTGAATTATCAAATTCAGTGAGAAACTCTTTTAAGGCATCTGAAGATAGTTTTAATTCTTTTGCTTTTTTTACATAAGCTATAAAATTTCGTTCAGAAGGCACATACATTATTTGAGGTAAAGAATAATCATTATTTTTCTTTTCCTCAAACTTTAAAAACTCTTTCTCATAAGTAATAGTATAAGCATCCCCTTTATATTCAATAAAAGTATTTCCTTTTAGATAATTTTCAATGCGATGATATGGTAAGAAAGTATTTTTAAATCTATTTTTCCTTTCAAACCATTTTTTATTGTAATCACCTCGTACTAAAGCCTTTTCTATCCACATAAAGGTAGCTATCAACTTAGCAACAGTACTTTTACCGCTATCTTGATTGCCTATAAAAAAGGTTACTTTTTTAATCTCTATAGGAGCGTTACACTCTTTAATAGCCCCAAAATATTGAATGATAATACTACTCATTTGTTTTTTCTATAAAAGTTCTAATTTGGGTACAAATATACAACAAAAAACTGCCCCAAACAAATTGAGGCAGTTTTTTTATTTGTTAATTTTTAAATCTGCTAATTATCGAATGCTCGCTTTCAAATACTCACGGTTTAGGCGTGCAATATTTTCAAGTGAAATACCTTTAGGGCATTCCACCTCGCAGGCACCAGTGTTAGTACAGTTACCAAAACCTTCGTGTTCCATTTGGTTCACCATATTCAGTACACGTTCAGTAGCCTCCACACGACCCTGAGGAAGAAGAGCAAACTGTGATACCTTAGCAGCTACAAATAGCATAGCCGATGAGTTCTTACAAGTAGCCACACAAGCCCCGCAACCTATACAAGCTGCCGCGTCCATTGAGCGGTCAGCATCGCGTTTTGGAATAGGAATAGCATTTGCATCTTGCGTATTACCCGAGGTATTTACCGAAATATATCCTCCAGCTTGTTGTATACGTTCAAAAGCACTTCTATCCACTATCAAGTCCTTAATAACAGGGAATGCAGTCGAGCGCCAAGGTTCAATAGTGATAGTATCACCATCTTTGAACATACGCATATGCAACTGACAAGTAGTTACCCCACGGTCGGGTCCGTGAGCTTCCCCATTGATGAAGAGAGAGCACATACCGCAAATACCTTCACGGCAATCGTGGTCGAATGCTACAGGTTCTTCTCCTTTTTCAATGAGTTGTTCGTTGAGTACATCCAACATTTCCAAAAAAGACATATGGTCTGAAATGTTGGTTACTTTATAATCTACCATACGACCTTTCTCTTGCGAGTTTTTTTGTCGCCACACTTTTAGTGTTAGGTTCATTGTTGCCATATCTTTCTATTTATAACTACGTTGTTTTAGTTCAATATCTTTAAATACAAGAGGTTCTTTATGCATAATCTCCTCACTCGGATTATAAGTATTTACCACCTCTTTAGGGTTACCAGTATACTGCCAAGCAGCCACATAAGCATAGTTCACGTCATCGCGCAGGGCTTCCCCATCAGCAGTTTGATACTCCTCACGGAAGTGACCACCGCATGATTCGTTACGCTCTAAGGCATCCTTAGCAAATAGCTCACCAAGTTCAAGGAAGTCAGCCACACGCCCCGCTTTTTCAAGCTCCACGTTCATACCAGTAAGTTCACCAGGTACTTTTACATTCTTCCAGAAATCTTCACGTATCTCACGTATTTCCTTAATAGCCTCTTTCAAGCCCTCAGCGTTACGCGCCATACCAACCTTATCCCACATCACCTTACCAAGTTTCTTGTGGAAGTAGTCTACCGAGTGCGTACCCTTATTGTTAATAAAGTAAGCCAAGCGCTCTTTTACTATACGTTCAGCCTCATCAAATTCAGGCGTATCAGTAGGAATTTTACCAGTACGAATATCAGCAGCCAAGTAGTCACCTATAGTATAAGGCAATACAAAGTAACCATCAGCCAAACCTTGCATCAAAGCCGAAGCCCCCAAGCGGTTAGCACCGTGGTCTGAGAAGTTAGCCTCACCAATAGCATAACAACCAGGAATAGTAGTCATCAAGTTGTAATCCACCCAAATACCCCCCATAGTATAGTGGGTTGCAGGGTAAATCATCATAGGCGTTTTGTAAGGATTTTCAGCAACAATCTTTTCGTACATTTGGAAAAGGTTACCATATTTAGCCTCCACTATCTTCTCACCGCGTTTAGTAATCTCTTCTTTCGAAGGGTTTTCAATACCGTGAATTTTACATTGCTCTTTACCATAACGCTCAATAGCCGAAGAAAAGTCTAAGTAAACAGCCTCACCAGTCTCATTTACACCATAACCAGCATCACAACGCTCCTTAGCAGCACGTGAAGCCACGTCACGAGGCACAAGGTTACCAAAAGCAGGGTAACGACGTTCCAAGTAGTAATCGCGGTCAGCCTCCGGTATATCAGTAGGTTTCTTCCGTTTTTCACGAATAGCAACCGCATCCTCCATCTTCTTAGGCACCCAAATACGACCATCATTACGTAATGACTCCGACATCAAAGTCAATTTAGACTGATAGTCGCCCGAACGCGGAATACAAGTAGGGTGAATTTGAGTAAAGCAAGGGTTCGCAAAGTAAGCACCCTTCTTGTGAATCTTCCAAGCCGCAGTAGCGTTAGAGCCCATCGCATTAGTCGAAAGGAAGTAAACGTTACCATAACCACCCGAAGCAATAACCACCGCGTGAGCCGAGTGGCGCTCAATCTCACCTGTAACCAAGTTACGAGCAATAATACCACGTGCTTTGCCGTCTACAATCACCACATCAAGCATCTCGTGGCGGTTGTACATATCAATCTTACCACGCGCTATTTGGCGGTTCATAGCCGAGTAGCAACCCAACAAAAGCTGTTGTCCAGTCTGCCCCTTAGCGTAAAAAGTACGTGAAACCAACACCCCACCAAATGAGCGGTTGTCCAAAAGTCCACCGTAATCACGAGCAAAAGGAACCCCCTGAGCCACACATTGGTCAATAATGTTACCCGATACCTCTGCAAGGCGATACACGTTAGCCTCACGAGCACGATAGTCACCACCCTTTACAGTATCGTAAAATAAGCGATAGTTAGAGTCACCATCACCCATATAGTTCTTAGCAGCGTTAATACCACCCTGTGCAGCAATCGAGTGCGCACGTCTGGGCGAATCCTGATAAGCAAAAGCTTTAACATTATAACCCAACTCAGCCAAAGTAGCAGCAGCCGAGCCACCAGCCAAACCAGTACCCACCACAATCACATCTATATTACGCTTGTTAGCAGGGTTTACAAGGTTAATATGGTCTTTATATTTCGTCCATTTGTCCGCTATAGGACCTTCAGGAATTTTAGAATCTAATGTACTCATAAAATTAAGCTGTTAATAAGTGATTAAAATAATGGAAAAGAGCAATGAAAATAAAGCCCCCACAAATAATATAGGTATACCAATTACCTATTTGGCTAATAACCTTCTTCCTCGCATCATCTTTCCAACCCATCGATTGAAAAGCCGACTGAAAGCCGTGTAGCAAGTGCAAAGCCAAAGCAATAAAGCAAAGTGCATAGAAGCCCACACGGATAGGATCGTGGAATTTCTCAACCAACTCGTGATAATAACGAGTTGGGTCAGGAGCTTTGAACTCAACGTACTTGTAGTTCATCTCAGCTACCCAAAAATCATAAAGGTGCAAGCCCAAGAAAGCAAGTACCACTATCCCCGTAATAATCATATTACGTGACATCCAAGTAGAGTTAGCCCCACCGTTGTAACTGTAATACGCCTCACCACCACGAGCCCTCTTATTTTGAAGTTCCAAAACAAAACCCATAATAAAGTGAAACATAACCCCAATAAGCAATACAGGTTGCAAAGCAAACTGAATCAAAGGGTTAGTGCCCATAAAGTGGGATAGCTCATTAAAAGTGTTCTCACTAATCACCGAGGTGAAGTTCACCGCAAAGTGAATAATTAAAAAGAGAACGAGGAAAAGTGCCGACAGTGCCATCATCACTTTCCGTGCAACAGATGTTTTAAATAATCCTGCCATTCGTTTTATAGTTTTATATAATGTAATACGTTAAAAATTTTCGGTACAAAAGTACATACTTTTTAAAACCTGTGCAATAAAAAATCATAAAAAGTTCTTAATTTATATTTGATTTAAAAAAGAAAAACTTCAGACACTTAACATTCAATACATTCCCCAATCATACACTTATCTTTTACAGCAAACACACCAAAAAACAATACCACATTGCACACACCTTAAAAATAAATAAAATACATCTTTTTCTCATTTTAGCTGAAAATAATTCAAAAATCACCCACCCCAACTCCCTTTTTAGCTGAAAAATACAACTCCCTAACAATCAATTTGTTACAATAAAAACACAACCCAAAACAGCTTGGAGCTACCTCGAAGCCATCTCGAAGGCATACCGAAGGCAGAGCGAAGGGTGAGCGAACAATAAGCGTTACATAACTGAATATCAAGCACATCATCCTCCTTCCCACACATTGCATTATTCGCAACAAAAACCCAAAAACATTGCATTTTCCGCAATCCTCCCTCATTTCCCAATTTGCTAATTTGCTAATTTCCTAATTTGCTAATTTTCAAATTTGCTAATTCTTAATAGTTCATTGTTAATTGATAAATATTTTGTACCTTTGCCCCCACAATAAAAGAAAAAAATGCAATGGTTTTACCTATAACAGCTTATGGCACACCAGTGCTTCGTGAGGTAGCTAAGGACATTACCCCCGATTACCCACAACTTAAAACACTGATAGCCAATATGTACGATACAATGAACTACGCCAACGGAGTAGGATTAGCAGCCCCCCAAGTAGGGCTACCCATTCGCCTTTTTGTAGTCGATACCGCCCCCTTCGCCGATGACGATGATCTAACTGATGAAGAACGAAGCTTCCTCCAAAGCTTTAAAAAAACCTTCATTAACGCCAAAATGATAGAAGAAACAGGCAAGCATTGGAATTTTAATGAAGGCTGCCTAAGCATACCCGGAGTGCGTGAAGATGTAAGCCGACAAGAGCAAATCACCATCACCTTTCTCGATGAAGATTTTAAGCCACAAACCCTTACCCTTAGTGGGTTAGCAGCACGTGTAGTACAGCACGAGTACGATCATATCGAAGGCATACTTTTTACCGATAAACTTTCAGCCTTCAAAAAACAAATCATCAAAAACAAGCTCAACAACATCAGCAAAGGAAAAGTAAAGGTAGATTATCGAATGAAATTCTATCAGAAATAATTTAATTTAATCATCACAATAAAATGAATTTAACGAAAGTACTAGCCATATCAGGCAAACCAGGTTTATACCACCTCGAAACTCAAACGCGTTCAGGCTTTTTAGCCACATCATTAGCCGATGACAAACGCATACCAGTAGGTATTCGTAACAACGTAAGTTTATTATCCGAAATTGCCATTTATACCGATACCGAAGAAGTACCTTTATCAGTAGTCTTTGAAAATATGAAAAAATTAGAAGAAGGTAAAGAAGCGCGTATTTCAGCCAAATCCGACGGAGCCACCCTCGAAGCTTATTTTGCCGAAGTACTCCCCACTTATGACCGTGATCGTGTTTATGCTAGTGACATTAAAAAGGTAATACAGTGGTATAATCTCCTTCTCAAAAAAGGATTTTTAGAAGAAGAAAAAACAGCAGATACAGAAAACTCTTCTGCACCTGCTGCCGAATAATTAATAAGGGCGAATAATCTTCGCCCTTAGTTATAGAAATAAAAAAGCTGCCTTATAAGGCAGCTTTTTTTATTCACTTTTCTCAGTATTATCAATAAGAACTTGACCGCGGTAGTACAATTTACCTTCGTGCCAGTGAGCACGGTGGTACAAGTGATTTTCACCTGTTACAGGGTCTTTAGCAATTTGAGGAACTACAGCTACGTCGTGAGTTCTTCTCTTATCTCTTCTGGTTCTTGATTGTCTTCGTTTAGGATGTGCCATTACTTAATTCTTTTTATTTATCAGTTATTAAATTCTTTAAACTTTCCCATCTAGGGTCTACTGCTTCAGCAGCAGTATTGTAATGCTCTTCTTTAGGGGCAAGAGCTTCTAACCTTTCCAATACCTCCGATTGCATAGTGCCGCTTAATACATCAGGGTGTACTCGCTTAGCTGGTATACTCAGTACTACGAGTTCATAAATGTATTGTGCTACATTCAGTTGATGTTCACCGTGAGGTAATATCAGTAACTCTTCATCGTCATCATTGTATTCTTCACCAAACTTTACTACCAATAAAAGCTCACCAACAACTTCTAAATCAAAAGGTTCGTTAGAAACATCACAGTTCACATTTACGGTACCTTTATTTTGAAAGTGCAGCTCCATTAGGTTACTTTTTTTGTTCAGTTGCACTGTAACTGTTTGGTGAATATCATTCACTTCATCAAACTCAAATAGTTCTAAAAAGTGCTTATCAATTTGATATTCAAACAGATGTATACCCTGCTTTAAGCCCGCAAACGAAATGTCGTAGTCTTTTAATTTTCTCATTTTCTACAAGGTTTTATGCCGAGCTATTATTTTCAGGGCGCAAAAGTACAAAAAAAATCTTAATTAACAATGAACTGTGAATAATTTTTTAAATAAATCCCTCAGCTTCTTTATCGGCTACCAATCTAAATCCTTCACCGTGAATATTTAAAATCTCTACTTTTTCATCTTTTCTAAGAAGTTTTCTCAGTTTAGCTATGTACACATCCATACTGCGTGAGGTAAAGTAGTTATCATCTTTCCAAATTTTAGAAAGAGCTAACTCACGCGACATAAAATCATCGGTATGTAAAGCCAATAAGCGTAACAATTCGTTTTCTTTAGGTGAAAGTTTTACAGGTTCTTCATTTTCGTACTTTAAAATACGCAACTTAGTATTTAAGAAGAATTTACCTATTTCAAACTCAAACTTATTGCTATCAACAATTGTTTCAATACTTTTGCGTTGTAACATCGAGCGTATTTTCATTAGCAATATTTCAGAGTCAAAAGGTTTGTTTAGGTAGTCATCACCCCCTGAGCGATATCCTTTTATTACATCTTCACGCATAGTACGTGCTGTCAGAAAAATAATAGGAATTTTTTCGTTTTTCTCACGTATTTCTTTAGCCAAAGTAAAGCCATCTTTATAGGGCATCATTACGTCCAAAATGCACATATCATAAGGTTCTTTTTTGAAACGTTCAAATCCCTCCATACCATTTTTGGCTAAAGTTACATCAAAACCACTCATTACTAAATAGTCTTTCAGTACAGTGCCAAAATTAGGGTCGTCCTCTACTAATAGAATACGCTTGTTTTCTGAGGGTGCTTTAGCACCGTAATAGTTTCCGTTCATATTTCATTAATGTTTAAAAGTTATAAGTCCACTAACTAGTTTTATATTATAGGTAGTTTGATATAAAAAGTGCTACCCCTATCTTTTTCACTTTGTACTGTAATGGTTCCTTGATGATATTCCACTATGCTTTTCACGTAGGCAAGCCCCAATCCGTGGCCTTTCACATTGTGTAAGTCACCTGTATGCTCACGATAGAATTTGTCAAAGATGTGCCGTGCGGCTTGTTTGCTCATCCCTTGTCCTCTATCCTTTACGCGAATTAATATCTTATTCTTGATATTTTCAGTGTAAATATCTATTTCGGGGGTGTTAGGAGAGTATTTAATAGCGTTTTCAATTACATTTATAAATACATTGGTAAGGTGTGATTCATTAGCCGATATATCGCTATTACTTGCTAAAAAATGCTGCCGTATTACACCATTGCGCTCATCTAATATAGGCTGTAGGTGCATAATAGCTGTAATAATTATCTCGTGTACATCTAGAGGTTCTCTTGTCAGTTGTAAGTTATCTTTTTCCAAACGAGATATTTGCAAAATATTCTCTACTTGTGATAGCATTCGTTTGTTTTCCTGCTTCAGTATTTGCACATAATGCATCACTTTCTCAGGGTCTTGTCGTGTTGTTGGAGCTTTTAGACTGTCCAGCACCAAGCTCATTGTTGCAATAGGTGTTTTAAATTCGTGCGTCATATTATTAATGAAATCTGTTTTGATTTCAGATATACGCCGCTGGGTAATCAGTTGATGAATAGTATAAATGAAAACAGCAATAATAATAAGCACAAAAATGGTAGAAAGAGAAGCTATCCCTATGATAGATGATAGCACAAAACTCTCTCGCTGTGGGAACACTACTACAAGCTCATAAAGAGAATCTTTTGAAGTGTTACCAGCAAACAACAATGTTTTATACTCTTTTGTCTCATTAGGTTCAAAGTATTTACTATGTACGTTTGATACTATCCCTTTGTTATACACTGCAAACTCAAAAGACAATTTCATCTCTCTTTTTTTGAGTCTATCAGCTATTAATTTTCCTATCTGTTCAGTAGAGACCCGTTCACTAACCAACTGTTGCCTGATAATATTTTTGAATGATTCTTCAATCATTACACGTTCTATTTCAGGTAGTTCACTCAGTTTTTCATAATTACTGAGCTGTGATTCAGAGGGGGGCACCTCTTTGCCATCTACTACTCTTTGCAAAGATTCTTGGCGAATATAACTCTTAAAAGAAAAACTATCTTGGGTGGCACTTACACCTAATTGGTCAGCTAATTGCTTACTAGCAGGAATTAGGTAATCTTCTTCTAAAACACCGTGTTTATAGATAAAAGTTTCCTTATTTTCTTTGTTTTCTTGTACGTAAATAAACTCCCGCAAATGGTTTTCTTTTAGGTTTAGCTTATGGTCGTTCTCACGCAAACTAATAATCTTAGCCACATACTTATCCACCTCATCTTGCTCTATTTGCTTAGCTACACTGCTGAGTATCTGCTGAATAGAGTAAGTAAACGCCTCTTCTTTATCATCAATAGCCGACTTAATCCAGTAGCCCTGAATGATAATAATCCCTATAAGTGATAGACTTGTAAGTGCTATCGCAAGTATATATAACTTCCTGTTCACACGGCAAAGTTACAACAAATTATTTAAAAAACTACAATCTTTCTTAATTTTTTTTGCAAAAAAATAAGTATAAGCAGAAATAGTTCTAAAGTAATAGTTTATTGTCTCTTATATCATTATTTGTTAATTCGTTCAGCAGTCCAATGTGATATGAATGCTGGCTTTGCAGCACCTATCTTTTGGGCATAGTGGAAGGTCTCCACTAAGGTATCGCTTAAGAACTTACCTTTGCTTTTAAAACCTTGCATTTGGTCGCCAATAAAGGTTTCGGAAAGGAAGTTAATAGCATACTCTTTAATTACCCATTCGCGGTGAGCGCGCTCGTTCATCATATCCAGTGCCCATTGGCTGTACTTCACATTGTTTACGTGTGAGTTCATATCTAAATCACTAACCTTTACACCAAACTCATTCACCTGATACATATCACTGGGTAGGCTAATGCGTTGGGTTTTAAAATTAAGGCTACCATCGGTACGAGGGAAGAAAATCTCTTGTTGCCCACTCAGTTCAATAGGCTTGCGACTTTGTATATCCATTGTAATCCAAGTAGTAGCGCACTCACCTATCTTTTTATCATTCCAATAGAGTTCAAACTCTCGGAACGCATACACTCCTTGCACGGGTAGTGACCAAGTTTTCACAGTAATACGCTCATTCCAACCTGGCCAATAATCCATTTTAAGGTGTTGCTGAATCAGAGCCCAAAAAAAGCCCTTTTGTACTAATTGTTTATAGCCAAACCCCAGATAAGAAGCGTGTTCAGAGGCTATGTCTTGCAACATACCAAGCACCCCATATAAGCCAAGTTGGTTGTTTAGGTTCACTTGGGTGCTACGCACTTTATAAGTTTCAGTAAAAATTGTTTTATTCATTATGTTCTTCTAAATAGGCTTTTCGTACTTTTTTAAATAGTTCTGACGAATATACAAAGTCTGTAACAGCTTCGTTATCCGTGCGGAAAATCGTTTCTTTAGAGCCTTCCCACTCCTTATATCCGTTTTTTAGGAACACTATTTTAGCTCCTATTTCCATTACCGAGTTCATATCGTGGGTATTGATAACGGTAGTAATGTTAAACTCTTCAGTTATTTCTTGAATAAGGTTATCAATTACAATAGAAGTTTTTGGGTCAAGGCCAGAGTTAGGTTCATCACAAAACAAGTAGTTAGGCTGATTCACAATAGCCCTTGCTATAGCCACCCGTTTTTGCATCCCTCCCGATATTTCCGATGGCAGTTTATTTTCAGCATTTACAAGGTTCACACGGGCAAGTACAGTATTAGCACGCTCACGTATCTCCTCAAAAGATTGTTGAGAGAACATCTTTAAGGGGAACATTACGTTCTCAAGTACTGTCATCGAGTCGAACAAAGCACTACCCTGAAAAACCATACCCATCTTCTGGCGTAGGGCAGCCCGTTCTTTGCGTTTCATATCCGCATATTTTACTCCATCGTAGATAATATCACCCATATCGGGGGTAAAGAGTCCTAATAACGATTTGAGAAATACGGTCTTACCCGAGCCACTTTGCCCAATGATAAGATTCGTTTTACCTTTCTCAAAAATAGTCGAAATACCCTTCAGAACTTCTACCCCTGCAAATGATTTATGTAAGTTTTCTACTTGTATCATATTTCAGCCGAAGCTGCTACAGCTTCTTTATTTATTTTCTTTACCAAGCCTTGTAGCACTTTGCCAGGCCCTACCTCTACAAATTCAGTAGCTCCGTCAGCAATCATTTGTTGTACACTTTGTGTCCATTTTACAGGAGCAGTGAGTTGTTTGATAAGATTTTTCTTAATTTCGGTAGCATTGCTTACTGCTGTAGTAGTAACGTTTTGGTATACAGGGCATAGAGGCTTGTTAAAGGCAGTGCGTTCAATAGCTGCTGCCAATTCCTCTTCTGCAGGTTTCATAAGTGATGAGTGGAAAGCCCCTCCTACCGATAGTATAAGAGCGCGCTTAGCACCAGCTTCTTTCATCTTCTCGCAAGCTGCTTCTACAGCTTTTAGCTCTCCCGAAATTACTAACTGACCGGGGCAGTTGTAGTTAGCAGGTGTTACTATACCTTCAATAGTAGCACAAAGCTGTTCTACTTGTTCATCAGTCAATCCTAAAACAGCAGCCATAGTACCAGCTTGCAGTTCACAAGCTTTTTGCATAGCAGCAGCACGTTGGGCTACTAATTGCAAACCATCGGCAAACGAAAGAGTACCATTAGCCACCAATGCCGAAAACTCTCCTAATGAGTGTCCTGCTACCATCTGTGGGGTAAAAGCATTGCCCAACACCTTGCTTAAAATTACTGAGTGCAAAAAGATGGCGGGTTGTGTTACTTTGGTCTGTTTAAGGTCTTCATCGGTACCGCCGAACATAATATCGGTGATAGAGAAACCTAAAATACGGTTAGCTTCTTCAAAAAGAGCCTTTGCTTCAGCCGATTTTTCGTATAAGTCAAGCCCCATACCAACAAATTGGGCTCCTTGACCTGGGAAGATGTATGCTTTCATTTATTCTGTTTTTTATCGTTAGAGGTACAAAAGTACAAAATTATTCCAAAATAGCAAGTATTTGACCTAAAATATCAAAAGCTACTTCCTCTTTGCTTTTTAAAGGGAAGGCTATTTCCTTGGTAGGGGTGATGAAAGTTATTTTATTGGTATTGGTGCCAAATCCTGCCCCTGCATCGCGTAATGAGTTCATTACTATGCCGTTTAAATTCTTTTTAGCAAGCTTGTTTTTAGCGTTTTCCAGTTCATTTTCAGTCTCTAAAGCAAAGCCAATAAGGGTTTGAGTAGTTTTCATTTTGCCTAAAGAAGCCAATATATCCACCGTCGGTACTAAGGTCAAATTCAGGTGCTCACCTTTCTTTTTAATCTTTTCGGGGGCTACTATTTCTGGGGTGTAGTCGGCTACGGCAGCGGCAAGGATAGCAATGTCACAAGTAGGGAATTGGGCTACAGCAGCTTCGTACATCTGTTGGGCGCTAACTACTCTGTGTAAATGAATTTCAGGAGCGATATTTTTTTCAGTCGAAGGGCCTAATACCAAATGCACCTCTGCCCCTTGTGCTGCTGCTTCGTTAGCAAGGGCTATCCCCATTTTGCCTGAAGAGAAGTTACCTATAAAGCGTACAGGGTCAATAGCCTCGTAAGTAGGCCCTGCAGTAATAAGTACTTTTTTACCTTTTAAAGGGAGTTGGGGGGTAAGTGCCGTTTCCACAAAAGTTATTATATTTTCAGGTTCAGCCATACGTCCTTGTCCTACCAGTCCGCTAGCCAGTTCACCATATTCAGCAGGAATTACATAATTGCCAAATGATTCCAATTTTCTTAAATTCTCGGTAACAGTAGGGTGGGCGTACATATCCAAGTCCATAGCAGGAGCTATAAATACAGGAGCTTTTGCCGAGAAGTAAGTAGCCAGCAGTAGGTTATCACAAATACCGTGAGCCATTTTGGCTATAGTATTGGCTGTGGCAGGGGCTATCAGTATGGCATCAGCCCAAAGAGCAAGCTCCACGTGGCTATGCCAGTTGCCCTCAGCCGATGAAAAAGCCGAAAGTACAGGGTTTTTAGAAACGGTACTTAGTGTAAGAGGGGTAACAAAATCTTTAGCTTTTTCAGTAAGAATTACCTTTACTGTGTGTCCCTTTTTGCCGAGCAAACGCACTAATTGTGGAGTCTTGTAGGCAGCAATGCCTCCAGTAATACCAAGAACAATATTCATAATAAAGCAAATTAAGAAAAGGCTTTAAACAGCAAGTCAGTGCTTACAGCTTAAAGCCAAGAAAAAGTAATCATTTTATTGTATTAGTAAAAAACTATTCAGTTTCACGGAAATATACTTTCCCTTCCAACCATTCTTTAACAGCAATAGCTTGTGGTTTGGGCAAACGTTCGTAAAAACGAGATACTTCTATCTGTTCTTTGTTTTCAAATATTTCCTCCAAAGTATCGTTATTAGTAGCAAAAGCCTCTAATTTTTCTACAAGTTCTTTTTTTATTTCAGCATTAATTTGGTTAGCTCTTTTGGCAATGATAGAGATAGCCTCATAAATATTACCAGTAGGAGCTTCAATAGCCGATTTGTTGTAGGTAACGGTAGTTGTAGGAGCGTCGATGCGTTTAAAATCCATAATGAATACTTATTTTTGTGATGTTGTAATACTTTTCAGTGCGTTATTAGTTTTGCCGAGCATATAGTCAGCTTCTTTTTTGTATTTAGTCTCAGGGAAAGCTCTTAAAAGGTTATCATAAGCCTCTTTAGCAGTGTTCAAACGTTCTTCTTGTTTGCTTTCCACACTATTTATAGCCCACTCATAAGCCGAGTGCAAACGAGTATAGAGAGCTTCTTCCCGAAACACACTACCTGGGTTATTAGTCAAAAAGTTATCAAGAGTTTTCATAGCTGCCTGATAGTCGCGTATAAGGTCATACTGTTTAGCTATTTCAAACTCTTTTTTCTCTAATTGTGTTACTAACTCCAATATCATTTGGTTAGCCTCTTTAGCATAGTCCGAATTAGCGTACCTATCTATAAAGTACTGTAATTTCTCAAGAGCTTGGTTGGTATAGGTTTGGTCTACGCTATAAGTAGGTGCTTGTAGGTAATAACATTTAGCTTCCATGAAAGCCGATTCCATAACTTTATCGCTACGGGGGTACAAGCGTTGTAGGCGGTCAAAAGCGTAAGCTGCCAGTCCGTATTGTTCCGTTTGGTAATAAGCATCACCAAAGAGGAAAAACAAGCGTTCACCTTGTGGTCTGCCTGCATATTCATTCTGTATAGCGTCAAAAAGGCGAATAGCTTTTTTGTACTTTTTGTTTTTGTATTGTTTTTCTGCTTCGGCGTATTTTACGCTGCTATCGGTTGATTTTAAGGCTTTTTGGTACTCTCCACACGAAGTGAAAAGCACCCCCAAACAACCGATGATGATAAGTTTTTTCATTAACATTCGGCAAAAGTAAATAGTTTTTTTGAAATAACAAAATTATGTGAGCATTCCGCCGTCTACATTTAGCACTTGCCCAGTGATGTAAGCCGACATATCCGACGCCAAAAACACACAAGCATTAGCTACATCTTCAGGTTGTCCACCGCGTTTTAAAGGGATTGCATCGCGCCAGCCTTGTACTACCTTTTCGTCAAGTACAGCAGTCATTTCAGTTTCAATAAAGCCAGGAGCTATAGCATTACAACGTATGTTACGTGACCCCAATTCCAGTGCTATTGATTTTGTAAAACCAATAATACCAGCTTTTGAGGCAGCGTAGTTTGATTGTCCTGCATTTCCTTTAATACCTACCACACTACTCATATTGATAATAGAGCCTTTGCGCTGTTTTAGCATCACGCGTTGTACAGCTTTAGTCATATTAAAAACCGATTTCAGGTTCACTTCTATCACCTTGTCAAAATCCTCTTCGCTAATGCGCATCAGTAGGTTATCTTTAGTGATACCAGCGTTGTTTACCAATATATCAATACTGCCAAACTCAGCCACTACAGCATCAACAAATTCCTGTGATTGGGCAAAGTTAGAGGCATCACTTTGGTAGCCTTTTACTTTTACTCCTAAAGCACTAAGTTGTTCTTCTAATCGTTTAGCAGCCTCTACCGATGAGCTGTATGAAAAAGCTATATTAGCCCCTTGTGCTGCAAATACTTCCGCTATACCACGTCCTATACCACGACTGGCACCAGTGATAATAGCTGTTTTTCCTTCTAATAATTTCATATATAGTAATTATTAATTTGTTAATTTGTTAATTGTTTTTATCCTCCTACTCGTTTTACTTTAAACCCTTTATCTATTAAAAGTTGCATAATAGTATCGCGGTAGTCACCTTGTATGATGATACAATCATCTTTTACACTACCTCCCACGCCTAAGTGTGTTTTAAGCTCTTTAGCCAAAATTTTAAAATCGTTATCCGCACCGTTATATCCCTCAATAATTGTCACAGCCTTACCCTTTCTTTTTTCGTATTTGCACAATAAAGGGTCGTCTTGTAACCACACGTTCGGGGTCGGTAGGGTAGGGGTCTCTTCCTCTTGATGTTCAGGGAAAAGTGCTTTTAACTGCTCGCGTAAATCCATCTCTATTGAACCTTAGTGTAGTTAATCACTAATTTAATATCCTTAATAACAGTGCCTAAAGGAGTTACTGCTGTTTGTATAGGCAAAAGTTTCTTATCAGTATTCTTTAAGTAAGTAGTAGTGTTAGTGTTCTTCACGTTAGAACCTACCGCTATAGCCAAAGGTACGTTATCAGTATTGTTATTTATAAGGTTTAAGAGGTGGTTTGTAATCCGAAGGCGGTAATAAGCCCCTTTGCCGTTTTCTTTGTGCAGCTTAGGTAAGTGTATCAGTTGTGATAAAGCCGAAGTCTGACCGTTATTGCTCGGGTCGTACTGATAGTCTGCCAATGAAGCACCCGTCTTAGCGTTGTATATGTACAAGCGTTCAGGTTCCTTTTGGTAAGTAACCTCTGTATCTACATACAATAATAAGCTAGCATCTGTTACCATTAGTTTTTCCGATTTCATACGGGCAATATCACTATCGGCTATAGTAACAGTAGCTATTTGTCCCCAAGCACCGCTGAGGTATATTTTAGAACTATCGGTTGTAGCCTCACCAGTATTGTCAAATAAGTTCACTGTAATACCATTTACAGGCATCTCAAATCTGTTTTTCTGTACTTGGGTTTTCTTATCAACAGTAGCGTTATAAGTGTACACAATTTCTATGGTAGCCTTGCTCATATTCAGCAGCATCATCACCTCTGTCGATAGGTTTGTAGCTGTAATGCTAATACCGCGAAAATATTTCTGAAAAGTATTTAAGTTCTGTAGTTCACTACTACCTTCTTTGCTAAGAATTTTTGTCTGAAAGAAATTAGCATCAAGAGGAATGCGTAAGCCAGGGGCTAATACATCTTTTTGCTTTTTGCTCTCATCTTCTGTAGTTTGAGGGTTGTCAAACTCATATCGAACAATACCCTTGTTACTAATATTTAAAGTAGTGTTAGAAGCTATTGAACTGCCTAATTGGCTGCTAAGGGCACTATCATTGTTATAGTATTGTTTTGCTTTTAAGTCAGCACCTATATTGCTCAAAAAATAGTTCAATTCTTTTACTTCAGCACCAAAGGTAGCTGTTTTATTGCCGTAAATAGAATCTAACTGATATTCAGTATCTTTAGTATAAGTGAATTTTTGAGCATTAGTATAAGGATTGTAGAACGGAATATAAAGGTAAGCCTCGGTGGCAGTTTCATTCTCCTGTTTGTTGTTTTTATCCTCATTAGCTTGTGTATAGCTGCCAAAAGTAGGGTTTACATTAGTAAGTCCTACTTGCGCAATGATAGTAGCTTTTTTAGTGCCGAAAGGTGCTTGTGTGTATTGTCCTAAAAGGTAACTGCCCAAGGCATTAGTTTGCACAGCGTCCTCTTTAATATTGCTAACCGAAAGGGTAGCTGTAAAAGTACCAGTGTTAAAGTTCGAGTTTTTTAGCAGTGCACCGTCCATTTCGTTAAAAGTATCGTTGGTACAAGCACTTGTAAGCACTGTTATAGCAGTTAAAAAAAGTAATTGATGTATTTTTCTCATTTATTTTTTATTTAGAATTTTGATGTAAAAATCGCGATATGAGTTTTGGAACGTCTCTTTATCGGGATTGTACAGTACTGGTTTGCGCAAATTCTTTAAGTAAGTAACAAAATCAGCAGGCATCTTTTCAGGTTCGCTCACTACTATTACCCCGTCCGAATGTTTTATCGACATACGCATCAAGTTGTAATAAGTAGGATTTTTCAGTGGTTCAATAGTTTTTTTGCTCATTCCATCAAAAGCAACCTTGTTAATAAGGGCGCTGTTCAAAGCCCCCTCGTAATCCGCATCAGTTACCGAAGTAATGATTTTACTTTCCGAAAAAATAGGTTCATCTTTGTAATAAGTGCGCAAGTACAGCGGTAACAAAGTCGATACCCAACCGTGAATATGAATAATATCGGGCAGCCAGTTCAGCTTCTTTACCGTCTCAACAATTCCTTTAGCAAAGAATATGCAACGCTCATCATTATCAGGGTACATATTATTCTCCTCATCAAAGAGTGTGCCGCTACGGTCAAAATACTCATCATTATCGATAAAATACACCTGAATACGTTCTTTAGGAATAGAAGCCACTTTAATAATCAGCGGTACATCAATATCATTAATAACAATATTGATACCCGAAAGTCTAATAACTTCGTGTAGCTGATGCCGGCGTTCGTTAATATTGCCAAATTTAGGCATAAAGATGCGTATTTGGCCTCCGTTGGCATTCACCATTCTCGGGGCTTCAAACGACATACTTGCCAGCTCACTGTACGGTGAGTAAGGCAACACTTCCGACGATACGTAGAGTACTTTTTTATCCTTCATAAAAAGTATTTTATTTTTAATATAGCTCCTTAGAAAGCACAAAAGTACAAAAAAATATGCACATATCCACAAAATATTTATAAGTTTGCACCCAAAAAGATTTTATAACAATGATTTACACTGAACAAAATGTGCTGCATAACACACTGCAAACTCTTAAAAATCAAGGGAAAACAATAGGTTTAGTACCCACTATGGGCGCTTTGCACAACGGACATTTATCTCTCATAAAAAAAGCAAAAGATGAGAATGATATCGCCGTTGTAAGCATTTTTGTGAATCCTACACAGTTCAATAATCCCACCGATTTAGAACGTTACCCTCGCACCCTCGAAGCCGATGCCGACCTCATTGCTACCCTTGCCGGTGAAGTACTCATTTTTGCCCCTACGGTAGCCGATATTTATGGTAGCGAGGTAGCTTCCGAGTCTTTTGATTTTGCAGGCTTGGACAAGGTGATGGAAGGCACCTCTCGTCCTGGGCATTTTGACGGAGTAGGCACTATAGTAAAGAAACTTTTTGAAATAGTAACCCCTACTCGTGCTTATTTTGGTGAAAAAGACTACCAGCAGCTGCTCATCATACAGCAGATGGTACAAGAAAAAAAACTACCAGTAACTATCGTTCCCTGTCCTATAGTACGCAATGAGGCAGGATTAGCCCTTAGTTCACGCAATGCCCTCCTTAGTGAGAATATGAAAGAGCGCGCTACGGTTATTTACCGAACCCTTGTAGCAGCTAAAGAGCGTTTTGCTACCCATACCCCTGCCGAAGTAATAGATTGGGTAACACAGCAGTTTGCCAAAGAACCCGATTTCGATTTAGAGTATTTCACTATTACCGATGCCCATACCCTACAAGCAGTTACCGAAAAAGAAGCAGGTAAAGAGTACCGCGCCTTTATTGTAGTACACGCCGAAGGAGTAAGGCTTATAGATAATATGAGTATGTAACGAAGGTAAAGCAAAATTCCAACTCCTTTGCACAAAAAAATATTGCCAAAACTACGTAAGTAGCTCTGGCAATATTTTTTTTGCTAATTTGCTAATTCTCCAATTTGCTAATTTGCTAATTCTCCAATTTGCTAATTCTCCAATTTGCTAATTCTCCAATTTGCTAATTCTCTAATTTGCTAATTCTCTAATTTGCTAATTCTCTAATTTGCTAATTTGCTAATTTGTTTAAGGCACTTCCTGCTCTGAACCACTCTATTTGCTGGGCATTGTAGGTGTGGTTGCAGCTGATAACATCTTTGCTGCCGTCCTTGTGTACAAACTCTAAATGCAGAGGCGTGTGCGGTGCAAAGGCAGTGAGGTCAAGGAAGTTAATTACATCATCTTCTTGAATCTTGTCATAATCAGCTTCATTGGCAAAGGTAAGGGCAAGCATTCCTTGTTTTTTAAGGTTCGTTTCGTGAATCCGAGCAAACGATTTTACCAAAACAGCCCGCACGCCCAGATGACGAGGTTCCATAGCAGCGTGTTCACGTGACGAACCTTCGCCGTAATTATGGTCACCTACTACTACGGAGGGGACTCCCGCCGCCTTGTAGGCACGTTGCACATTAGGCACTTCATCGTATTCGCCCGTAAGTTGGTTTTTCACGCTGTTAGTTTTACCGTTAAAGGCATTTACTGCCCCTATAAGCATATTGTTGGATATGTTGTCCAAGTGCCCGCGGAAGCGCAACCACTTGCCAGCCATTGATATATGGTCGGTAGTACACTTGCCTTGTGCTTTGATAAGGAGTTTTGCCCCTGTGATGTTCTTGCCGTCCCAAGGACTGAAAGGCGTCAGCAGCTGCAAGCGGTTAGAGGTAGGTGATACCACTACATTCACCCCGCTACCGTCTTCGGCAGGAGCCTGATAGCCCGCATCTTCTACCGCAAAACCTTTAGCAGGCAATTCCTCACCGTACGGAGGGGTGAGTTTTACCGCTTCGCCTTTGTCGTTAAGTAGGGTGTCCGTAATAGGGTTAAAATCCAACCTACCAGCAATCGCCAAAGCCGCTGCCATTTCAGGCGAAGTTACAAAAGCGTGGGTATTGGGGTTGCCGTCGGCACGTTTAGAGAAGTTCCGGTTAAATGAGTGTACAATAGTGTTTTTCTCTTGCTTTTCAGCACCTTCTCTGTCCCACTGACCTATGCAAGGTCCACAGGCATTAGTAAATACAAGGGTACCCATTTTCTTAAAAAGAGCAATAAGCCCATCGCGTTCAATGGTATATCGTATTTGCTCCGAGCCTGGATTGATACCAAACGAAGCCTTAGGGGTAATACCTTTGGCAACCGCCTGCTCTACAATAGAAGCCACGCGTGAAAGGTCTTCGTATGATGAGTTAGTACACGAACCTATAAGCCCCCATTGTACTTCAAGAGGCCAGTCGTTTGCGCGGGCTACTTCTTTCATTTTGGAAACAGGAGTCCCTCTGTCGGGAGTGAAAGGCCCATTGATGTAAGGTTCCAAGGTCGATAGGTCTATTTCTATAAGCTGGTCGAAATACTTTTCGGGTTGTGCGTACACTTCAGGGTCGGCAGTCAGGTGTGCTGCTATGGCATCGGCAGCAAGGGCTACTTCTTCGCGCCCTGTAGCAATAAGGTATCGGCGCATAGAATCGTCATAACCAAAGGTAGAGGTAGTAGCTCCTATTTCAGCACCCATATTGCAAATAGTCCCTTTACCAGTACACGACAGTGATTTAGCTCCTTCACCAAAGTATTCCACAATAGCCCCTGTACCTCCTTTTA